>NZ_JAQQXP010000002.1:0-312531 GCF_028595265.1 Alteromonas gilva | reverse complement strand
CATGTTCAAACATCCTTATTGTGCTTTGGCCGATGTAGTGTCACTGTTAGCTGTTGATCTAGCCAGCTGTTTAATCCAGTCGAGATAACTTCGGGCGTACGCTTCGCGAATACGTAATTGATTAAAATCTAATGAAAACAATTCTTTAAAGTTCTCCTCGCTCCACTCTTGCTCGCCCAACACCTCGGGCGACTTTGTTTGCACAAGCAAAAAAGTAGCGAGTTGTAGGAAGTGTTTTTTATCCCCTTTGTCGACGTTTGCCCCCTTCACATAAGGGTGTTTAGAACGAAGATAAGCAATAGTCTGAATTAATCCGCCGTTCTGCAACATGGCAGGGAGACCATTAGCGGTGTTTGAAATTTTACCAGTATCTACTTTCTTGCCCTCCAACCATTCCCATACGTGTCTGGCTAGTTTTTGCTGGCGATTATCAATTGTCATGATGTGCTCCTCGACCAGCGCTTTCATCTTCAGCAGTAGAAACGTTAAACCAACCCATGCCAACTGTTGCATTCCCACCAACTTGCAAGTATGAAGAGCTTTCCAGCAGCGTGTTTAATTCTGTATCATTTTCTTTGTTCATTAAACTAAGTGTGAGATACATCATAGTTTCAGGTGGTAATGTTTCTTCGTACCAAAGGTTATTGTCATGGCGCTTCTGAGCATCCGGGTCGTACTTACCTACTTTGATATGGGGCGTTACTGGCGTAGCAGTACGACAAAAGTGTGCAAATACATCGTCGCTCAATATTACTAACTTTCGCTCTATTTCATCTTTGAATTGTTTTAGTTCTGGCATCTCAGTCAAACTTTTAAAGAGTGACAATTGATCGTTCTTGCACTTAAAACCATGTTCTTCTATATACAGCATGTTTTGATCCGCGCGATTAGCCAGTTCCTCTGAAACAATGACACTATCCGGCTCAAAAACAGAGGGCTCGGTAAAATTTAACTCGCTATCACTTGCCCGGCATAAGTCACGCTTAAAACGCCGCAATATTGCGGGACAGGTTATCCAAAGCGTGTGGGTTGTCAGGCTTCGTACCGGTAACCAGAGTAGCCTGGCATCTGACACCAGCATATTGCCTGCTGCCGTTGCATCTTCACGCCCAAACAAATCATTTATCAGGTCATCATTAAGCTCGCCGCCATCGCTCATTTTAAGCTTGTTTACGGCATG
This sequence comes from Alteromonas gilva, assembly GCF_028595265.1. Classification (NCBI taxonomy): domain Bacteria; kingdom Pseudomonadati; phylum Pseudomonadota; class Gammaproteobacteria; order Alteromonadales; family Alteromonadaceae; genus Alteromonas; species Alteromonas gilva. The sequence goes on along the minus strand of NZ_JAQQXP010000002.1, from coordinate 311,351 downwards.
AGCACGCCACGCTCCTTTTATGGCGCTACCAAATATGCACGGCCAATCGGTATGAGCTTCGCGCATAATGGGTAAATCAACAAAGCCCGCTCCTATGCCAGCGCCAGCGTGTATATAGGTTTCGGCAAAAAGGGTAATAAACTGATTCATGTTACTGTCCTTGCTTAAAGGGCTTGATTGCAATTTTGCCATAGCCCATGTGATTTAAATCCCCAATAAAACCACCTTGAAGCGTACTCCAACTTTCTGGATTGGCTTCAATCAGAAAGCAACTGCCTGCGGGGTAAAACATTCTGGTTGCTCTGGGTTTTCCTTTTCCGCTCATATCCCAGCCCCCTTCGTAAAAAGGCTTATCGACCAGAGCACTCAATAATGTAAAATCCAGCGACGTCTTTTCTTCGAGGTGGTTATCCATCCGAACTGAGCAGGAGCCTTGCCAAACACCGCCGCCAATATTCGATTCGGTTCCGGGCAAGAAACCATAACCGGCATCACATTGCCAGGTACCCGGGCTTAGTAAGGTCACCATAAGCTGCTGAGAAGAATTAGTGTTATTTTTGCTGTTCTTTCCTTTACCTTTTGCTCTGGAGGGCTCTGAGGAAACAGCAGGGTCAGGCAATGAAGGCCAAAGGTCGTTATTAACTTCGGAAGTGTCTACGTATGCACCCCGCCCATCAGCGCCCAATCGAATAACCGGCTGCTGCGATACACTTTTTTCAAACGCTTCACAAACAGCCTTCTCAGCAAAAGATATGATCAGTACCAGCTTCAATTGTTTACGACCCTGTTGTTTATTACCTATTTCGTTATATCGAATATGTTGAGTAACATACAACTGGCCGTCAGCGGCTACTCGATTTTTAAGCTCAATCCCTAATCTGAGTTCCCGCTCGATAAACATTGCCAAACTCTCAAAATTGTCAGGTTTCAAACCTCTCGCGTCAGAAGTAAACCACTCCTTGCTAAGTGTTATTGATTTGAGCATTTGCCCTTGATGAGCACACCGTTTGTCACTATCGTCATTTGGTTTTGCATGTAAGAAAGGCACAGGTCCAAGATCAGATATGGTAGTAAGGTATGCTTGCTCCGCTTGTAGCTTTAATTTTTTCTGCAGCCTTTTATTGAGTTGCTTTTTTTCTTGATACCACTTAGCAAAACTATAAACGTATTTTGACTTTGTAGTCTTAAATTGAATTAAATCAATCGGGCAAGGCCAATACAGCGGGCCTGTATCAGTAAATCGTAGTGTTGCAGGCCCAATTAATACTTGCTGGTTAAATGCTTCTGTTGGATCAAAAAGCGATCCTGAACGCAACTCTTCGGGTACGGCATCCCACAGTTTTGCGCGTAATGCGCCATATAGCGTGCGTTGACTTGGTAAAGGCAGACTATTGATTTCTAAACCGCCAAGCTCTTCGTGGTTTCTGCCATCACGAAAAAACCAACTGTCTAAGGGGGTAAGGCTAATCTGGCGGTGAATCATGCTTCTACCTCTTTATAATCGCTTAGCACAAATAATAAAAACTTAATGGCCTCAGGATTGAGATACCCTTGGCAGATTCGAGTTGTTAAGCTTTTTGTTTTATCGTTATTTACTATTTCTACTCCAATACGACATTGACTAAAATCAATTAAAGCCTTGGCAAACCCCTTAAGTGCCAAACGATCAGCGCCTTCTGCATCTCGTGCAAAATCATTTTCGATTAGGCTGTTAAGTATGTTGGCATCCAGTTTCTGATTGTGTGGCGTAATATTGGGCGCGAGCAGTTCTTCACGGGATATGCCAAACGGTCTTTTTGTAATGCTATTACTGTTTTCGAGCCTCCGAATCGCCTGATAAAGCCCTCGACGGCTTATTTTCAATTCCCTTATTTGGTCGCATAACTGAGTTATTCGCAGTGAATTATTGTCTATCAGTGATCTTGGTGAGTCAGTTTCATTACAGTTCGAGCGCGAGTATACATAGGATAATTCCGATTGAGCATCCTGAGGTATAGAATCCCAGCGGCTAAACCATTGAAACTGACAATTACCCTGATTCCAAAGACTAACCGCCAGGCTGTCCCGGCCGGCTTGATTTTTTGCAACATCTCCCAGCATACTTTCGGTTTCACGGATCATCTTTCCAAAAGGAACTTTAAAATGGGCAAAGTTCACGGCTGCAGAAACTGAAAGATTCTGGTTCTGTCTAAAAGTCTGACAGAAGTGCTCGCGCAGGTCACAGGCACAGGCTAACGCATTAGCTGCCGGTAATAGCGCTAAAATATCTTCGCCCCCCACATATACCAAAAAGCCGCCATGATGACTTTCAACTATTGCTTCTGCTTTTTGGGTAAAAGCATTAAGCTTTTGGTTGAACTCTTCAATATTTTCATCACTTTTGGATTTAGCGCTATAAAGATTGGAAGTGATGTAATCACCAAACTTATCACCATCCATGGCTAACAGAGCATAATAAGGTGATGGTGTAAGCCATTCTGAGTATAAGTTTGTTAGGTTACTGACTGGCGCTTTACTCAATCTATTAAACTGTTCAGGCATCAAATCAGAATAGTTATTTTTATTTACTAACTCCGTTTTATAGAAAGCCGTACCATCCAAACCAACGATGTCTGCAAATACATCGCTTACATCCTGATGATTACAAGTGCCAATTGTTCTGTTTAATACGCATAGAACATTTTTATCTTCTTTTCGTGCATTGTCTGTAACCATTTGGCCAAAGCTTCTTGCAAGTTCCGCCCAGTCCCTCAGCAATTTTTGGCGAATGTCGTTATCATTAATGCTATCAATTTTGATAATTACCCGCTTTAACCAGTCGGACGCAGCAATGTATGCCAGAGACGGGATACGAGATTGAATACGCCAACCACTAATATCGTAGTCACTTGGTTCCGGAGTCGAAGAATCCTGCTCTATGGGCTTCCTCGCCAGTTTATTCCAGTATCCCGATAAATATTCTCGTAAGCTTCCTACTGATGACGGATTTTGGAGCCGTTCTTCTATGTCTGCCGTTAACAGCAGATCATCAAAAATATAAATAAAGCGACGTTTTATGAACGCGATGGCAGATAAAAACTCCCCTTCTCGAAGATCATAAGTAAGAGGGATGGGGCGTGCACTATCCGTAAAACGATAGTTGCGAAGTACTTGCCAGAATTCTTCTTTTGCCCTGCGTTTTAGACTGCTGTGCCTGCCATTTTCGGTGTAACCAGAGAGCTCCTGCAGGCCCTGAATTAAAGCACATTGTAGCCCGTTGGCAGTATTTCCTGTTTGCAGTGTGTTGTTGCGCCACCCGGAACGCGCAGCCATCGCTGAATGCCCTTCAGCTAAAGTAGGGGTTGCAACCCAGCGGATATCAAAAAAGGACTTTGTTTGCTGTTCCCACACCAGTTGTGCGCTAACTGGTGTATCGCCCTGAAATGCAGGCGAGACACTATGCGCCCAAACCTGCTCACATAAAAACAACCACATTTGACGCACAGTTGTAGCAACCTGGGTAAATTCGTTGACTCTATCTTCAGCTTTACCTTCAAAACTGGCGCTAAAACGATTAGGTAAACGCGCTATGCGCGGTCCTGGCTCAAGCGGGTTTGCCATTGCATGCCGAAATTGCTCGTCCAACAAGGGTAGAACTAAAGTTCCCCCCTGCTTCTCAACGGCTCGCATTGCAACTGCCGTTAACCACGACAATAAAAATGAGCCCGCCCAGTAATCACGGGTGCGCCGAGCCTGGGTAACAAAGCGATGTACAGGGCCAATAGAAAAATGGAAAAAGCACTGTTCCTTGTTTTTTTCGGCCATCTTAAATACCCAACTGATTGATTAAGTTTTTGACAAAAGTTTCATTCGCTATGTAGGCATCTGCATTGCTAAATTCTGGCTCATAGTGTTTTACATCTTTAGGAAGGCCATTTATCGTAAATTTCGCCCTCAATGTGTCGTGGCTGGCACTCACCCATCCATATTGAGAGCCCAGCAATAACACCGCGGGAGAAAAACCATTTTCATGCTTGCGTATATGAAGAAAGTATAAAGACGCTCGCCTGTCATGACCAGGCAACGCCCCCTTTATTTGATAGTCTTGAGTTAAGCTGGTAAAACTATTTTGGGGTACCTTCCAAACAATAGGAAGTCCTAAATAAAACCTGTCGGGAATTTGCGCTGGTTGTTGATGCGTGGCAGCCCAATTCGCAAAATCACTCAATTCCTGATTTTGATAGCTTTGACGGCAGTATTGATACTCTTTTGCCAAAACGGCTAAGGCTTCTTCGGCCTTGCGGTTTGCGCCCTGGCTCTCAAAAAAACCTTTATGCTGTGTGTAACTCGAAAAAGCGGGAATGGGCGGCAATTCAGTAATCTGCAGTTGAGCTGACTCTATGTGAGATTTAAGTTCAGCTATGGCCTGATCAGTACAATTGGTGTTAGCAGCGTCAGTAAAGCTGAGTAAGTTTAATGACCCCAGTCCATTATGTGCTCTGGCACCGATACCACCAAATGTGCCTAAACAGGCAACGGCTAAGCTAATATGCTCTTCAATGCTAAAATGCTTGCTAAACAAAGGGTGTTGCAGATAACGCCTCGGATAAACATATAGCCGCAATGTAAACTGTTGCCCACCAGCCAGATTAGGTGTGGCTATCTCATGTTTACTCTTGTTCTTTTTCCACGGCGCATGCTGTTGCCCTATTAAGTGCGCAAGCGGATCTCTTGGCTCCAAATCCATTTGGTTGTTGTAATGCCAGCTACGAGGGCGGTGTATTTTAAGTGATACACAAGATTTACCGCTATAAGCCTGCGTGTCTTCGGTAGCACTGCCCCAAATTAACTTTTCCAGCTCATGTAACCGACACAGGATTTGGTCATGTGTTGGTTCGGATATCTCTTCTATGTCAATAAGGTACTTGCGTACCTTTGCCCAGTACAACGCACGCCACCAAAATCGCAGCACCCCTTTTACACTGGGCTCCCGGAGTTCACAGTCTTTTTGCCCGCCAAATATTAGAGCGGTTGTAGTCAGTTCAAATTCAGCGCTGTAACAGTTAGCACGCTCTTTGATGCGTTGCAAAAGCGTGGGGTGTTTACTGGTATTAGCTGCAGTGTCTTCCATAGTACATATCCTTATGACGCAATGACCGGAGTATCTTTTTGCTACTAACCAAAAAAGTCTTCCAGGCTGTAATAGCGAAAATCAAATAGCTTGATGTCATAGTTATTAGTATCGACATACTGAGAACGAATGTCCGAGCTGGTAGTTTCCAGTACCGCAGCAATAGATGTCACCTTTGTGCCACTGGTAAAGTCAACCACGGTTGCTTTAGGGTCAAACTCACTCTCTTTAACAATATCCACAATTACGTTGCGGCAATCTTGTAAGTCATGAAACGCAACGCCGCGATTGGTGTTATTGTTATAAATAGATCTAATATCTTTAAAACTGAATGACTGCAGGTTTTTTTCTTCTGGCTGTTGTTCCTCACTGGAGTGGTAGTAAAACCATTCTAGCCTGTCGTCCCTGAGCTTCATGTAACTAAAAAAAGTTTGAATGAGTGCACAAAACTCTGGAGCCCAAACATGGCTTCCATCTTTTTTATTACCGTGCGCGTTGCGTGCTTCACGGTCCTTGGAAAAGACTAAAGTACAGGCTTCCAGTTTGCACTCAGGTTTATTCAAATGTTGTTCGAGGGCCAGCAATGGCATGCGCCAAACTGAGCGTTCAGACCGTGTACCATCTAAAGTCTCCAGCTTTTTATTTAACTCATCATGAATACCAACAAGCTCACTAAAGCTGGTAGTAAAGTTGTGGCAGGCTGGGCGGACTATAAACTCAAATAGCTCAACAAAAAGACAGAGCAAAATAGGGTTATTGTGACCTTTAGTATTTTCGCGATTGACAGAATCAGTTAAAGACTTAAGGCGCTTTTCTACTTTATCAAAATCTATCTCGTCTGGCGTTGCCACCTCATCATTATCACCAAGCCACAATCGAAGCGCTAAAACCATTGCCAGCACACCTGCAATTTCTTCAACCTTAGGCACGTTATTAACGGTTTTCTTTACTATACCTTTGCGGAGAGCTATACACTTTCTGGTGTCTTTATATTTATTTTTATTATCAGCAAATATATTTGATTGCTTTAGTAGTGCTGCACAAATAATTTTTAGCGCTTTATCGTCCTCCGCTAAATCATATTTTTCAGACTTTTTAAAAGGCATTGGTGCCGAAATAAACAACACCATGTGCTTAAAATCTCCAATGGCGTTTTTATTGCTAATTAAATTGCGAGGTGTACTGTGCTGTTTAATAAGCAAAAATACGTGCAGGCCAACAAAGACTGCAAGTAATAAATAGATAGCAGTAATTTGTGCATTAGTTGAAAAAGAATAAACAAACATGTCTATTAAGGCCAGAAGCCCGATTAGGACAGGAACTACAGCAGCTACGCAATAAGGCTGTGGTCGCTTCCAAAATGCTTTTTTACGAGGCGCTTTTTGCCAGCTTTGAATTAGGCCTGATACAAACAATACCAGTGCTAAACCTAACCAATGCCAGTATGTTGAACCACTCACTTTTACTTGTAAATATTCATTTAACATTTCATAGCTTGCGTCGCTTAGCCAATTTGACGCAACAACAAACAACGCTATTGATACATATAAGAGTATGGCACCAGAGGCTTTACCTTGTTTTTCTTCGAAGGCGCGCTTCTTATCAAGCAGAAGCTGATTAGTTTTGAAAAGTTTAATCAATAAAAAAACCAGTAAGCCAATGACGGCATACTGTAAAACATCGATTAAATTATTTGGCTCAATGGAAACCAGCTCTCCAAACCATAACAGCAGTAATGATTTCGAAAACCAGCCGATTGACAGTGCTAACAGAATTGATAACAAAACAAAGCCGATCTCGGTGAGAGTTGACTTAACGTTCGTCATTATACGCTTCCCTACGATTGGTTTATGATTCCGTCCAAATGAAAGTGTAATTCAGCCAATGAAATGTCGGTTCAACAATGGCAAAACTGAACACTTTTTCAACACAAGTTGATAAAGTACTGACAAATAGACATTATTGTCAAATATTATTGGACATGGATTGCGTTATGACTGACAACGGACTGCCCCTTGATGCGCTATTACCGCTATACGTAGTGGATGTTCGACTTCAATGGCTCAAAGACGTTAACTGTTCCCCGTTTCATCAACCATTGGTTTATGCATGGTTACGAAATTTATTGCAAACCGACGAAGAATTATCGCGCTTTCTATGCCTGGATACGCCGGAATCCAGCCGTGTGTCATACCAAAAAGGCGACTATTACCAGTTACGTATTATCTTGAGCAATCCTCCCTATACTTTGGTTACGCGCTTGTTCAGTCAGCTGCAGGCATTACCTCAGTCTGCTAGGGTGTTGCCTGACTATGCCGCATTCAACAATAATCTGGTACTAACTGAGTTGACCGACGTACTCTCAGGGCGTGTGGTGCAATCGCCTCAACACTTAAGCCCTGTAACATTAGAGCACGTGCAGGCTGACGCATTAGTACTACGGCAACATCACTCACTTACCTGGCGTTTTAGTGCTCCATGTCGTTTACTTAAACCAATCGCGATGAGGCAAAACAGTAAAGGGGAGGCGCGTTTTTGTCGTGATGCGCAGGATATAACTGCTGAGTTGCTCTTGGAGCGGGTATATACAGGGTTAGATACGTTAATACATCAACATACTCAACGGGGCCGCACTGCCTGCCCTCCGGTAACCGGTGTGGTACTAAATGATGAGCACTGGTTTTGGCTCGATAATCAATACAGCAGTAAACCCGGTCGCAGCAAATATTGTGGTGGAATGCTCGGACAAGCTAATTTGCTATTCAAAAAGTGGGACACAAAGTGGGCAGAGTATCTTGTTTTGGCATCCTGGCTGGGCATTGGCCAAAACCGCAGTTTTGGGCTAGGGCGATTCTGCTTGCTAACCGAAGCGCTAATATTGCCGCCACGGCCTTCACCAGCCAAAAGCTGGCTTGAGCACTTACAGGCCCCCCGACTAATCCACCAAGCGTTACAAAAAAGCCACGCAACCAAGCTAGAGACTCTACCGAGCGCTGAGCAAGTGCAATACGACCTTTCAACACTTGGCAGTGGCACATACTCTGTTCCCGCCTTGCAAGGCCGTGTAATAGAAAAAGCAGCAGGGGCTGATGCAGAAAATATAAAGTACCGGCCATTAGCCGTTCCGCCTTTGCGCGATAAAGTACTGCAGCGCGTGGTGCAACAAGGCTTATTGCACAGCCTGGAAGCCATAATGTATGACTGTAGCTATGGATACCGGCCAAATCGCTCGCGTTTAAATGCCATTTTAGATATCCGTAAAGCATATCAACAAGGCTATAAATGGGTGTTTGAGTCTGACATTAACAGTTACTTTGATTCAGTTAATCATCGGCATATTGCCAGGCGACTCATGGGCGTTTATCAGGACTCTGATTTAGTAAAAACTATTATGGCGTGGGTGGCTGCACCCGTTGACTACTATGGTCAACGGATTGTCCGTGACAAAGGTCTTCCTCAGGGCAGTCCTATAAGCCCTTTGCTGGCTAATTTGGTACTGGATGATTTCGACAACGATATGCAAAGCAAAGGGTTTAGGTTAGTACGCTATGCTGATGACTTTATTGTATTGTGCAAAAACGAGCAACGGGCGCATTTAGCCCAAGCTGCAGCTGCCGAGTCGTTGGCTGAGCATGGCCTGACATTAAATAAAAATAAAACAGCAATCACACATCTGGATAAGGGCTTTCACTTTCTTGGTTATTTATTTGTTGGTGAACTCGCGCTTGAAAGTAAAACGAAATCATATGGCTCAGGGCCAGCAATCGCCCCCGATTCGTGGCTTGCCAGCTATTATGCACAGCAAGAGGTTAACAAACGCAAAACGAGTATACCGGTTAAACCTGACTGCAATACGCACGACAATAAGGCACCGCTTGTAGCTCATAAGCATGATTCAGAATACAAACCAGTTTCTACCTCCGATCCCGCGCCGGTAAGCGTAGTTGCTGCAAAAACGCCTATAGCTATGAAATTCGCCAGCGCTGTTGCGCCTGATTTAGCGTTTACGAATAGCACCGGAGAGCGAACGTCACTCGGAACGGTTTTATGTGTTACTGGTAGTGCTTGTGTTTTGCACAGTCAGCAACGGCGCCTGATCGTGCACAGAGAGAGCGAACAAATCGTTAATCAGCCTTTTAGCGGCATTGCCAGCATAATATTGTTTGGTCACCATCAAGTTACCAGTTACTGTTTACATCACTTACTTGAAAACAACATCGCGGTGCATTATGCCACTGCAATGGGGCGATACCTTGGCGTGAGTCAGGCTGCCGACACCAATAGTGCCGACCAAACGCTGTGGCACTACCAGCAATGCCTCAGTGATGACGTAAAGCTGCACATTGCCCGGCAGCTGGTAATGGCCAGGGTTCGCCATTGTCAGAATCTGTTGCGTAAACAAAAGCACCCCTCTGGCAAGTTACTGGCTGATCGTACTTATCAGATCCAACACGCCAGCAGTATTGCAACGTTAAGAGGATACGAAGGCGCCTCAGGACAGATTTATTTCGCCGCGTTACGCGATATATTACCAGAATGGATGGGCTTTCAACGTCGGCAGCGCCAACCGCCGCCAGACCCTGCTAATGCGTTGCTATCTCTCGGTTACACTCTGCTATACGGTTACAGTGATAGTATTTTGCGCAGTGTCAGACTGTTGCCCTGGCAAGGGGTTTACCACCAACCCAAAGGCAGCCACGCCGCGCTTGCATCAGATTTGATGGAACCGTTTCGGCATTTAGTTGAACGTTGTGTACTTAAATTGGTGAATCGACGCCAGCTCAGTGATGCTGACTTTACTCATACCGATAATGGTTGTCGTATGTCTCAAAAAGCAAAGGCGTTGTTTTTAGCAGAGTTACTCAACATACTGGAGACACCTGTGAAGTCATTGGCTTCGCAGCAGCCCGCATCGATCCACCAGCACTTGTACCAGCAAGCGTTGTCGCTGGTTCAGCAATGTTTTGCTAAAGGTGAATTTAATGTATGGCGAACCCGATGATTATCTACGCAGTGTGTTTTGACATCAGCGACGATAGAAGCCGGCGTAATGTAGGCAAGGCCTTATTAGAATACGGTGACAGAGTACAATACTCTGTTTTTGAGGTTGCCTTTAAACGAGTCAGTCAGTTACAGGATTTAATAAGCTGCCTTAAACCCTTTATGGAAGAGGGCGACGATATTCGTTTTTACCGCCTTTGCCGAAGCTGTCGAAGCGCATCACAGTCATTGTCAGGTGCTCAGATTGGGCAATGGCCTGCGGCAATTTTAGTCAGCTAAGTACGCACATGGCAAACCTTTGTGCCACTCATCGCCAGGGCATCACCGAAGTAGTACGAAATTCAACCTTTTCAAACGATTAAACGGCTGGTAAAGTAAAATTATGCGCTAAAGGTTTGCCACTCTTATAAAACAAAGAGTTAGCGCATTTTTTGCTTTACATTGACCTTACAGAAGGATAAACAATGAAACTGAGAGGTAGGTTTGCCGAATGTGTCGCTTTGCGCGTTGTTTTATTTGGCCCCGAAAGGGTGCTGTGAGAAATACCCAGCTGATTAAAGCTGTAGAGACACACTTATTAAAAATAAGCATTCTTTATCCTTCGTGAGAAATACCCAGCTGATTAAAGCTGTAGAGACCAGAGCAGCCCGAGCATAAAACAACCACTAAGTGAGAAATACCCAGCTGATTAAAGCTGTAGAGACTATCTGCTTGCTCGCATTACCTTGTGCTTTGGTTGTGAGAAATACCCAGCTGATTAAAGCTGTAGAGACCTTATGAATCCATCTTTAGGGAAAATATAAGGCGTGAGAAATACCCAGCTGATTAAAGCTGTAGAGACTCACCCGAAGATAGGTCAGCTTTGGCAGGTGAAGGTGAGAAATACCCAGCTGATTAAAGCTGTAGAGACTCACCCGAAGATAGGTCAGCTTTGGCAGGTGAAGGTGAGAAATACCCAGCTGATTAAAGCTGTAGAGACCGAATAACTCACCAAACGTATTTTCTGCTAAATAGTGAGAAATACCCAGCTGATTAAAGCTGTAGAGACTTACCACAGTTTTTTTAGAAGTAGAATTGATAGTGTGAGAAATACCCAGCTGATTAAAGCTGTAGAGACTACAATCTACAGGGTAAGTTGTAGCTAAAACGTGTGAGAAATACCCAGCTGATTAAAGCTGTAGAGACGACTGCCAACTTCAATATGGTTCGAGAGAATTGTGGAAATACCCAGCTGATTAAAGCTGTAGTTTGTTTGGCCCACGTAGTGTTGGCGATTAGTTATTGTTACAACAATACGCTGTCACTAATCGAGTGTTCTGGTGAGTATTGCTAACTCGTATTGCTGTTCATTAATGGTATGTTGATCGAGTATTACGCCGTCTGGCATGCGGCTCAGTAACCGGAATACCAAGGCCTGATCACCCGGTTTCATTTTTATATGTACGCGGTTATGAGGAATGGCTACGTTTAAAATGGCACTTAATAAGTCAGCTGTTGCCTGATGGCCAATGGCCGACACAAACTCGTGCTTAAGCAACAAGTCTTGTGCTTGCGGCACTGATACTGGCCCGATAAAAGTGTAATTGCCGTAATCGGTTAATACCGGGCTGTTTAGCACGTACAGTGTCATTGCTGCTCCATCCATTGTTGTAGTGCTTGTTTTAAGTGCCGTATGGCGCCATCGGCAATTACCTGTATGCCTAGGTCGTGAGCCCTGGCCAGCTCACTGTGCCGCAGCGGGTAATAGGAGATCAACGCACAGTGCGACTTGAGGCCACCTAGTCGGTCACTGAGCGACGATAACTTATACAAGGTTTTGTTAGCTTCTGTGCGGTCAAAGCGGCGGGTTTTTACCTCTATAATGTGCAAGGTATTGTTATGCAGTGCCAGTCCATCCAGTTCGTTTTGCACCTTTTGCCCGTTAATCGTTCGGCTCACTTCAATGCCATGGCCAATATCCTGAAGCGCCGGCAGAGTCTTTTTTAACTCGCGCAACTGCGCGAATACCAAATACTCTAACCACGCACCATTGGCAAAGCGCTGTGTTTCGGTTGTTAAAAACTGCAGGGCATTATTGTGGTACGTTACCAGCCCTACCTGTTCGAGCGTGCCAATGAGATACTGCAGCGCCTGGTTTTTGTGCATTCTGGCGTTTAATACGGGCGATTCAAAATTGCTGCCACTTGCCCGTGTGGCGAGGTAGTTGAGGCTACTTAGCCCGTCTTTAAGGAGGTTACCGCGGGCCGCCCATTCATACACTACCTGCTCGTATTCATGAGGCAAGCCCTGGTTGTGACTGCTTTCAACCCGGCACCCATAAAGCTGGAAAAACTCTTTGAGTGTAAGTTTATCTTTTACGGGTACCGACGGTCTGTCCATGGGCGATAACCAAAATAGCTTATCTAGCGCGGGCTCTATTACGTAAATATCTACGGCATACGCTCTGGCGACTTCAACCGCCGCCAGCACTTGATGGCGACTGCCGGTTGAGGCGTTAAACCACACGGTTGCAGTACCGTCACAGAATCGGTCAAACAATGTCTGAAAGCTGAAGCTGGCCTCTGCGGTATCGTGCGAATCCGGTAGTTGCCATTCTGTTACCTTATAGCCACGCGAACCGGCTACCCGCTTTACTATATTAAACGCGGCTCTGTCATGTTCTCGAAATGCCAGCACAACATGATCGCTGGGGATCGATGTGTCAATAATGGGGGTAAGTACGCTAATTGGATCATTGCCTACTATGCATACATGTATTACCTGGCTCATACTTGCAACGTCTTATTTAGTGCCAGAGTCTGAGGGGGTATTTTTGCTGGCATCGTCTGTTTGCCCGTCTTTTATGTCTGTTGTAGTAGGTAAGCGCCGCTTTAGTACTCCGCCCGTTCTTTTTTTGGCTGGTTCAGTCTCCGTGGCAAACAAACTAGCCGATGGTTCGGGCAAGGCTTTAACGCCTGGTGGCAGTTCTCCGGTAGGTTTCCTGACATAGATACGCTGAGGGTTTACCGGTAAAAAGCCTTTCGCATTATGCTCAGTATGATAAGGATTGGGGTTAAACCTGCCTGCAAACGTCGCATCGGCTAAATAGTTTGGCTTTTGTGCTACTACGGCATCATCGCCGGCTAACTGCAGCAGCATTTCGTCGCGATCTAAATCGAGTACATCAGCAATGGCAGGTTTACCGGTAATCGCCGTTACCTGCTCACACGCCATGCGATTGGGCAAACCAAACGCCTGGATCGCTTTGCAATTATTCAGCAAGGTGCGCCATTGATCGGGGTACAAGTGTTTGAGCTGGTCGAGATCCTGCCAGAATGTCCATAGCTGCACCCCATACCCTCTGAGCAGGGTAATAGCCTGGGCGAGCTCATCGAGCGTGCCAAGTTGCGCCGTTTCATCAACCATCATCAACGTGGGTTGCGGCAGAGCGCCCTGACGCTTTAATGCTAATTTTATAAAGGTTGAAATCCACAGGCGCAGCAATTTTCGGTGCGAGTGCAATTTATCCGGCGGCAAAATAAGGTAAATCGTCATAGGTTTACCGGCAATGTAATCCAACAGTGAAAAACTGCTTCGCTCTATACACTGGCTGGCAGCACCATGGTTAAACGCACTCATTTGATGCCGTGCCACGGTAAGAATACTGCCTAACGTATTTGGCGGTGCGCTTAACAACGGTGCAATTAATGCAGAAAATAGTGAGTTTGTGCGTTGGTTAAAGTCACTAAACTTATGAAACAGTGATTTGGATGTTGCCCCCAATCCTTTCGTCACCGACAATAAATTGCGATTGTCGGTATGTTCTATTGCGGTTAAACCAATCATAACGGCAATTAGCGATTGCGCGCTGCTGTCCCAAAATTTATCTTTGCCTTCTAATTCAATCAACACCCTTGCCAGCGATAAGCACTCATCTGGCAAACTTGCCATCCCCGGTTTATCAACCGGGATAAGATCAAGTGCATTTAGCGAATCGCCGTCGCCAGTTTGGGTAACGTTAAACGGGTCTAGCTTTACAATGCGATGCCCTAACGACCGTCTGAATTCAGCGGTTACCGCGTAGTTTTCGCCCTTGGGATCAACAACCAGTGTTTGGCCACTATAGTTGAGTAAGTTAGGAATAATACAACTTACTCCTTTACCCGTGCCGGTAGGCGCGATGGTAGCAACGTGACCGCCCGCGCTTAATAATATTGGATCGAGTTTGCGTTTACTGAGTGTGTCTTCGGTTTTCTCAGAGTCAAAAGTAAAACCTATTGGTTGGCGTGGATGGTCTTGCTCCAAAGACCACGACAATAACAGGCTATCCTGACTTATGGCTTTCGGTGCTGTTTTGGTTACAGCCATATGTTCTTCCCTAAACAATTGTGTAGCTTAATAAAATTCAGTTATATTATTACTATAATAGTAATCACACTGGTTAACAATTACTCACCTTGAGTATTTCATCCCTGCAGATATTAACGTTTACCAATATAACGGCTAGTGAATATGACGCTGAATCAACCTCACAATATATCAGCGCTAATATGGGGGCGATTGCAGGAAGAAGTGCGGGGTGCAGTGTACGCTGGAGTCCTGCCTTAAACACTTTTATACTCGTTAACTAAACACCGACTTAAGGGCTTTTACTGTTGATTCTTAATCGAACTTTACTTACCGCATTATTTATTACCATTACCGCTACGTTACCCCGTTTGAGTAGCGGCGCAACTGCCCCCTTTGCACCACCAGAGAAAGAGTTAATGGTGCCGGTGGAAGGCGGCAAGGTGTATGTGCGTATAAACGGCATCAGCCACAAGCAAAAGCCGCCGGTTATCTTTGTACACGGCGGCCCAGGCGGCACCCATAATGGCTTTGCGAGTATGCTTGGGCTGGCCACTGAACGCATGGTAATCATGTACGATCAGCTCGACAGCGGTAAATCAGATCAACCTAACAATCCGGCTAACTGGCGCGTTGAGCGCTTTGTTGAGTCATTGGAAACAATTCGCCAAACCCTCAGCATTGATCGCTGGCACGTAGTGGGGCATAGCTGGGGTTCAGCGCTGGCACTGGAATATACCGCGCAGTATCCAGACAAAGTGGTATCAACCGTTTTAGGCGGTACCTTTATTTCTACGCCTCACTGGATAATGGATGCAAAGCTGCTTGTCAAAGCGGCACCGCAGGCTGTACAGGACACCCTGGTTAAATGCGAGTCTGACACCCCGCCGGATGACGAGGAATGCAGCAATGCGTACACCGTACTGTATTCTGAGCATTACCAACCTGCTACCCGCTCTGAGGCCGCCCAGGCTTATTATGAAAGCGTAGGCGGTAACGGCTTTAACCCTCTTATTTACAAAAAAATGTGGGGCCCAAGTGAGTTTTCATCTACCGGCGTATTACAACACTATGATGCGACGCACTTATTAGCCGATATTAACCCGGCTACCACATTGTTCATGATTGGTCAGTACGACTCAGCCCGTATTGATACGGTTCAGGACTACCTGTCATTAACACCGGGGGCTGAGCTCGCGGTAGTACCCGGCGGTGCCCATGGTTTTTACAGTGACCGGCCGCTGGTTACAGAAGCGATACTCAGAGACTGGTTACGCCGCCATGATGTTAAATAGGTCAGTAAAAGGGTGAATGCGTTTTTGAGCGCATTCACCACGGCGGTGATAGCATTACTGCATGTTCAATAGAAAACTGAGTAACTGTTTATTTTTGAACCAACCAGGCAAACGCCGATCTTTTTGAATTTATTTATTATTAATCAATACGTTACATAAATCCATCTGATAACCCTTGGTTCAGCGGGTGACAGCAACTTAGTCAGCACGCTTTTATTACGGCGGAATAATCGAAGTATCCGAATTAACAGGCTAAGTGAGTAAAACAAGGCCTAACACAGTCACCTTTATGCAGAACTTAATTTTTAATAGAGCGTTCAATCAATTACTTAAACTAACCATTCGCTATATTTAAGTAGTTCAAACAAAATTACAGCGCTTATCCTGCTTAATGGCAGTTTTTATCTATTTTACCAATCTCATTACGATAACTGGTATTGATTAATTTATAGCGAATAGTGGCTGCGCGATGGCGATGGTGATAGTGGTTGAAGTTAGCAGGTTTGGCGGGTATGGGTGCCGGTAGAGGGCTACAAAAAAGCCGCTCAAAAGAGCGGCTTTTATATAACGATTAGTAAAAACTAGCGATTAAACGCCGGCTTTTTCTACAACGTCAACCAACATCCAGGACTTAGTCTTAGAGATTGGTGCACATTCGCGAATAGTTACTGTATCGCCTTCGTTGCACACGTTGCTTTCGTCGTGAGCGTGTAGCTTAGTAGTACGCTTGATGAACTTCCCGTAGATAGGGTGTTTAACGAAACGCTCTACAACAACAGTGATAGACTTATCACCTTTGTTGCTAACCACACGACCTTGTACTGTACGAATATTTTGTTCAGTCATTACGCATCAGCCTTTTGAGTCAGGATGGTTTTAACACGCGCGATGTTACGACGCACTTTCTTCAACTGGTCTGATTTTTCAAGCTGGCCAGTTGAGTGCTGCATGCGTAAGTTGAACTGTTCGCGTAGCAGGTTTAATAACTCTGCATTCAGCTCTTCTACGCTTTTTTCTTTCAGTTCAGCTGCTTTCATTACATCACCGTCCGAGTTACAAAGGTTGTCTTAAATGGCAGTTTAGCCGCTGCCAATTCAAACGCTTCGCGTGCCAGAGACTCAGGAACCCCTTCCATCTCGTATAAAACACGACCTGGTTGAATTTGGCATACCCAGTACTCAACGTTACCTTTACCTTTACCTTGACGAACCTCAAGAGGCTTCTCAGTAATTGGCTTGTCAGGGAAAACCCGAATCCAGATTTTACCTTGACGCTTAACGTGACGAGTCATAGCACGACGAGCAGCCTCAATTTGGCGTGCAGTCATACGACCACGGCCAGTCGCTTTAAGTCCGTAAGTACCAAAGGCTACACTGCTTCCCGCAGCCATGCCGCGGTTGCGACCTTTGTGCATTTTACGGAATTTCATGCGTTTTGGTTGTAACATGATTAGCCCTCTCGCTTAGCGTTGCGGCCTTTCTTCTTAGGTTGAGCTGGCGCAGCCGGCTCTTGGTTTGTAGGCAGACCGCCTAGAACCTCACCTTTGAAGATCCATACTTTAACGCCGATGATACCGTAAGTAGTAGACGCTTCAGATGTCGCGTAATCGATATCTGCACGGAAAGTGTGCAGTGGTACGCGACCTTCACGGTACCATTCAGAACGTGCAATCTCTGCACCGCCCAAACGGCCGCTAACTTCTACTTTGATACCTTTTGCGCCAAGGCGCATTGCGTTTTGAACCGCACGCTTCATGGCGCGACGGAACATAACACGGCGTTCCAGCTGGCTGGAAATGCTATCAGCAACTAACTGACCATCCAGCTCAGGCTTGCGTACTTCGGCAATGTTAATCTGCGCAGGCACGCCGGCCAGCTTAGACACATAGTTACGCAGCTTTTCAACGTCTTCACCTTTCTTACCGATAACGACGCCTGGACGAGCAGTGTGAATAGTCACACGAATGCTCTTAGCAGGACGCTCAATCACGATCTTAGACAGTGAAGCGTTTTTAAGTTGTTTAGTCAGGTACTGACGTACCTGGTGATCGTTGTACAGGTTATCTGCATAATCTGCGGTATTAGCGTACCAGGTTGAAGTCCATGGTTTACTGATACCCAGGCGTATACCTGTAGGATGTACCTTCTGTCCCATTATCTTCTCCTAGTTATCCGCTACAACCACAGTAATGTGACTGCTGCGCTTAAAGATACGATCCGCACGGCCTTTGGCACGTGGCTTGATACGCTTCATAGTTGGGCCTTCGTCAACGAAGATCTTAGCGACGCGCAGTTCATCAATGTCTGCGCCTTCGTTATGTTCTGCGTTAGCGATTGCTGATTCCAAAACTTTCTTAACCAGCGCAGCACTTTTCTTAGGGCTGTACGTAAGCAGTTCTAGTGCTTTTTCTACGTGCAATCCGCGAACCTGATCCGCTACCAAGCGTGCTTTTTGAGCCGACGTGCGGGCAAAACGGTGTTTAGCTAATGCTTCCATCTTCCTACCCCTTAACGTTTAGCTTTCTTATCCGCGACATGGCCGCGGTAAGTACGCGTTGGCGCAAATTCGCCCAACTTGTGGCCGACCATTTCGTCTGAAACCAGAACAGGAATGTGTTGGCGGCCGTTATGGACTGCAATGGTCAACCCAATCATATCTGGGATGATGATAGAACGACGTGACCAGGTTTTAATTGGTTTACGATCGTTCTTTTCCACTGCAGCCTCTACCTTCTTCAGCAAGTGAAGGTCGATAAATGGACCTTTCTTGAGAGAACGTGGCATGGTGAATCCTCGCTATTATTTATTACGACGACGTACGATAAGCTTATCGGTACGCTTGTTACTTCGGGTCTTCTTACCTTTGGTAGGAGTACCCCAAGGAGTTACTGGGTGACGACCACCTGACGTACGACCTTCACCACCACCGTGTGGGTGATCAACCGGGTTCATGGCAACACCACGAACGGTAGGACGTACACCGCGCCAGCGGCTCGCACCTGCTTTACCTAATGAACGAAGCATATGTTCCGCGTTACCGACTTCACCAATGGTGGCACGGCAATCAGATAATACTTTGCGCATTTCGCCAGAGCGCAGACGTAAGGTAACGTAGTTACCGTCACGGGCCAGGATCTGAGCGTTGGCACCGGCAGAACGTGCAATCTGTGCACCTTTACCAGGCTTCATTTCAATCGCGTGTACAGTTGTACCTACAGGCATGTTGCGCATAGGCATAGCGTTACCCGCTTTGATCGGCGCGTTTGTACCAGACTGGATAGCATCACCAGCTTGGATACCCTTAGGTGCCAAAATGTACTTACGCTCACCGTCAGCATACAGCACTAATGCGATGTTTGCAGAACGGTTAGGATCATATTCTAAACGCTCAACTTTTGCTGGGATGCCGTCTTTATTACGCTTAAAGTCAATAATACGGTAGTGTTGCTTGTGACCACCACCGATATGACGTGTCGTAATACGACCGTTGTTGTTACGGCCGCCAGACTTGCTGTTTTTTTCCAGCAGCGGTGCATAAGGTGCACCTTTGTGCAGATCGTGATTAACAACCTGAACGACGTGACGACGACCGGCAGAAGTTGGCTTAGCTTTCATTAATGGCATTTCTAATCCCCTTCTTACTCAGCACCACCGACAAAGTCGATGTCCTGACCTTCTTTAAGTGCCACGTAGGCCTTTTTCCAGTCGCTGCGTTTACCGAAAGACATACCGTGACGCTTGGTTTTACCCTTAACGTTTACAGTACGAACTGAATCCACTTCAACCTCGAACAGTTTCTCAACTGCTGCTTTGATTTCAGCTTTGTTCGCGTCTTTAGCTACTTTAAATACAACCGTGTTGCCTGTTTCAGCAGTCAGCGTAGACTTTTCTGAAACATGTGGTGCTTTAAGCACCTTCAGTAGACGTTCTTCGTTCATGCTAACGCCTCCTCAAGTTGTTTCACTGCATCGGCAGTGATTAACACTTTTTCGAATGCAATCAGGCTGACCGGATCAAGACCTGCAACGTCGCGTACGTCAACTTTGTACAAGTTGCGTGCCGCCAGGAACAGATTCTCTTCAACTTCTGGCGTCACGATAAGTACATCGTTCAGTTCCAGTTCGTTCAGCTTAGCAACCAGCGCTTTTGTCTTAGGTGTATCAACACCGAACTTCTCAACCACAACCAGACGGTCCTGACGAATCAGTTCAGACAAAATGCTTTTGATCGCACCGCGATACATTTTTTTGTTAACTTTTTGGTCAAAGTCACGCGGCTTAGCAGCAAACGCACGGCCACCACCAACCCAGATTGGGCTGCGGATTGTACCGGCACGGGCACGACCAGTACCCTTTTGACGCCATGGCTTCTTACCACCACCACGAACTTCAGCGCGAGTTTTCTGCGCTTTTGTACCCTGACGAGAACCTGCACCGTAAGCTACAACTACCTGGTGAACCAGGGCTTCGTTGAATTCACGTCCAAAGGTCGCATCGGATACTTCAAGAGCGCTTTGCGCATCTTTCAATGTTAATTCCATCAGTTCACTCCCCAGACGTTACGCTTTAACAGCTGGCTTTACGACAACGTCGCCGCCAGTTGCGCCAGGTACGGCACCTTTAACCAGAATCAGGTTGTTTTCTACGTCTACACGTACTACTTCCAAAGACTGCGTAGTCACTTGCTTGTTACCAAGCTGACCAGCCATTTTCTTGCCTTTGAATACTTTACCAGGTGATTGGTTCTGACCAATTGAACCTGGTGCACGGTGAGACAAAGAGTTACCGTGAGTCATACGCTGTGAACTAAAGTTCCAACGTTTGATAGCACCGGCAAAACCTTTACCTTTAGACGTACCAGTTACGTCAATTTTTTTGGTGTCATTGAAGATTTCAACAGTGATTTCACTGCCTACTTCAATTTCGCCACCTTCGTTATCTTCCAGGCGGAATTCCCAAAGACCACGACCAGCGTCAACACCTGCTTTAGCAAAGTGACCTGCTGAAGCTTTGTTTACACGGTTCGCTTTTTTGGTACCTGCAGTAACTTGCAGCGCGCGATAACCGTCAGTTTCTTCAGTGCGTAACTGAGTAACACGGTTTGGGGTCGCTTCAATAACAGTCACAGGGATAGACGTACCATCTTCAGTGAAGATGCGAGTCATACCCACTTTACGACCGACTAGACCAATCGCCATTGTTATTACCCTCTCTTGTTAGCCCAGGCTGATTTGAACATCAACACCAGCAGCCAAGTCCAAACGCATCAGAGCGTCAACAGTCTTGTCAGTTGGCTCAATGATGTCTACTAAACGCTTGTGAGTACGAATCTCATATTGGTCACGCGCATCTTTATTTACGTGTGGAGATGTCAATACTGTATAGCGTTCTTTGCGAGTAGGCAGTGGAATAGGACCGCTGACCTGAGCACCAGTACGTTTCGCCGTTTCAACGATTTCAGCCGTAGACTGATCGATCAACTTGTGATCAAACGCTTTTAAACGAATACGAATTCTTTGATTTGGCATCGATTAAGCTCCAATCGAAAGAACAAAAAAATCATCTTCTCACTCCCAATTTTTCCGGGATGAAAAGATGTGCTTATAAACTAGTGATTCCCAATCGGAATCTTGTTTGTGTTTTTAACACGCCCGCTACGCTTACGTTTTTTAGTTCGTTATTGTAGCTTTGGCTGCCACCCTAAAAGCAGTGTGGCTGCGGTCGAAAACCATGCTCCAGCAAGTATTATGATGGGCAAGTGGGCGCGAATTATACAGATTTACCCGCCCTGCGCAAGCTTTAATCGCGGTTATTTTGCATTACACGGCATATTAACCACCTAAACCATCTTTTGGGTGGATTTCTGCTAGTCAGTGGCTTTAACTCCAGCGAATGTATATTTCCTTTGTATGTACAAAACCAGCTTAACAACTTCGCTGGGTATGCACCAACAGGGGGGCGCCCAGGGTTTATTGGTTGGCAATCACCCCTGCCCGGTTAGCTTTTGATTCGTACCTGCCTGCTCTCAACTGGCGATACCCCAATCGCCACTGTTATTCCCAGCAAAAATCCACTTAGATGAGCGACATGGCTTACATTATTCGACAATAACCCCAGGCTTAATTCACTTAACACAAAAATAGCGAGCAGCGAGAGCGCCGTGTTAATACGTTGCATTCGCAAGTAGCAAATAATGGCACAGGCAAGCAGTGCGAACGACCCACCAGATATGCCCAACAAGGCGTCAAAGGATGAGTGGAAATACTGCGCAAATAAGTATGTTGAAAAATGAGATACAACTGCGCCCGCTATTAAAAGGGATAATACGTTTCTCCTGGTTGCGCGCGGAATCATTGAAGCAAATAACACGCTCAACACTGCATTGATGATCAGGTGCTGGCTATCTGCATGAATCAATGGTCCGGTAATGAATCGCCACGACGATATCAAACTGACGTTAGGATAATAGTTGCCTGCGTGGACAATAAGGTTTTCATACCCATCGAAATAATGCGTCATCCAAACTTGCACTGCGAAGAGTGCGATAAAGCAGGGCAATAAGGCGACGGCCATATGCTTTACAGCTGTTTTAGTATTGTACAGAAATTCTACTTTTTGCTGACAGTTATGCAGAGACATTGTGCTCATCTTTTTATCGATCACGGCAAACAAAAATAAAAGGCCAAAAACCACCAGGTACATTGATGAAGCTTCGACAGGCTTTGTTACCAGCAACGACAGTATCAAAACGAAAAAAATAATAGTAACAATAATGTCCCGATGCGCCTTTCTGCAGTATGACGCGTAAAACTGTCGCGCGAATACAGGGTGGTGCGTCGGCAACACAAAATCATCGCCGTCAGCAACTAACCACCCCTCTAGGGGCCGCCATTTTTTAATGAATTGCGCATCGTTTTTAATATCAACGGGCGAAGAACCGGGCTGCATTATTCTCATATTCTTTCAACACTCAAGAGGCAGTAGCACGACACCCAAAGTAGCGACGTGCTGCGGCAAAAGACTGTGAATCAAACTTAAGGTTACGCAAAGAACAACCTGCCGGTAACTGACCGAAGAAAGGGTTTATCGGTGCCGGGGCGCCTTTAAGCTGCTGATACTTGCAAGATCGCGGTGTTAATTTTAATTTGCTGCGCAAACCTTACTTTTACAGTATTGCTGCAATGACCCGCAGCGTATAAGGTGTAGGTAGCGAAGCCCTTGTTTAGCAGTATGGTTAACGGTAAGACAAGTTCTAGGGCCTGTTAACGAGAAGTGATATCCTGAATAATTACTGGTAAAGCGCCTTATTAATTTAGTTGTAGAGTATGTCAGACATAAACGAAAATCAGCTGGTGTTCGATAACGTGAATACTGTCCTGGACAGTCACACCACATTACTGGATGCCTATAAAGAGCTTGAGCCTTTGATACTCAGCCTTTTTGATGCCCAGCGTATGAGTATATTTCAACGCCGCCGGCAGCATCAGGATTTGGTTGCACGCTTTAAAACCGGTAAGGAAACCCTCGAAATTAAGGTGCCTATCAGTCCGCTTTCTATCGCAGGTTATGTGGCATTGTCACAACGGCCGCTGGTAATTTCTGACCCCTACAATAAAGAAGAACTGGCTGCCATTCATCCGCGCCTGCGTTTTGCTGATAAATTTGATAAAAGCAGCGACTTCAGAACCCGTAACATCCTCTGCGTCCCGATATTAAATGCCGGCGTAATGATGGGGGTTATGCAAATTATTAATAAAAACAATGGTGCTTTTACCGAACGGGATCTCACCATTGCGCGCGAGCTTAACGACATTCTGGGCAAGAAATTTCGTTACGAGTTAGGCGGTACACAAAACCCCTTCGACTTACTGCTCCACGAAAACCTGATTGCCGAGAAAGCGTTAAACGAGCTCCAGGAAAACAGCAGTGATATGCGACAGCTGGTGCAACGGCTAATGTCTGAGTATCGTATTAATGAAGCCAAGCTGGGCACATCATTGTCGATCCATTATCAGGTGCCTTACATTAGTTTTGACCCCGAAAAGTTTCACTTGTATCACAGTGAAAGCCGCCTTAACTCGTCTTATTTAAAACGCAATTTTGTGGCGGTGATCGCCGACGCGCATGATAAGCCCATTGTACTGATGGCAGAGCCCAATAATGCGTCACTGCTGATGGAAATAGAGAGCGCGCTGGGCATCGACAGTTACGATATTGCGGTAGGCCTGCCAAACCACATACTGCAATACCTGGGTGATTCGGTAGGTGGCAGCGGCCCCGGCGAAATGAGCGAAATTCTCGATGAAATCGGCACCTCAGTAGAGGAGTCAGATGAGTCCACCGACGAACTCTCCGATGACGCGCCAGCGGTTGTCAGGCTGGTGAGCCGCATTTTGCACGACGCCAAACGACTGAATGCCTCGGATATCCATATCGACCCCGAGAAAAGCGGCCCCACCCGGGTCAGAATGCGCATCGACGGCATTTGCAGAGATATTACCCAGGTACCAGCGTCGCACCACAGCGCCGTTATTGCCAGGATCAAAATAATGTCGCACCTTAATATTGCCGAAAAGCGTGTGCCTCAGGATGGCAAGCTGGCTTTTAAAATGACCGGCCAGCTTGTGGAAGTGCGTGTTGCAACCATCCCCACGGTGGCCGGCGAAGGCGTGGTGATGCGGATACTGGCCTCCGGTGGCGCCATGCCCATCGAAAAAATGAACGTGGCACCGGCCAATATGGCCCGTCTCGAAGAAATGATTAAAAAACCCCATGGCATACTATTGGTCGTGGGGCCAACCGGATCCGGTAAAACCACCACACTGCATGCCATATTAGGCTACCTGAACACCCCGGAGAAAAAAATCTGGACCGCCGAAGATCCGGTTGAAATTACCCAGCCGGGCTTGCAGCAAGTGCAGGTAAGCCCCAAAATTGGCTTTACCTTTGCCAATGCGCTGCGGGCGTTTTTGCGTGCCGATCCAGACATTATTTTGATTGGTGAAATGCGTGATAAAGAAACCGCTCATGCCGGCATCGAAGCGTCGCTCACCGGTCACATGGTATTATCGACGCTGCATACTAACTCAGCCCCCGAAACTATCACCCGCTTATTAGATTTGGGGCTCGACCCGGTTAACTTTTCGGACGCCTGTGTGGGTATTCTCGCCCAACGACTGATCAGAACGCTGTGTGGCAACTGCAAAGAAAAATATCAGGCCACTGACACCGATATGGCGTTTATAAGACGTCAGTACGGCGAGGCCTACATTGATGAACTCAATCTGACCACCCCGCTTGAACTCTACCGCGCCAAGGGCTGTGACGACTGCGGTGATACCGGCTACCGGGGCCGCACCGGTGTTCACGAACTACTCGGGATGACGCCGGAACTGCGCTCACTGGTGTATAAAGAGGCGGCTGTCGGAGCCATGAAAGAGCAGGCCATGCAGGACGGTATGCGCACCCTGGTTCAGGATGCCATTTATAAGGTTATAAAAGGTGACACTGACATCGCTCAGGTGCAAATCGTGAGTGGCGATTAATGGTAAGCCTGGCAGGACTCGCACCGAGCTGAGCGGTTTATTGTTCACAAGTTAACGGCGCAACGATACACTAATTGTTCTACTGGGTAGTTCCTTTAATGCTATCTGTATCTTTCTGGCAAAACACAGCGACTGAATAAGTGACTTTCAGCGCTGTGTTGATGACGAGTTATATTTGTATGCGCAATGCCGGTTATCGTTGGTTAATAGCTCTTACAGGACTGCTTTTGTCGACGCTCTGTATGGCAGACTGTCGCGTGGTATCACCCCAGTCTCAATGGCTTGATGCGCCTGTAGAGGTTAACCCTGAATTCACCAACATTCGGTTTCGGTGCGAACTTTCACAATCGCAGGTACTGAGTTTTCCGCTGGACGCGATCAGCAGCGTCGAACTACACACCAAAAATGAGCTGCGTCTCACGCCACTATCCAGTGCCCGCGCCGCTTACCTGCTGCCAAACGGAATGTTTGAGTTTGCGCTTACCGTCAGGTCAGCCCACCCCAGTGCAGTCAACATAACGCTGCGCAGCATCAGCGATTTTCAACGCATCAATAATCTGCACATTCTCACCATCAGTACTTTCGGCGGCTTTTGTCTTGCACTGTGTATTTACGTCGGGTTCATTGGCAGAAGCCTGCGTAACGCAGGCTTTTACGCCTACAGCGCTTATATCTTATGTGCTGGTGCGTACTTTATTTTACAAGAGGGCATGTTAAGGATTGTGTTCGTCGACTCGCATTGGTTACACAGCCACGAGTTAAAAAGTGTTTTTGCCGGCCTCACTGTATTCACCGCCATGCGGTTTATTTGCCTGCTGCTGGATCTCAAACTCATATTAAAGCGCTGGGAATATAAGCTAATCTGGCTTAGCGCGCTTGGCGTGCTGACACTGGGTATAGTTAGTGCGATCACCGATACCACATTACATAATGTAACAGCTGCTGTTATGGGCCCTCTCACTATAATAGGCATGACCGCAATCACTATCGCAGCCTGCTATGCCTATGTCCGTAAGGTACACGGAGCTGGCCTGGTGCTGATGGCGCTCTTTGTGCTGCTTGCAGCCATGACCTTCCGAATATTTTTGCCCTACGTGAGCGAGTTTATGCAACGTTACGCACTCATTTTGGCCGTCACGCTGGAAGCCTTGCTGCTGGCGCTGGCCGCGTCAGAACGCGTAAAACGTTTGCAAAAAGATAAAATGAAAGCATTTTTGGCTGCGTCCAGCGACCCGTTATGCCCGGTGCTTAACCGGCGGGGCTGGGATGAAGCAGCCAACGGGATGCTGGCAGCACACGCCGATAAAGGCGGGGTGCTGGTATTGATGTTTATTGATTTAAACGATTTTAAAGGGATTAACGACAATTTTGGCCATCAGGTAGGCGATGAAGCACTGATTATTGTGGCCAAAATTTTAAACCGCCAGTCGCGGGCCCAAGACATTGTTGGTCGTCTGGGCGGCGACGAATTTGTGATCATGAGTCATTGTCACAATCGCACTATTGCCGAGCGGTTAATTAAACGCATTCGTGAACACATGAAACACCTGGCTTTGAAAATAAACGATCAACACATTCCTTTATCAGCCAGTGTGGGGGCCCAAATATTTGATGCTCCCCACGATAATCTGCAGACGTTGCTGCATGAAGTGGATATGCTTATGTATCAGCAAAAGTCTTCTGCCACTACTTAAGCAATTTAATTTGCCCGAAGACTGAGGCATCAATAAAGCCACGATTTTTATCACCATCGACCGGCGTAATGGCATGTGAGCCTACAAAGTGCTCGCGCTCTTCGCTGCCGTCGTTATCACAATATGCCAGCATAAATCCGAGCACCTGCCCGGCGCTTAACTGTAGTGGTGCCACCGGCTTATTATGATGGAAGGTGTCAGGAAACACACGAAAGCTCACTTCCCAGGTCATTTGATAGGGTGCACTATCCTCGCGCGTCCACCGGCTGGTAGCGTGATCGTTGAGTAATACAAACTCTTGCGCGCCATTATCGGCCGGGCCAATATCTACCACGTTGCCATCGAGGGCAATATGATAAGCAAATGCGTTATAGCTGTTGAGGTGATCGCCGCCAGACGCGTCGGCGTCGATAAAAATTTCCAGACAATCATCATCCCAATACGCGCGTAATGGGTTTGGATGGGTATCGATTAATACATCATCAATAATTTCTACCTGCAAATACAGCTGGTCGTTGTCCCACAGCATTTTAAAGCGACCACTAAAATCGGCCGGCGTGGGCATCTCGCCCACCATTAGTTGATCAAGCGGATGCCACTGCGCTGCGTCCCACGCTGACTCATTCGCCACACCATCGATGACGATTGGCGAACTGGCTTGTTGTACGCCAGTAGGCGCCGCCGCGCTATGCGCCATCCCTGTTACACTTAAACAACTGATTAGCGCCAATGTCCTGAAACCTGCCTGCATATAATTTCCAACTGAAAAGCGAATATTAAAAACGCAGTTTAACAATAAGTTTACAACAACTGCACGTATTTATTCCCAGTTGCTTTATCGAGACGCAGAAAGGAAAAAAGGCGCCGTGAGGCGCCTTCTTAATGCAGGGGACTGCTACGTCCCTGCAACCATGTTGAATAAGTACATGGCGAACATGAATCCGGGTCGAGTTCGATTATAAGCGGCTCTGTAATTCTTGTGCTACAGCGTGGCCCTGGTGACCGTTTTCGTTAATCCAGGCTTGCAGCGTTTTGCCGTCTGTTTCTGGCGCACTTAAGTCGCTGCTAGGCATTTTCTTAACCAGCAGGGTACCTACTTCTACCGCGTTGTTAGTAATCGCAGTTTTAATCAGGCTCTGGCCGTTACAAGAAATACCCGCGTAGTAGTCACGCAGCTTTAAACGGTAATCTGATTCTACAGAACGCATTTTTTTGCGCAGCTCACCTTTGTCATCGGCAGCAACGATAGTGCAGATGTTAGCCAGTGAGTCTTCCACGCCAGCCGTTGCTGTCGCGTTAATTCCGAAAGAAGCAGTTAATACAAGGGCAGCAGTTTTAGCAAATTTCAACATGGTTATTTCCTATTTGTTTCAGCAGTTAATGGTTTTGTTTGTTTCGTTTTGTTGGGTGTATTACACACCGACCTGAGCAACGATTAAACAGCAGGGCTGATACATGGGTATACCAGGTTATACTCAAACGACAGGAGGCGTTGAACCAAAATGGCAGCGACAGTAATACTGCATCGGGTTAGATGCCTGAATCATTCAAGGTGTTACCGGGTAATGCACGCACTACGTTTTTATGGCCAGCTATTACAGTCACTTAACGTGAACAAGCAGCTGATCCCGGGAGCCGGGCAAACTAGACAAAGCGGGAAAACAGCGAACCAATACAGGATTGAGTGCTAACGGTACAAGGGTTTAACTGGCAATTTCTTTGTAGCAGAAGGGAAAAAAGACGCCTTGCGGCGTCTTCTTAACGCAGGGAACTGCTAAGTCCCTGCAACCATGTTGAATGAGTACATGGCGAACATGAATCCGGGTCGAGTCCGATTATAAGCGGCTCTGTAATTCTTGTGCTACAGCGTGGTCCTGGTGACCGTTTTCGTTGATCCAGGCTTGCAGCGTTTTGCCGTCAGTTTCTGGCGCGCTTAAGTCGCTGCTAGGCATTTTCTTAACCAGCAGGGTACCTACTTCTACCGCGTTGTTAGTAATCGCAGTTTTAATCAGGCTCTGGCCGTTACAAGAAATACCCGCGTAGTAGTCACGCAGCTTTAAACGGTAATCTGATTCTACAGAACGCATTTTTTTGCGCAGCTCACCTTTGTCATCGGCAGCAACGATAGTGCAGATGTTAGCCAGTGAGTCTTCCACGCCAGCCGTTGCTGTCGCGTTAATTCCGAAAGAAGCAGTTAATACAAGGGCAGCAGTTTTAGCAAATTTCAACATGGTTATTTCCTATTTGTTTCAGCAGTTAATGGTTTTGTTTGTTTCGTTTTGTTGGGTGTATTACACACCGGGCTGCTGAATGATTAAACAGCAGGGCTGATACATAGGTATGCCAATCCATACCAAATATTAGTGGACAGGCAGGCGCATAGCTTCACAACATCATCGCTGACGGAACTTATTGTGCCTTTATGATCACTCACTAGGCATACCTGGGTTGACTCTTTCGGTTGATGCAGGCTTAAACGGCGTTGGCGCAGTGTGTTAATAACGGGCTAATTGAACTCCCAGGATTGAAATAGTAACCTGCGCGCGCATGGTAAAGACACACATACAGAGTGTGGATCCGCAGTAGGGTAAGCTAACTTGCCCGTAATGTAATTCGACGTTATGTGACGTTATATAAAGGCGTTGTTGGCTAATTAGGAGGTTGCGATGAAGGTTTTACTCAGGGCATTGCTGGTGGGTACATTATGTGTAGCCGGATGTACATCTTTGCCGTCTGAAAAAGAAATCAACGAAGCGAACTATGGTGACTATCCGGATGATTATGTCAAAATTGTAGAGACTTATTATGGTTATCATCTCACTCACCCGGATTCTGTCGAGTTCGCCAAAATAGATAAGCCTAAACGCTACTGGCTTGGCAATGAGCTGGATGATGTGTATTACGGCTACCTTGTATGTGCAACCCTGAATTACCGTAATATGGTAGGCAAAGATACCGGCTTTAATACTCACGCGTTGTTGATTCGCGACGGGCTGGTGGTTAAGTATGTTAAAGATGCGCAGTGGTGGGGAAAACCGCTCTGCAAGTAACACAAAAGATGGCTAGGGAATCAAACATGGCAAGGAATTCAAAGGTGTGTGTACTCTGCAAGAGCGTATACCACAGTAACGACAATAATACGGGCATCCTGACGTTATGAGTTTTCGCTGGTTAGTGTTATTGGCGATAGTGAGTAGCAGCGTACTGGCCGGGCCTAAGCTGCGCTCAGCGGTATCGCCTGAGTTTCCGACCGGCTTGCACTACGAACTCATCCACTACTTTGCCGAAAAGCTCGATGTGCCCGCTGACATCGTATTAATGCCATACGCACGACGCCTGATAGAAGTTAATGATGGCAGTATTGATTTAATGGTGGGCGTATCAATGGACGTGCCCATTGGCGAGCACATACAACGCATTGAACCACCCTATGAATCACTCAAAGTTGCACTGTTTGTGCGAGCTGACAAGGCCGACCAACTGACTTCACAGGCAGATCTCCGGCAGCTTAGTATTGGCGTTACAATGCGCTCTAATATTCAAAGTTTGTTTACCGAGATCCCGGTCGACAAAACCGTGATGCTGCCTTCTATTGAGCAAAAAATCGAAATGTTGATGAAAGGCCGTATCGACGGTTTTACCCATATTCAGCAAAGCACCGAGGTAAAACTTGATGAACTTGGGTTGCAACACGCAATTACCCTGGCAAATTACCAGATTGATCAAGTCTTTGCGCAGCACGTGGTAATTAATAAAGACTCCTGGCTATGGCAACACAAAAGCCGCCTTGAGGACATTATTAAAGCGGGGATCGCCTGCGGTGACTTTGCCAAAATTCGCCAACGCTATTATGCCGGCGCTGGCGTCTAAGGTATTTAATCTGCTTCGCGCGCTATTACTGCCCGCTTTGCGGTAGCACTGAATTGCGCTGCCACTAAGCCACCAGCTAACCGCCTTGGGTGGCGCGCATTACCTTTATAAGCGTTAATTTACCACGGCAGGCGATCACCATTGCTATGCCAAAAGCCGCCGGTATTCTCCATGCTCAAGGCATCGATACGGGCTGCTAAGCCTGCAGCGGCCTCTTCTGGCTCAATCAAGCCGTTGTAATTAACCATTTCGGTATTAACCCAGCCCGGGTGCAATAACGCTACCGCAATGCCATCATCTTTGAGATCAACCGACAGCGACTTACCAGCAGCGTTAAGCGCACTTTTTGACATGCGATAGCCGTAGCTGCTGCCCGAATCGTTGTCTTCTATTGATCCCATACGGCTGGTAATGAGGCCTATTTTACTGCCCCGTTTTAAATTTTGGCGTAACGCTGCAACAACGCGCAAAGGCCCGATGGCGTTCACTTCAAACTGCGCGCGTATTTGCGCATAATCGGGTTGGTCTAAACTCGACTTGCGCAGTATGCCGGCGTTATTAATGAGCACGTCGATGGTGCGGTCACCCAGTTCGGCCTTGAGCTGCTCTATGTCGGCCCCCTGACTCACATCAACGCCGGTGATCACCTCTGCGCCACTTTGGTTAAGTTCATCTGACGCACTGCGGCACACGCCAATGACCGTATCACCACGCTCCAGATACAGTTTAACCAGCGACAGGCCAATACCACGATTGGCACCGGTAATGAGTATGGTTGACATAATAAACCTCCATGAGTACACATAATTTATTTGTATGCTTTAAGACATGGGGCGATACGCTGAGTTTTAAAGGCTGTACTGGCAATATAGCGAGGTAGGCACACCCATTACCTGTCAGGCATTCCGCTTACGCCACTTACCGGATCGACGTCTTTGGGCAGGTAGCCATATTCTTGTTTAAAGCATCGGCTGTAGTAAGCGGCAGAGCCGAAACCCACTTCTAATGCAATACTGGTAATAGAATGCCCGGCGGCGAGTAACGGCAGGCTTTTTTCGAGTCGGTATTTTTTGAGAAACAAAGCAAAGTTATCGGGCAGTAAGTCCGCCATTGTCCGGTTTAAGGTTCTTTCACTCATCGCCAACTCGCTGGCAGCCTGGCTGCGATTAAACGTTTCCTGAGCATAATTACGCTCAACCACGTCGAGTAAATTGACAATAAATTTTCGCTCCTTATCGGTTTTGCATTGTGGAAGTATCGACTGAACATACGTCAGGTTTTCCGCTGCCTGTTCGTCTTGCTCATGGCGACGCTGACTTTGGTGGGATAATCTCGATATAGCTAAATTACTCTCAATTCGGGATATGAGCTCTTCCCTTTCCACAGGCTTTATAAGGTAGTCGCTAACCGTTGCTTTAAAACTGGTAATTTTAGCGCTGTGTTCTGATTGTGCCGTTAATATCATCACAGGCAAATCGGCAAAGTCTTCCAGCGCGCGGATCTTTTGAGTGAGCTCAGCGCCGGACATATCCTGAATATTGAGTTCGGAGATAACCAGTTCGGGCAATATAACCGGTATCAACTCCAGCGCTTTCCAACCTTGCTGTATGGAATAGCAATTGTATTTTTCACGGAGAATGTCGGTCAGATAATCACACGCATCCTGACTATTATCGACAATGAGAATAACCGGCAAATCGAGATTACTATAGCTGGCCCGTTGCTCCGCAACCATAAGACTGGATGCCCTCTTATCCTGACTGCCCTGTAGATGAGTAACTGGCGCCTTGGCGTAACAGGGCAAATGAATGCAAACTGTTGTGCCTACCTCTGGTTCGCTATGGATTTCTATCCAGCCATCGTTAGCCAGCGCCAGTTGATTAACCAAATTAAGCCCAATCCCCATTTCGGGCTTGCCGGTGTAATTTGTACCGCGTGCAAATCGCGATACCAGCAGATCGACATCTTTCGCCGACATCCCTGCGCCGTTATCGATCACCGAAAAGGTAACTTGCTCGCCAAGTTGCTTCGCTTTGACCTTAATATGACCGCCTTCCTGAGTAAAACGAATAGCATTCACCAGCAGGTTGCTGATCATGGTTTCCAGTGAATCCTGAACAGCTAATACCGGCTCTTTTATCTGATTATCGAAAGTAATGGAGAGGTGCTTTTTATGTGCAGCAGGGCGGTGTGTCTCAATAATATAGCGGAGTGTTTTGTCTACATCATAGGTTTGTTTTAATTGCTTACTGATATGATCAATACGCTGCACTACATTCAGCTGTTCCACCAGGGCTTTTAAGCGGCCCGCATTTTCATAGATCAAATCCAGTGACCGACGCGCACTAGTTGTTTGATTCTGCTGCCTTAACTCAGTGAGCGGAATCAGTATACGCATTACCGGCGTCCTGATTTCTTTGGCCAAATTAGAGAAAATTCGTTCTTTTTTCGCTAATAACTCAGTGATAGACCGGTTACTGTCTAACAACGCCGATTGCTTGTTCTCAATGATCTGCTCAAGCATTCGACCTTTTTCACTAAGATGCCAACGATAACCTTTGATAGCTAACCATATCGCGACACCCAACAGGCACAGGTAAGCAAAATAAGCCTGTCTCGATTGCCATAGCGGCGTTGGGATCGCAAAGCGATAATGGGAAATCGGCTGCGTATTCACGCTTTTACTATCAATTACCCGCACCTGAAAATCAAACTCACCAACGCCCAACCCTGAATAGGCCACGGTACCAATATTGGCAGGCAGCGCCTGCCATGCCTGGTTAAAACCCGCCAGCCTGTATTCAAGATGTTGCAGGTGGGGATAAATAAAGTCAGCCGATGCAAACTCGAATGTCACTTCGTCAGGCTGATCGGCAAACAGATATTGCTCGCCCTTATTACTTACCGGTATTGACGCTTCACTATCGCTTCTGCTTCGCACGTTAAGGATACTGGCATACGCCGTATGTTGACGGCGCCGCTCAACATAGGCGGCGAGTTTCGGGGTGTTCACTACATAGCTTAATTGGTCGCCTGCCAGTAAAAACTGATCAGGCCCCATTGGCAGTATGCCCTGATAGTTAAAGTCTGTATCAACGATGCCGTCACTTTGCTCAAATGCGAAGACAAAATCTCCCTTTACAAGCACCAAACCCTTATTGGTAGCCAGCCAGTGATTACCTGCGCTGTCGAGGTAACCATCACGAATAAACCTTGGTACTGTATTATTATTGGCAAAAGCGTCGGACAATTTTTTGGACTGCAAACTGTAGCGTTTTATGCCCTTGCCCGATGTGCAAAAGTAAACGGCACGTTCATCTGGATCGGCATACATACAATAAACATAAACACTCTTCATTGCCTGCGTATCGTGCTTTATCCATACTCCATGCCCCTCCATGGTATACATCACATTACTGCTATCCATAATCACCACGGGCATGCCTTCGCGACTTGCCATAAACCGGACATTTTTTGGCGCATTGGCAAAATGTGAAATGGTATTAGCCGCGTAGCGAACAAGCCCGGCATGCGTAGGCGCTTGATAAAAGAGAAATTGCGCATCATCTTTGGTGTAGTGAAGGGGGCGTATATAAGGGCAAAAGTTATCCGCATCCGCTACCGCCGACTGACGCACTAAGCCGGTAATATCAAGCGAGTATACGCTACACGTTTGTGGCGAAAACACCCTATTCTCTGGCAGAGGAATGGGCTCACTGTCGAAATGATTGCCTTTCAGGACGGTCAGCTTGCCGGTATCAGCATTTAATTCCAGCCAACTGCCTGCGGTTTTAGCCAGGTAGTGGTTTTGCCCCAACGACGTGACAGAATAAATGTCTTTACGGTAAGGAAACTCTGTTTGGTGGATGTAGTTTATGGCCTCGTCTGAAGGACTAATATTGAGTATCCCTAGTTGGCTTGACGCTACTATTATTTGTCCATCTGTAGTTTCTTTTACATCGCCAACACTTTTGATCTGTTCGTAGCTATATTTGGGCTGCCCGACTTTGATTGCCTTAAGCGTTTTAGAAATGGTATTGACGTAATACAAGCCAACAGCTGCCACCCAGATTCTGCCAGAAGAGTCGGTAAATATTCTTTCTACGTCACTCTCTTTGCTGCGCTCATCGCTCATCGGAAAGAAAACTGGCTCGGTTTTCATATCCCAAATATACAGGCCGCCTCGACCTCCAATTAACAATTTATTCTCGTGAGCTTCGATTGCGGTTATCTGCGAAAGTCCCGGGAAATAATCCTGCCGATTGTAAAATTTGGTTTCTAAAGATACAGAATCCAGTATTGCGACATTATTTTGCGACGTAAAAACAAACGCACCATCCCTGAATGAGTCAACACTGTAAATCCTCTTTAAAGGCACGCCAGTGCTATCTTTATTTACCACTTCCCAATTATGGTTTATCAAATCGTAAACTAATAAGCTATCTATCAAGCTAATTGCTGCTTTTCCCTGGCTTATCTTTATAGCCCATGAGAATTGAGCGAACTCATCTGGCAATTCCAGCTTACTAAATTCTTTTGAA
Source organism: Alteromonas gilva (assembly GCF_028595265.1). Lineage (NCBI taxonomy): Bacteria > Pseudomonadati > Pseudomonadota > Gammaproteobacteria > Alteromonadales > Alteromonadaceae > Alteromonas > Alteromonas gilva. The sequence goes on along the minus strand of NZ_JAQQXP010000002.1, from coordinate 275,971 downwards.
TAAGGAGAATATCTATAGGTGCCTGAACCATATTGTGTGAGCCATATGTAGCCTTTGCTATCAACTGCCAAATTCGAAATATAGCCGTCTCCAAGTACCGAATTATCCTGGTTATAAATGGTTGCGCTTTCGCCGACAATATCGAAAAAACCATTCTCAGCGCCAAGGTAAACATGTTCCCCCTTCACTAAGACAGCTCTAATAATGCCACTTGACTCACCATTGAACCTTGTCTTCCCTAACCATGACGGCTCAACCGAATGCACTTTGTCTAGACCTAGCGTCCATAAAAGGACAAAGGCAGCAATAGTCCCAATATTACACATCCTTGTCTTGACCATGAGCTAGTCTCCAAATTTATTTAATTACACTTTGATACTCACACTGCAATTGAAATTAAACGAGGACCCCAAATGAATATAGTACATTTTTTAACCAAAAACGAGATTTCTGCTCAAGATTGCTTGTTGGTGCAAGGCGGCCGCAACGTTCCACCAAGTGAGATTCCGCAGCAGCTCGTTTCAACTCAGTTGGTTGCTGATATAAGCTCTGCTTTCAGTGACAAAATCGAAAAGCCAAAAACCGGCAGCTCGTCATCTGACTAACGCTTCGCGAAGCGGAGAATATTGTTCAAGTTACAGACAAACACTATTGTGAGGCTATTCTTGGCCTTAGAGTAATACTGATGTCCATTACCAAGTCTAGAAAGCCAACCAGGAGCAATTTGGTCGCTACATGTTGCCCTTGGTTAGCGCTAGGTAGAATTACGATACATTGTTGTCCGCGCCCCTTACGGCTGCATTGAGCTCGTCCTGTGACTAACACCCCACCTTTGGTATATGCCGCCAGTTAGTGGTGTACTGCGGTGCCAGGTATTCGCGTTTCATGCTCCACTGCGGGTTAATGCCTTTAGCAGCAGCACCAATGGTTTGGCTGCCGTAACGTTGGTTAATGCATCCATACACCGCATAAGTTTGGGGTTGTGCTGTAGCTCGGCATGCCAGCACAGACTTTCACGCAGCGCCTGATGGCTGGTTACCGGTTGCCCGAAGGCGCGCGCGGGTAGAGTAAATTTGCTGCTTTTGCAGCGATATGTGTTCTTCAAAAGCTAACTAATTCAGTAAAGCTGTGAGAGGTATTATATTGGCTGTACGAACTTAGCAACTTTATATGTATCTAACTTGGATTTTGGATATTCAATTTCGTGCCCACGTTGTATTCGTAGGTTACTTACTCATTGAAGAAACAGGGCTTATCTGACATGTTCCGCCGTAAATGCATTCTTACCTTCACTACCAAAGCCCAAATCAATATGAGGCTCAAATGATTAACTTAGGAGAAGTAGCTTAACAGGGTTGTGTGAATTTGCTCGACCATGCCAGATTGACATAATCCCAGAGATTCACACACCCAGTTATTGTTTATCTGTTAAGTTCTTGAATTGCTTTTGGATGATAAAGAATTGATATAAGCTCGAAGCGCGCTTAAAAGAATATTCAACCAATTTAATATCACAGCACTCAAAATAGACAACGCTCCTAATATCACGAACGTCAGCTGACTGGTGAATATAGTATGGTACGACCCATTGTATTCTAAACCAGCCAAAATAATAGCGAACGCGAATATAGTGCTCAGTAAAACATAAGTGAAAATGCTCATTCCAAACAAGTAAAAAGCATTACATACAGCTGCGACGACACCAGATTCTGTCGTCCCTCTACTCGAATATGGAAATATATATTTCTTCATTGTGGTTCTTCCATGTCATCTTCAGGAGGTGGTGAAGCCTCTCCATTTTCAATATCAGTAATAATATATTTGGCCTTGTGAACTGGAATAGAAAGCCTTTCCACTCACTTAATGGTAATTTCAGAGGCTTCCATGTTATACGTTTCCTGCATGAAACCAAGCCACTCTTCTTGAAAGTTTGCTGCCGTCTCAAATCTAAACGTGACCCGGCCGTTGATAATTTTTTCAAGTGGAGCTTCATTGCCATCAGCATCAACAACTTCATATTGAATGTTAGTGAGAGAATTTCTGACCCCCGAAACTTTCAATATTGCGAGTGAACCATCATTTTGATTTTCTTAACACGAGTTACATATAACAGTTATATTATCAGCTACGGCTGCGCTACTTAATGTAAACGCATTAATGAGCAACATGGCTATCGCCACTGAGACATACAGTCTCATTTAATTTCCTTGAATTATATGGATATTCCTTCACTTGTGATATTTCACAAGCCCCATTAATACAGTTAACACGTATGACATGTAATAGCTAAATTTTTTGATGCATATTGCAACTCTTGCAAGACAGGAGTGTATGTTTGGATAGAATTGAGCGTCCAGTAATCCCAATCGTAAATACGCTACTGCTAGTCTATCAACACCCCACCTTGGGTATATGCCGCCAGTTGGTGGTGTATTGAGGCGACAGGTATTCCCGCTTCATCTTCCATTGCGGATTAATGCCTTTGGCGGCGGCGCCGATGGTCTGACTGCCATAGCGGTGGTTAATGGCGTCCATGCATTGCATGAGTTTGGGGTTGTGTTGCAGCTCGGCAAACATATCGCCTTGTTCATGATCAGTGTCGATAATTTCGATGGCGCCCACGCCGCACTTGTGGAGCTTTATATTGGCTTTATAAAGCGCGTTACTGGCGTTACTCGCGGCCTGCACCAGCGCCCGTGTGTCGTTAGTGGGTTGGGCAAAACGGTGTTGCACCGCTTTGTGGTACTGCTCAGTATCGGCAAATGGGTTCGCGTGCGTAAACAGCGTGAGTAACAGGGCTTTACTGTGTTGCCTGCGCAGTTTATCGGCCACTTTCTCGGCATGCCAGCACAGGCTTTCACGCAGCGCCTGATGACTCGTTACCGGTTGCCCAAAGGCGCGGGTCGAGTAAATTTGCTGCTTTTTGGCGCGCTCCTGCTCCCACTTAATACACGTAATGCCGTTAAGTTCGCGCACTGTGCGTTCAATCTCTACGGAGAATTGTTTGCGTAATGTTTTAGCGTCGAAGGTGGCAAGTTGCCAGGCCGTTGCAATGCCCAGGCTGCGCAATTTTAAGGCTATACGTTTGCCAATGCCCCACACATCCTGAACATCCATTTGGCTTAGCACGGCCTGCCTTTCCTGCGGCGTGTCGAGCACTGCGATACCTGTTTTATTGCCCAGCTTTTTGCCCGCAAAACTGGCTACTTTTGCCAATGTGGGGGTAGTGCCAATCCCCACGCCTACCGGTAAACGAACCTGTTGCCATACATCCTGCTGGATTTGCCTGGCGTAATCATGCCATGGCAACGCCGGTCGCCAGTTGTCAAAGTGTAAAAAGCACTCGTCGATAGAATAAATGTGTTGCTCGGGCGCGTAGCTTGCCACCACCTGCATCATTTTATTCGACAGGTAGTCATAGAGTTCATAATTGGAGGAACGAATTACAGCATTATGCCGCGCCAGCAGTTTTTTTACTTTGTAATAGGGGCCAAATTTTTTTACCCCAAGCTGCTTTGCATACTCGCACAGCGCACAAATGCAGCCATCGTTATTGGTTAGTACAACAACCGGGCGCTGGCGTATGGCAGGGTCGAACACCTTTTCAGCCGATGCGTAAAAGCTGTTGGCATCAATTAGCGCATACATTGGCTTAACCACCGAACATAGCGGTGCATACGCACTGAGCGCACAACGATGCCTTCTACTTCGAATGTATCGCCTTCGCCCAACACATAGGGCTGATGATCAAGGCCCGGCGACAACAATACCTGCGCCTTGCGATCGTAGAGCTTGCACACAAATGCGCCATTTAAGTTTGCCACTATTACGTCGAGAGAGGTGGGATGTGCGGCGCGGTCCACAATAAGCAGATCGCCATCAAAAATTCCCACACCGGTCATAGAATCGCCCTGCGCCTGACCAATAAAGGTGGCAGTGGGGTGTTCAATAAGCAGTTCATCGAGATCCAGTTCGAGTTGTTTATATTCGGCGGCTGGCGATTCAAACCCGGTAATACCAGCCTGTGCGGCTACGGGAATAATTTGAAGCATGAGAAACGGTACCACTGTTTTAAAATTACTGTTTATTTATACAGTATAGTACGCTACAGTAGCAAGGTATTTCACAAACAACGGAGTTACACCATGGCAATCACAACACAGTACGTGGTTTCACACAAAGGGGTAGAGAAGTTGGTTACTACCGATAAAAAAGCTGCCGATCAGTACGATAAAATGCTCGATGTGGCCGACAATCTGGCGATATATCTGGAAGCAAAAGGCATTAAGCTGGAAGAGTCCTTGGCAGAAGAGCTATCAGTGATGCTGGCCAAAAATAAAGACAACGTGGCCAAGTTACTCAAAGGCACGGCGGCCGACACCATTTTGTCGAGCGAAGGCGCTGATGTGGTAAAGCTTAAAGCCAACGGCTAAGCAACTTACGCTATCCATTAGCAGCATATTAGCCGCTGGGTAATAACCAGCCAGCGGCTTACATAATTGGGCGCTTGTCGTGATTTATTTTCGCCAACCCGGCTCCTCTGCAGATTTCCCCAACTAGTGACAGTCGTTAGCTAATACAATCGCCACACCAGACATAGTCGCGGCCATAATTAAGTTGCGCGAAAATACCATGGTGCTATGGTAGAAGTTGGTTAAATATTCAACGGACTGATTATGACACAAGCACTCCCCCCACTTTTATTCAAACAACAACCTGTTTGTTAGCAGGCGGTATGGTGTGTTGCCCTGCTACTGCAGGTGCATCTTTCCAGTCAGGTATTTGTTAGCAACTCAAATGCATATTAATGCCGTATCACGGCTATATTAGTATTCAGCCAATCCTCATCAGATGCCTGATCTGTTCCTTCAGAGAGCAGATGTTGGCAAATCATCGCCGTGCATAAGGAAGACTCATCACCATGGATTCGAAGCCACATTTTTACGAAGTGCCTATGAACATATTGAAACACAATGGCGTGTTAATGGTGTGGATGGTAGTTGCGCTCGCCATTAACGCAGGTTTTAACATAGCATCAGGTAGTGCTGAAGCCTCCTATTTAATGCTGTTGATAAGTTACGTACTGCTTTGCTCAGCGCAATATCTAAACAGGTTTAAGTTGTGCCTGAGAGATAATATTCAGGCCGCTCTGATTTTATTTTTAACCCTGTGGCCGGGATTAGCTGTTGTGATCGGCATTGATGCTATTAAAAGCTCTGCGGTATTAAGTTTTTTCTTTAATCAGTTTGCTACTGGGTTTATTTATATCGTTACCATTTTGTTTGCCATATTTGTTGTTATACAACGAAAATATCTGATTTAAGCAGAAGACTCGGATGAGCTGTTTACGGTTATGTAGGTGTTGGCCAGGGCGTCTGCCAGTCAATGCCTTGACTGGCGCCTGATTAGCAGTTGGTGGGCTGGTGGTGACCAAGCCTTCATTAGCTCTTTAAAGCCGCCGGCATGAAGCGCTTCCGCGCTTGCCGGGCAATTTGCTTGCCCCGGCAGCAACACCTGGGCCGCTGAAAATAAGCTTAGCGTGTCGCTAACGCTTTGCACCCACCTGGGTGTCGGTATTAAAGCGTTTAATCACACCGTTAACCTCTGCAATGGTGCCATGTAAACGTTTGCTGGCCTCCAGTGATTCTTCTGAGCTTTTCTGGGTATCAGCGGCGCCATCGGCAATTTCAACCACTTGTTGGTTGATATGTTCCGCTACTGAGCTTTGCTGTTCAACGGCTGCCGACATTTCGATGGTCATCTGCGTAATGCCATGCACGGCGGTGTTGATTTCAGACAAGGCCTGCTTGGTTTCCTGTACTATAGAAGCGCCCAACTTAGCCGATTCCAGCCCGTTTGCTGAGACTTTAACGGCACGTTCACTGCGGCTGGCAAGCTCTTTGATGATGTTATGAATACGATCGGTTGATTCGCGGGTTTTCGATGCCAGCGCTCTGACCTCGTCGGCCACCACGGCAAATCCACGCCCTTGCTCACCGGCACGCGCGGCTTCAATAGCGGCGTTAAGTGCCAACAGGTTGGTTTGCTCAGCGATAGACGAAATAATACTCGCCGCCTCACCAATATCGCTGGTGCTTTGTGCCAGTTCGGTTACTGTCGATGAAATAGACTGAACAACACTTTCCAGCTCATTAATGGCCACTGCCGCAGACTCTGCTTTTTGGTTGCCCGTTTCTACATTGCTCGCAGCAGAACGCGCGGTTTCGGCGTTTTGCTCTACGCGCTCGGCCACTTCCTGAATCGATTGTGACATTTGCGTAACCGCCGACGCAATTTGCTGAGTAGCCTGATTTTGCTGCACTACCGCAGAGGAGGTCATCTCAGCCTGGGTGTGTGTTGTATTGGCTATCTCTTCAAGACCGCCTGCAGCATCCTTAATGCGGGTTAACGCGGTGCGGCTGCGAGCCAACTCGCAGCCCAGTACCAGCTTCGCCCGGGCCACCGCACCTAAATCACTAAAATAGGTTTGTGCGACCACGGCGTTATCATAAGAGTCAGGGCTTAATGCAATCAATGATTCCCAGTCGCTTTGCGTTTGCTGCCACTGCCAGATTGCCATAATAATCAGCAGTACGGCTGAAACAGCCACTGGCAGCAAGCCACCATTAAAGGCTAAAAATGCCAGCATTGGAATGGCCGGCAACCAAAAAGGCGCGAACTTTTTCAGGAAATAGGCGTAACGTTCACCTGACGACGCCGCCGATTTGCCCTCCCGGATGCGACTGTAGCGGAATTCAGCACGGGCCACTTCGTGATCCAACGCCGGTACCCGCACTGACTCGTAACCCACCACACTGTTATTTTCGTACACTGGCGTTACAAACGCAGACACCCAATAATGATCGCCATTTTTACGCCGGTTTTTTACCAGGCCCATCCAAATTCGGCCCGCTTGCAGCGTTTGCCACATCTCTTTAAACACGCTGGGCGGCATATCAGGATGACGAACTAAATTGTGATTCTTACCAATGAGCTCTTCTTTAGAATAGCCACTTACTTCAATGAACGCATCGTTACAATGCGTAATGATACCGCGCTGGTCGGTAGCAGAAATAAGCCGGTATTTATCTGAAAATTTATACTCTCGTTGGGTTACGGGCTGGTTGTTGCGCATCCTGTCATTACTCCGTGACACATAAAGTAGGGGTGTCGCTGTAGCTAACTGCTAAAACCAGGTTGTTAGCAGTGCACGGTTAAGGTTGTTAAACTCAATTATAGGTTTAAAAGTAGTTCAACTTATTTATTTATACAAAACTAAAACTTTAAAAAGAAGGTAAGTTTAACAGGTAGATGGCTACATATACGAGTTTTGATAACGAAAGTCGGAAGGCGATGACTGCGCGGCCGCCACTGCCTGATTACACGGTTAAATAACATGTACTAATGTGTTATTTGGTCGTCATTTACCAGGGTCACTCCGGGCTACAGGTGGTGCCCCTTAATATCAGCCGCGGGTTTAAAATATGTTCGTAGTCGTAGCGATTGTGGCCATACACGCGTTCAAGTACCCAGTGCGCTGCCATACTGCCAATTTTTTGCACCGGGTAATCCATGGTAGTTAAGCCCGGCGAAAGGTAGCTGGCGAAATCGATGTTGTCGTAACCAATTACCGATACATCTTCCGGAATACGCCGCCCGGCCTCTCGTAATGCGATCATCGCACCGGATGCCATTTCGTCGTTACCACACGCAACGGCCGTAAATTTTGCGCCTTTGGCAAGTAACGCCCGAATGCCATCAGTACCTGAACGGGCCTGAAAGTTACCTTCGTAGGTAAGCCCTTCCTGGTAAGCCACGTTCGCTTCGGCAAGGGCTTTGCGGTGCCCGTTTAAACGATTAATAGCGTCGTCTTTAAAGAGTGAACCGGCGATGTAAGCAATTTGGGTATGGCCAATTTCCAGCAAATGCCGGGTTGCAAGATAGCCGCCCAGGGTATTGTCCAGACTAATGCAGTTTTCACCAATTTCTTCGATATAGCGGTTCACCACGACGAGCTCCACGCCCTGATGCACAAGACTGACCAGATAGTCATTACTCACCGCTTCCACATGCAGTATTAATGCGTCGCAACGACGACTCAGCAGCGCGTCTATTTGCTCCTTTTCGATGTTGGCATCGGAGTGCCCGGTCGCGATGAGCATGTGCTTTTTAGCTTGCCGTAATGCCTGTTCAGTGCCCCCCATCATGGCACCAAAAAAGGAGCCGTGTAACTCAGGAACAACATAGCCAATTGTGTGAGTTTTATTGGACGCCAGTGACGCGGCAACAACGTTGTGACGATAACCCAGTTCTGCCATGGCAGCCATGACCGCATCGCGGGTTTTCTCTTTAACTGTACCGGTATTATTAATTACCCGCGACACCGTGGCCGACGACACACCCGCTTTTTCACTCACCTGTTTAATTGTTACCATGGGGACTTCGCTACATTCATTGTGGATGTTCTCGTTTTGAGCAGTATATGTTGCGTGTGGTTGACGCTGCGGGCATCTAATTTATACCAGTGCATCAATACGATAACAAGTATCGACGTGGCCGCCGGAATTAAACAAAACGACTGTACAATACCCTGGCTGACCTCAGCATCTATAACGGTGGGCTGATAATTATAAAATGCCAGCAACCAACCCGCCATTGCACTGCCAAGTGCAATACCAAGTTTGATAAAAAACACAATAGTTGAAAACGTCATTGCAGTAAGGCGCGTGCCTGATTGCAACTCACCATAATCGGTAACATCACCCATTTTAGCCCACAGCAGAGGCGACGCCATTTGCAATACAAAGCCCCACAGAAAATGTAAGCTGAGTGCCGTCAGCCACCACTCAGCAGGCAAGTAGTAATTAGCTACACATATGCCTGCGCAGGCAAATTGCAAAACCGTATAGACACGCACCTTATCCATGCGTTTGGCCAGGGGATACGCTAACGCCGCTCCCAATATGCCGCCTAACATGGCCACCGTAACAAACAGCGTAACATCGTCAGGGCGCTGTAATACGTATTTAACATAATAGATGGCCAATGAATTACGCAGCACTATGCCGGTCAGCAGCACCATACTAACCAAACAGAGTATCCGGCACTGGTCATTTTTCCACACCGCCCGCAATTGCTCGCGCACCGGTAACGGCGGGCCTTCTGTGGGCAGCACCCGTTCTTTGGTGCCAATGAAACACAGCAGGAATAGCAGCATGCCGAACACACCCATGACCATCATGGTGAGCTGATACCCTTTCGTATCATCACCATTACCAAACCACTCAACCATTGGCAGGGTAAAAGACGTCACAATGAGCCCGCCTATCATGGCAAAAACAAAACGGTAAGATTGCACCGAGACGCGTTCGGTGGCGTCAGCGGTTATTACTCCGCCCAGTGCAGAATACGGAATGTTGATAGCCGTATACATCAGCATCAGTAATATATAGCTAACCACGGCGTAGGTTAATTTGCCCTGATAGTCAGTATCTGGCGTGGTAAAAGCGAGTACGCTAATTATGGCAAAAGGCACAGCCAGCCACAGCAGATACGGCCGGTAAGCGCCCCAGCGCGTACGGGTTTTATCGGCCAGCGAGCCCATCAACGGATCGGTTACAGCATCAATCAACCGCACCAGTAAAAAGATACTTCCCACTGTTGCCGGGTTAAGCCCCACCACGTCGGTGTAGTAAAATGTTAAAAACAGCATCACCGTTTGAAAAACAAAGTTACTGGCGGTATCTCCCAAGCCGTAAGCAACTTTTTCTTTCGCGCTGATCTTCATATGTTCGCTTACCTAGTTTCATTGCTTCGCTGTAACAGCCACTTACTGAGTAACAATGCGCTCTGTTTGGGCAAACGCTGCTGCGTAGTAAAATCAACGTGAACAATACCGAATCGTTTGAGATAGCCTTCGGCCCACTCAAAGTTGTCCATTAAACTCCACACAAAATAACCGCGAATGTCCACGCCTGCGTCCATTGCCTGTGCTAGCGCTTGCATGTGGTCACGTAAATAGTTGACCCTAGTTTCATCCTTCACTTCACCACGGACCACCTGATCGTCACTGGCCATGCCATTTTCGGTCACATAAAGTGGAGGTAAAGTGTAATCGTTATCCAGCTTCAACAAAAGCTCACGTAGCGCATCGGGGAAGATTTCCCAATTCATCGCACTAACCGGTGCCTGGTCAGGGGGCGGTAAAATTTTGAATTGGGTCTGGTCATCCCATGCAACGAAGGAGCGCGTATAATAGTTTACGCCGAGGTAATCTAGCGGCTGGGCTATAACGTTCATGTCACCAGGCTGAATGTCCGGCCGTTGATTGTGCGGCAACTGGTTAAGCAAATCAGGGTACTCGCCGCATAACAATGGACGTAAATACCAGTCATTAAAATGGTCGTGTGCCAGCTGCACAGCACGCTCGTCATCAGGGCTTGCAGATGCGGCATAAAAAGGCGTGAAATTCAGCACAATACCACGACGGATATGCGGAACGTTGCGCGCCAGTACCTGCATAGACAAGCCATGCGCTAACAACAGATTATGAGCCGCTTTTTTACCGTATTCAGCGCCCTTTTTACCTGGCGCATGAATACCTGCTTCATAGCCTAAATATGCGCTGCAGAAGGGCTCGTTGAGTGTCGTATAGGTATCAACGCGCTGACCAAAAGCTTGCGACACGACATCAGTGTATGTCGCAAAAGCGTGTGCTGTGTTTCGATTCAACCAGCCCCCCTGATCTTCGAGATACTGTGGCAGCTCCCAATGATACAGGGTGACAAACGCTTTGAGGTTTCGGCGTTTAAGTTCGTCGAGTATTGATATATAGAAATCTAAACCGCTTTGGTTGACTGAGCCATCAGCACAAATAATTCGCGGCCAGCATACGGAAAACCGATATGCATCAAAACCTAAGTCTGCAACCATTGCAATGTCTTCCCGCCAGCGACTGTAGTGATCGCAGGCCAGGTGACCATCTGACGCATCTTTAATTGCGCCGGGCACCTTACAAAAGGTATCCCAAATGCACGGTTCACGAAATTCGGCTCCGCCTTCTATCTGAAATGATGAGGTCGCCACGCCCACAACAAAGTCAGGCTGGCTGAGCAGACTACTTACTTTAAACCCATTCGCCATGATCACGTTACTTACTATTAGGGTGGTAACACTAAAGCACCGGTTTAATGCGCTGGTGAACTACCACGAATTACCCGATAAAACGGAAAACCACCCCAATTGTAAGCGCTTTCATTTTTTATACAAGTTTTTTACATCGTTTAAAATATAGCTATGATTGCAGGATTACAGACCCTAGGTTTTAGGTCTACCCTTTATCACATTTAACCAAAACGCTAGTTCGAGCACGATGCCAAAGGCTGCAATCACAAAAATGCCACGACCAAAGCCAATGAGGTAACAAATGACCGCACCAATCAGGCAAACCAACAGCAGTATCCAACGTCTCATCAATAAGGGCCTGTCGTAAAGAATATAGGCTGTTATTGTGCTGATAATCACTGTAACAATCTGTTCGAATATGTAACGGAATATGCTGCCAGGTGCCATCCGCTGAGGTTGCCTCCCCAGCAAATAAACTTGTAACAACGCTCAGCAGCAAGTCTTTAAAGGACACAGCCAAACTCAAAAAATGTAACCGCATTCAAATTAGTTCCAAAAAATATTGCTAAACCGTCCATTCAATACCTTAAAAAGACAATAAAAACGATAAAAGCATGTTCAGAAAACGTAAAAAGGCACATTCAACGGCCAAAAATGTAAGCGCTTGCATTTTTGTGTTTTGCCTTTATACTCACACAACAAAATGTTAACAACTGCCTGTAGTCAGCATTAAATCGCGCCTTGGCAAGCATAACAACGACTGCAATGCCTGACATTGCCCCTTTATATCCCGGAGAATAGCAATGAAGACTCTGCCCCTTTCACTTGCCGTTTTGGCGTTTAGCGTTACTGGCCTGGCCGGCTGTAGCAGCAACACCGATAAAAATGCCACAAACAGCGCATCGGTACCCGACTTTTGGCCAAAGATTCAGTCGCCCATTACAAATGGTGATGCCGTAGAAGAAAAAGTCGATGCACTCATTGCCGGCATGACAGTAAAACAGAAAGTCGCTCAGTTAGTGCAACCTGAAATCCGTGATATCACCGTTGAGGATATGCGCGAGTACGGCTTTGGTTCTTACCTTAACGGTGGCGGCTCGTTTCCCGGCGCCAATAAGCACGCCACACCTGAAGAGTGGATAGCGCTTGCCGAAGCCATGTATCAGGCATCGGTGGATGATTCTGTTGATGGCAGCAGTATTCCCACCATGTGGGGAACCGATGCGGTTCATGGTCATAACAATGTGATCGGCGCAACCTTGTTTCCGCATAATATCGGTTTGGGCGCTATGCGCGACCCTGCTCTGGTCGAAAAAATAGCAACAGCCACGGCAAAAGAAGTCAGAGCAACCGGTATTGATTGGATTTTCGCCCCTACCGTCGCGGTTGTTCGTGATGATCGCTGGGGCCGTACCTATGAGAGTTACTCTGAGGATCCTCAGATAGTTGGCGTCTATGCGCGCGCGATTGTTACGGGTTTACAGGGTGATATCAGCGACGGCAACATCGATGACCAACATGTTATTTCCACCGTTAAACACTTCGTAGGTGACGGCGGTACAGATAAAGGGGACGATCAAGGAAACAACCTGGCGACCGAAAAAGAACTCTTCGACATCCACGCGCAGGGCTATGTTGAAGGTTTAAATGCCGGCTCCCAGTCAGTGATGGCGTCATTCAATAGCTGGCAGGGAGAAAAAATTCATGGTAGTAAATACTTACTTACTGATGTATTGAAAAACAAAATGGGCTTTGACGGTTTTGTGGTGGGCGACTGGAACGGTCATGGTCAGATACCCGGCTGTAGCAACGATAACTGCCCGCAAGCGTTATTGGCCGGACTCGATGTTTATATGGCGCCGACCCCCACCTGGAAACCACTGTTTCATAATTTGGTTGCCCAAGTGGAAAGCGGTGAGATCCCTATGGCGCGTCTTGATGATGCGGTACGCCGCGTGTTACGGGTAAAACTGCGTGTTGGCTTGTTTGATTTGCCGTCGCCGGCCAATCGTAGTCTGTCGGGTAAAAAGTCGGTGATCGGCGCCGCCGAACACCGCGCAATAGCTCGCGAAGCGGTACGTAAGTCACTGGTAATGCTCAAAAACAACCAGCAACTACTGCCTCTCAAGCCCACCAGTCGGGTCCTGGTGGCCGGCGACGCCGCCCACAACATCGGACAACAATCGGGTGGCTGGACCATAACCTGGCAGGGTACCGGTAACGAAAACAGTGACTTTCCGGGCGCCACCTCAATTTACAGCGGTATCGAAGCAGCGGTGACAGCAGCCGGTGGCAGCGCTGAACTTAGCGTGGAGGGCAATTATACCGCCAAGCCCGATGTTGCTATTGTGGTCTTTGGTGAAACACCCTATGCCGAAGGTAACGGCGACATTGCCAATGTTGAATATCAGCGCGAGGAAAAACGCGACCTGGCCTTACTTAAATCCCTCAAGGCCAAAGGCATTCCGGTAGTGTCGGTGTTTATTACCGGCCGCCCATTATGGGTAACCCCAGAAATTAATGCCTCCGATGCGTTTGTTGTGGCCTGGTTGCCCGGATCAGAGGGTCAGGGGGTTGCAGATGTGCTGTTTGCTAACAATGACGGTAGCGTTAACTTTCCTATGCGGGGCAAATTATCATTCAGCTGGCCGGCTACGCCCTTGCAGAACCCGGTGAATAAGGGCGACGGTAAAACGCCACTGTTCGAATATGATTATGGTCTCACGTATAACGATAGCGTTAACCTGGCGATGTTTGATGAATCGGTAGGCGATCTGACAGCGACAATGACTGATCATGTGATTTTTCAGCAAAGTGTACAGCAGCCATGGCAACTGGTCGCTAGCAGCGGTGATGACCGCGATACCATGAACAGCAACGTATTGAGTGTGGGTTCTGTGTCAGTGAGAACCGCTGACCGTCTGGTTCAGGAAGATACCCTGCACATTCAGTTTGGCGACAAGGATGACAGTATTCAGTTCTTTTCGCCCTTCCCCGAAGACTTACTGGATTTTGCTTCAGCAAAAAGCGCGTTGGTTTTTGACTTACAAAAAGAAATCTTAGGTAATCTGAATATAGCCATGGAATGCGGTGGTAACTGCAAAGGCGAACTGGCCCTCGACAGCTTTAGTCAACAAAGCACTGAGTGGCAAACTGTTGTGGTTCCGACAGCCTGTTTTGCGCAAGCTGGCGTTAACCTGAAAGAAGTTTACTCGCCGATGGCGCTTACCAGCAAACAGGCTGTGTCAGTGAGGATCTCCAATATTCGTCTGACCCAAATGGCGACGCTACCCGACTGTCCGACATACTAAGCTAATGTAAATCTGTTCTGTGTTTGGCGTGGTGAGTACACCACGCCAAAGCCTGGCCCCGGCTAGTCGTCACGGCAATGCTCGCCGGGCATCTCAAATTCTATTGTCGTATGTGCCAGCGCAAAGGGTTCCAATGATTCAGCCACCCGCCGCTTTAAGTGGCAGGCTTTGTCACCGTCAATGGTGTGATCTAAGACTAAATGAGCAGTGAGCACATGGCTGGCACCATCGAGCGACCAAAAATGCATGTGGTGTAGTTCTTTGACATGCTCAATATCCAGCAAAGCCTGGCGGATAGCCTGTCGCTGGGCTGCGTCCGGATTTACCTGCAAAAACAGTTTTACAGTATAAATGACGTGCTTTACCACGTTAAACAGGATAAACAGCGTAAACGCCACCGACAACAACGGGTCGAGTATCGGCCAGTCGACAAATTGCAGCACGATTGCCACAATAAGTACCGCCACCCAGCCGAACATATCTTCCAGCAAATGCCAGTTGAGCACCTTTTCATTTAACGTATCGCCACCGTGCAGTTTGAAAGCCGCGAACCCATTCACTGCAACACCTAAGACCGCCAGCGCCATCATGCCTTCGGTAACCGGCATTTCTGGTGACCACAAACGCGGAATGGCTTCAAATAACACCCAGGCAGAGCCGATGATCAAAATCACGCCGTTAATCAAAGCACCAAGCAGACTTAAACGCTTAAAGCCATACGAATAATGCTCTGTGGCATCCCGCTTCCCCACCTTACTTAAGTACCAGGCCAAACCAATCGACAGCGAGTCGCCTAAGTCATGAACCGCGTCAGCCATAATGGCAACGCTGTTGGTTAACCAACCGCCGATAAACTCAATAATGGTAAAACAAAAGTTTAACCAAAATGCCCAGCTTATCCGTTGCTCATCAATTTGATGATGATGGTGGTGGTGGTGATGATGGCCATGACCATGGGAATGATTATGGGCGTGATCATGGCTGTGACCGTGATCGTGCATAGCGCGTGTTCCTTTTTTATAAATAAGCTGTCAGGCATTTCTAGCTGATAAGGATATCGGCTTTACGTCTTTCAGACCAGTGTGAATGTCATGGCAGGTTCATTAGCGTCATAGCAACATTCTGCGGTTACTCTCATTGCCGTAAGGCGCCTTGTAAATGTCGTCGGCTCAGGTAACCCAGCCAGTGCGCAGCACCCTGAAAATCCGTTCAAAATATTCCTCAAGCAATTGTGTTTTATATATTTATATTTGTTATTGCATTTTCATTTTAGTGGCATAATGGCGTGCAACGCTCGCGCCAGAGTCACACCTCGTGACGCCCCGTTGCTGCTAATCTTAATCATGCAAAACCGGTGTCTTATCGGGTTGTTTGCGCAATATGTGGAGTGTATTGACAGTGTTTTCCTGTACGGATTGCGGTGCTTGCTGCGCGACGTTTCGCGTCTCTTTTTATTGGTCAGAAGCTGATCCTTTCACAGGCGGCAGCGTGCCTGCCGAAATGGTCACTAAAATCTCGCCCAGCCTGGTCGCAATGCAAGGCACCAACCAACCCAAGCCCCGTTGTGTGGCGCTGCAAGGGGAGATCGGCAAACAGGTAGGATGCGGCATTTATCCGCAGCGTTCATCAACTTGCCGGGAATTTGCCGCCGGCTCCTCTGATTGCCTCAAAGCACGATTACGGCATGGCCTTAGTACAGCCGGCCAACACGACGAGGTAATGATCCCGATACAGGTCGCTTAACCCAGCCCTGCTGAGGAATTTACATTACCGGGGTATCAACCATAACCTGACAAACAAATTATTGATCTATATGCATTAGGAGGGTTCCCCACCCGCAATAAGGCTGCTAAGTTAATACCTAATAATTCTAACAACCGACAGGAGCCTTTCGCAGGGACCGACCATGAACAAAACACTTCTTCTTCCCTTATCCATCGCAATTGCCATGTTGGCAGCATGCAGTGACGACAAGATGACGCAACAACAACAACCCGAACCGGAAACGCCACTTAACCTCTCGACCTCTGTTGCGGCCCCGGTCGCCAAGAAGGTTGCTTACGAACTCACCGCACACGGTGAAACCCGGGTCGATAATTATTATTGGATGCGCGATGATAGCCGCACTGATGAAGCGGTATTAAGCCATCTCGAAAAAGAAAACAGCTACGCCGAGAAAGTGCTGGCACCATTAGAGAGCCAGCAAGAGGCACTCTACGAGGAAATGACCGCAAGAATTCCAAAAGACGACTCCTCGGTCCCGGTTAAACAAAACGATTATTGGTATGTGACCCATTACCAGGGTGATGGCGAATACCCTATCTATGTCAGAAAACCCAGCCTTGACGGTGAAGAGACGGTTCTGCTTGATGGCAACAAAATGGCGGAAGGCGAAAGCTACTTTAACATTGGCAGCTATGCTGCAAGCCCTGACAATACGCTACTTGCGTACACCGTCGATACCGTCAGCCGCCGTTTATATACGCTGCGGGTTAAAAACATCGAGAGCGGTGAAATACTCAGCGACACACTAACAGACACTAACGGTCAGGTTTATTGGGGTAAAGACAACACCACCCTTTATTACATTAAGCGCGACAAACAAACCCTGTTAGGCTCGCAGGTTTACCGTCATACCCTGGGCACCGATCAGGCTGACGATGAACTGGTGTATGAGCAAACCGACCCAACTTTTTATACCTCACTGGGGAAAAGCAAAGACGGTAAAGTGATTTATATTTATCACGACAACACCGAGCAGACAGGCGTAACGTTAATCGACAATAGCAGCAATGATGCCACCCCGGTGCCTTTCTATCCGCTTGAAGATGGCCACGAATACTCTGTGGCAAAACGTGGTAACGAGTATTTTATTCTGACCAACTGGCAGGCCGATAACTATCGCATTATGAAAGTGGATGCGGGTAACACCCAGGATCGTTCCAAATGGCAGGAAGTGGTCGCACACGATCCTGACATTTATATCGCTAGTATGGAATTACTCAGCGACTACGTGGTGTACAAAGCCAAAGAAAATGGTTACCTGCGTCTGGAAGCCTTATCGTTAAAAGACGGTGAGCAGCGCACAATTCCGACCGAAGATCCTATCTATACCGCCAGCTTCACTGGTAACACTCAGCCCGACACCAACACGGTACGTATTTATTATGCGTCACTCACCACGCCCCCCAGCTTCTTCGACATTAACCTGGAGACGCTGCAAAGTGAGCTGAAAAAGCAAACCAAGGTGGGCGATGATTTCGATTCAGATAACTATCAGTCAGAACGCCTGATGATCACCGCCCGTGACGGCAAACAGGTACCCGTTTCACTGGTTTATCGTAAATCGTTGTTTACCAAAGATGGGTCGAACCCGCTGTTTCAGTATGGCTATGGTTCTTATGGTTCGACCATCGACCCAACCTTCAGCACATCATGGCTGTCGATGTTAGACCGCGGCTTCGTGGTAGCGATTGCGCATGTGCGCGGCAGTAAAATGCTCGGTACCCAATGGTACGAAGACGGTAAAATGGGCAATAAAAAGAATACCTTTACCGACTTTATCGATGTCACCAAAGGGCTAATCGAACAGGGTTATGCCGACCCGGCGCGCATCTTTGCCGAAGGCGGTAGCGCCGGAGGTCTGTTAATGGGTGCAATTGCCAATATGGCGCCTGAGCTTTATACCGCCATTGCCGCTCACGTGCCATTTGTTGACGTTGTTACGACAATGAGTGACGCCAGTATCCCTCTGACAACCGGTGAATATTCTGAGTGGGGTAATCCGGCCAACAAACAGGAATATGAGTATATCCTGACTTACTCGCCCTATGATCAGGTGAAAAAACAAGATTACCCTCATATGTTTGTCACCACTGGTCTGCATGACTCACAAGTACAATACTTTGAGCCAATGAAATGGGTAGCCAAGCTACGTGATTACAAAACCGACGATAACCTGCTGCTGTTTATGACCGACATGGAAGCAGGCCATGGCGGTGCCTCGGGTAGATTTAAGCGCTACGAGCAACGTGCCAAGGAATATGCGTTTTTCTTCCATTTGGCAGGTATCGAACTGTAATTTAAACCACTGGTTGGTGTCTACCAGCCAGGTTTGTGAGTAATACAACAAAAGCCGCTGGTCTTGCCTGCGGCTTTTTTAATAGCGACGTGCCCTGCCACTGGCAGATTAACCCGTAGAATTTAGCGTGGTGCGGTTTCTACCGCCGCGTTTGGCTTGCAATAATGCCTGATCGGCTTCCTCGAAAGCCCCTTTAAAACCACTTTCTCTGGTCATAGCCGCGGCACCAACACTGCAGGACGGTTTCACATCAGGGTTTGATATTTTTAGCTCCAGCATGCCGCAACGAATGGACTCGGCAACCTTATAGGCACTTTGCAATGATGTTTGCGGTAGTAACAGCATAAACTCATCACCACCAAACCGGCCGATAATATCGCTCTCCCGAATTTTGCTTTTTACCATGCGGGCAAACTTTTGCAGCACCTCATCGCCAATCAAATGCCCGTACTGATCATTAATCTGCTTAAAATTGTCGATATCAAACAGCAGCAGGGCGGTTTCAAAATTATACCTGGAAGCATGTTTTAAATTTTGCTCGGCGAGCTTTATAAAATGCTGGCGCATGACAGTTTGGCTAAGATAGTCGGTTCTGACCTCTTTATATAGAGCCTGATTATGGGAAACCAGTGCCGGTACTGCCATGGTAAAATACGCGGCACTGGCAACCACGCTAATCGCCACCTGAAAAATATAGGCCTGCTCGCCCATTTGCAGCAGACTCACCAGTAACGCTGCAAGAAAACTAAACAGCGCCACACTCACGGCAACACGCATAGGCGATTCGGTATGCACAATCCACATTTGTGGCAGTGCAATAAAAAACACCAGACTGGCGACTTCGGCAGAACCAGAATAATTGGTCGCCAATGCAACCGCAATCAGCAGCGTACTGGTAATTGCCAGTTTAGCGGCAAACAGCAAATAATCCGAACGGCCAGAGGGTTCATAGCGCAATGCGAACAACAGGCCCTGGCGGGGATAAATTCGGTTAACCAGGCCAATAAACACCGGAACCAGGACCAACAAACCCGACATATCGCCAATCCACCAGGCTAACCAGGATTGCACTAACGTAGGAAGATGCACGCCGTCGTAAAGCACCATAATGCCCACGGAAGACATGACTAAGCTTGAACTCGCTGCCACTAACAAAAAGCGCATGACGGGTTGGTAAAGATTCTGATGACTGATCCGGTCAATGAAGGAACGAAGATAGTTAGCACTTACTCCGTACACACCACAGTGCATTATGGCAAAGAGAGTACCAGCCTGAATGAGTTCCTGGGTCGAACGGCCATCGTTAAACAGGAAGCTTTCCCACACCGTCGAGAGCAGACATGATAAAAGCATTGCCGGTGCAGCATACCAACGGAGCAACAGAAAACAGGCAAACGTGAAACCGGCAGGCGGAAACCAGATACTGGCATGAGGTGCGTACTCATTAAAAACTGACAGTCGCCAGAGTGCCAGCCAGATGACGACCAGCAGTATATGTCTAATTAATGCAGAGATTGTCGTATTTCCCACAAAACATCCATAACATACAGCAGTACACAGATTTACCACCAGTGAGCGTGTATTTTATATACGCTCTCAGCTTTCCTGCTTCTCGCGCCTTGCTATTCAACAACACTGGATAAAAAATACGACATGCTGTAACTACATCGATAGCAGTTAAACGACAACGAGCCCGATTAACCACTTCGCAATGCACAACCTGTATCTTAAGTGTGAGACAATATTCAGAAAATCGCAATCCTTCTTAAGTATGAACTTCCCGATAAATATGTTAGCCCGCTAACAGCGTGCGCCGTGTTAGCCTGAGTATGCCTGGCACCAATCAGTCCAAACCGGCTCCAAGCCTTTGGCTCTCACCGCATCCGCCACCAGTGGCACGCTGCGCTTGTCATCGGTACTGAATTGTTCGAGAGCGGCGGCCGGATTGCTGTAGCCTCCGGGCTCGGTACTCGACGCGGCACTCATACTGGTAACGCCAAAGGGTATAATACGGTCGCGTAAAGCCGCCGACTCGCGGGTAGATAAGCTGATTTCGACACCCGGGTTGAGCAGCCGGTGGGCGCAAATGAGTTGCAGTAATTGTCGGTTACTGATTTCGCCCGGATGTGAGGGCTGACCAACGCATGGCCGTAAACGTGGAAACGACAAGCTGTAACGACTGCGCCAATAGTGTTTTTGCAGGTAATCGAGATGTAAGGCGGTAAAAAAACTGTCGACGCGCCAATCACTCAGTCCCAGTAAAGCGCCCACGCCAATTTTATCGATGCCGCTTGCGCCCAGACGTTCGGGGGTTGCCAGACGCCAGTCAAAGTCCTGTTTATTGCCTCTGCGGTGATAGTGCGCATATTCACGGCGATGATAGGTTTCCTGATACACCAGCACCGCATCCACGCCAAGGCCTTTGACGGTTTGATAATCCGCCGTGGACAACGGCTGCACTTCCAGCGCGAGGTAGCTGAAGTGCTTTTTGATAAGTGGCAACATACGCTTAAAGTAATCGATACCCACCTTACGTTCATGCTCGCCGGTCACCACCAGCACACTGTCCAGCCCCATGCCTTTAAGCACGCTTATTTCAGCCAGTAGTTCAGTTTCTGACAGGGTTTTGCGCTTTAGTGCATTACTCATTGAAAAACCACAGTAAGTACACTCATTGGCACACAGATTCGACAAGTAAAGCGGCGCGAAAAACTGCATGGTATGGCCAAACCGGCAACGGGTTATTTCTTCAGCGCGCCGCGCCATTACCGCTAAAAACGGCTCGGCCGCCGGTGACAGCAAGGCCATCATGTCATCTAAGGAAGGCGCCGATACCGACAGCGCTTTTTTAACCTGGGCTGCGCTGCTGCTGCGAATGCGCATACCAATGTCATCCCAGTCGTAGGCCGCTAAGATATGGTTAAAACTCACAGTCCCTCCAGCAGCGATTCGATAGGGCTTGAGGCTACTGCGTATTGCTGGGTTGCAGCCAGGCCAGCGGTATATGCCTGGCGGCCGGCGGCAACCGCATTGGCAAAAGCGGTCGCCATAGCAACCGGATCCTTAGCCGCTGCCATGGCGGTATTCACCAGTACCGCATCCACCCCTAACTCCATTGCTGCAGCGGCATGACTTGGCGCACCAATACCGGCATCCACCACCACAGGCACCGATGACTGCTCAACAATAATGCGTAAAAACGCCGCCGTTTGCAGCCCCTGGTTAGAGCCAATCGGTGCGCCTAAGGGCATCACCGCTGCACACCCCACCTCTTCTAACCGCTTACATAACACCGGATCTGCCGGGCAGTAAGGTAGTACTACGAAGCCTTTTTTAACCAGGACCTCCGCAGCATGTAAAGTTTCTACCGGATCGGGCAATAAGTAGCGCTGATCAGGGTGAATTTCCAGCTTCAGCCAGTTTGTTTGCAGCGCTTCCCGGGCGAGTTCGGCGGCAAATACCGCCTCTTCAGCATTACGTGCCCCTGAGGTGTTAGGCAGCAGCTGCACACCAAGTGCTTGTAAAGGCTCCAGCAACTGATCCTGGCGTCTGTGTACATCAATACGCTTCATGGCCAGCGTCGCTAGCTGACTGCCGCTGGCGGCTATCGCGTTTTGCATGACACTGGCACTGGCGAATTTACCCGTACCGGTAAATAGCCGCGATGAAAAAGTCTTATCCGCTATAGTAAGCATTTACTATTATCCTCCTGCTACGACACTGAATAGGGTGATAGAGTCGTTCGCCTGCAGTGCGTAGTCATCCCAGCGCTGGCGATTAACCACCTGTTGGTTAACCGCCGCAGCAATCCCCTGGCTCGGCAGCTCAAGTTGCGTAATGAGGTCGGCCAGGTGTGTGTGCGGCGATACTGTTACGGGCTCGTCATTGACAATTACTTGCATCAGGCTTCTCCACAGACAGAACAGCCAGCCAACGCTGGCACGCTAAAGGTACGCCAGTCGGCGGTTAAGGCGTTGTATAACATCAGCATTCCCCATTGGGTGTTGCCCATCTTAAGTAAAAATAACAATGCGTTAAGGGCTTGCATAACCCCTAACACACCCACTACCGGGCCAAGAATTCCCTGCTCAAGGCAGTTGTTAACCGGGCCTTGCTCTGGTGTGTACAAACATTGGTAACAGCCGTGCCCGTGTTTAGGGTGCAGCATGAGCAGCTGCCCCGCTACGCCGCTGGCCGCTGCGACTATCAGTGGGGTACCTGTGGCGTAGCAGGCCGCATTAATGTGCTGGCGGGTTTGCATGTTATCGCTGCAATCGAGCACGATATCGGCGTCGCGAATAAGCGCTTTGCCGTTAGTGTCAGTAAAACGGCTGACGTGAGGCTCAAGGTTAATCGCAGAGTTGCGTTGCCTGAGCATCGCAGCCGCTGCCTCCACTTTAAAAAGGCCCACATCCTGCTCGGTATAGAGCTGCTGACGCGGTAGGTTACTCAGCGCTACCTCATCATCATCGACCAAACGCAAGGTACCCACGCCGGCGCCGGCCAGATACGCAGCGCTGGCACACCCTAACCCCCCAAGACCAATAATAACCACATGGCGCAACCCGAGATCGGCTTGCTTGCTGTCGTCCATCCCTTCAACCAGCAATTGCCGGCTGTAGCGTGTGTATTCATTGTTAGTCAACATAAGGGTGTGCCTCCTGCAACGCCCGCGCTGCGCCAAGCGGTTCGCCTGCGGCGCTGATGGCTGTCACCACCGCAATGCCACTCACACCGGTGTTCGCAACCGGCTGAATACGCGCCTGGTTGATACCGCCAATCGCTACCGTGGGAATACCACCGAGCAATGCCACGTATTTAGCCAGATTCGACAGCCCCTGGGGATTAGACGGCATCACTTTGGTTTGCGTTGCAAAAATATGCCCCAGCGCGATATAGGAAGGATTCAGCCGTCGTACACGCTGAATTTCTGCATAGCCATGGGTAGACACTCCCAGTCGCAGTCCGGCTTGTGCGATAGCGGTTAGGTCAGCCGTGGCAAGATCTTCCTGTCCCAAATGCACGCCATAGGCCCCATACTCAATGGCAAGTTGCCAGTAGTCGTTAATAAAAAGGCGGGTTTTATAACTACTGGCCAGCGCGACAGCGCGTTGAATTTGTGTGGCTAAATCCGCGCCCGGTGTTTTAATACGCAGTTGGATGATGGCAAATCCCAGGGGTAATAACCGTTCTAACCAACTGAGGCTATCGACCACCGGATATATTCCCAGTTGCTCGCACGCAAGCGGCGCAAAAGCCGGGCCGGTATAGTGCGAGCAATTGTCTTCATCACCAAAGGATGCCATCGGGAAATACTCCTCATGAGCAGGCCAGCCCGTGCGCGCCAGAGGCCCGGAGCCGCGGCCTGCCGCGTAGCCCTCCTCAAGCCCGGCATTGACATAGGCTTTTGCAATACACACCGCATCCTGTATTTGATAGCCCAGTGCCATGGATGCACCAATGGCACTGGCTAGCGTACAACCGGTACCGTGGGTGTGCGCTACATCAAGGTAGCTACTGGAAAATACCCAGCAGTCATCCGCTCTCACCAGCTTGTCGCTCGCGCAATGAGCTTGCTGGTTGCCACCGGTAACCAGCAAAGCCGGGGCGTGGCCGTGCATCGCCGCTAACACCCGTTGTTCAGCGTGCTGCGAACTGTTGAGCGTTAACACCACGCTCACCGCATCGGCCAGCGCGGCCAGTTCGCCATGATTGGGGGTACACACGTCAACAACGCTTAATAGCGACACGATGCCCCGGGGCGAAATCCAGCCCAGGGCATCGCCGGTACTGGCTACCTGTACCGGATCCCATATCACCTTTACGCTGGCATGTTGACGCCTGACCTGCTGAATCACCGCTACCACGGCATCAACCTGTTCGTCATCGCACAGCAGGCCTATTTTAATGGCCTGCGGAGCAATATCAGCCAGTAGTGTTTGGCCCTGATCAACAATGGTCTCACTGCTTACCGTATCAACCGTATTCACCCGCAGCGAGTTTTGGGCGGTCACCGCAGTCACTATAGTGCAGCCATGAACACCGAGGTCGTACAGAGTGAGCAAGTCAGCCTGTACACCTGCACCGCCACCACTGTCTGAGCCTCCTATGCACCACACCGCCGGACGGTGCTTAGTGACCATCGCTGTCGTCTCCCCGCAACTGTGCACTGGTTTGCGGATGATAAAGTTGGGCGCCGCGCGCTTTAAACTTTTGCGACATGGCCTGCATGCCCTCCTCAGCATCTGCCACAGTCACTGCCATCGCTTCATTTTTGGCCGCGACTTCCCGTACTTCGTGAGAGATTTTCATCGAGCAGAACTTAGGCCCGCACATAGAGCAAAAATGCGCCACTTTGCCCGACGCCTGGGGTAAGGTTTCATCGTGATAGGCCCGCGCGGTATCCGGATCGAGCGCCAAATTAAACTGATCTTCCCAACGAAACTCAAAACGCGCCTTCGACATGGCATTATCGCGAATTTGCGCACCGGGGTGGCCTTTTGCCAGATCGGCCGCATGGGCGGCGATTTTGTATGTGATAAGCCCTTGCTTAACATCGTCTTTATTAGGCAAACCCAGGTGTTCTTTAGGCGTCACATAACACAGCATGGCGCAACCAAACCAACCAATCATGGCGGCGCCGATCCCGGAGGTAAAGTGATCATAACCTGGTGCAATGTCGGTTGTTAGCGGCCCAAGCGTATAAAACGGCGCACCGTGGCAATGCTCAAGTTGTTCCTCCATGTTGGCTTTAATCATATGCATTGGCACATGACCGGGGCCTTCAATCATTACCTGCACGTCGTATTCCCAGGCGATCTTGGTAAGTTCCCCGAGGGTATGCAACTCGGCAAACTGTGCTTCGTCATTGGCATCGGCCACAGAGCCAGGGCGCAGGCCATCGCCAAGACTCAACGACACATCATAAGCCGCGCAGATTTCACAAATCTCACGAAAATGCTCATACAAAAAGCTTTCTTTATGATGGCTCAAACACCACTTGGCCATAATAGAGCCGCCCCGCGACACAATGCCCGTGACCCGCTTGGCCGTCATCGGTACATAGCGCAGCAACACGCCCGCGTGAATGGTGAAATAGTCCACGCCCTGCTCGGCTTGTTCGATCAGCGTGTCGCGAAACACCTGCCAGTTGAGATCTTCTGCCACCCCATTGACCTTTTCCAGTGCCTGATAGATAGGCACCGTACCCAGCGGCACCGGACTGTTACGCAGCAACCACTCACGGGTTTCATGAATATTGCGGCCGGTAGACAGATCCATAATGGTGTCAGCTCCCCAACGGGTTGACCACACCAGCTTTTCGACTTCTTCCTCAATCGATGAGGTCACCGCCGAATTACCAATGTTGGCGTTGATTTTGACCAGAAAGTTGCGGCCAATGATCATTGGCTCAGATTCAGGGTGGTTGATATTGGCCGGAATAATGGCACGCCCGGCGGCCACTTCCTGACGAACAAATTCAGCGGTAATTTGTTCAGGCAATTGAGCGCCAAAGGTTTCACCGCGGTGCTGCTGGCGCAGTACGTCGTCTTTTACCTCAGCACGGCCCATGTTTTCACGGATCGCTATAAATTCCATTTCAGGGGTAATAATACCGCGCCGCGCGTAGTGCAGTTGGGTAACGCACTGCCCGGCTCTGGCCTGACGAATTTTACGATTTACCGCCATGCGCAGTGCTCTGGACTGCTCGTCATCGTCACGCTGGCGGGTAAAATCCGATGACGGTATATCTACCGTAAGTGAGTCTTCACGTTCATCAATCCACTCATTACGTATGGGAGACAGGCCTTTGTGCACGTCAATGGTTTGATCCGGATCGCCATAGGGGCCTGAGGTATCGTAAATAGGAATAGGCTCGTTAGGCTGATACACCGGTTGCTGGCGGTCGCCGCCAATCAAGCTATCGGTTTGCATAATCATGCGCATTGGTACCTGAATATCAGGCCGACTACCAGATAAGTACACCCGCTGTGAGCCGGGGTAACACTGGCCGCTTAAATGTTGAATGAACTGTTGCGCTTGTTCGCGCTGTTGACGTCGCGTTGACATAGCATTAATCCTTGTTGTGAAGGTGGAAAATGCTTGTCAGGAGTGTTTAAAAAGACCATCACAAAATGCTGATAAAGCTGGCTGACACGTCGGTGTCAGTGCGCAATAAATAATAGTGATGTTGCCTTGTTCCCTTCGCAGGTATTAGCCTGATCAGGTTCAACGGATCCCGCTTTATGCGGTCTCAGCTTGCATTACATCTGGGTAATGCGAAGCACTCCGACAAGTGAAAATCGGCAACAACATGGCTGTTGCCGAGTACGTAACTGCCACCGAGTATAGGAGATTGTTCGCCATTCATCAACCCATCGCCGGACACCAGGTTAAAGGTTCAGGTTTCGCTTTGCGGCAACGGGAATTCACCAAATCGTCACTTTTCGATGGAATCATAACGGCAACACTACCCAAATAGCTGAATGTGCGTACAATGAGCGCTTTGCCACATCGACGATGGAATTATGTTAACCAATTCTGATAGTTATCACGATATTCGCCCCTATAACGACAGCGAAGTACCTGCCGCTATTGAGCGTCTGATCAACGATCAGGCGTTTATCGATGCCATTGTCAGTCATCGTTTTGAGCGTAGCCCAAAATGGCTGTCGTCACTGCTCGGTCCTTTTGTGAAAATACTGTTGCGTATTAAGTGGCGTAAGTTTAAATCCGTAGCGCATATTCAGGACGAAGTGGGCCGGTTTATGGAAACACTGTTGCAGCGCACCAGCGACGGCGTCACGGTAAAAGGCCTGGATAAACTCGACCCCACAAAGGCCTATATTTTTATTTCCAATCACCGCGATATCGCGATGGATCCGGCGCTGGTAAACTTTGCTTTGCACAGCGCCGGCCATAATACTGCGCTCATTGCCTTTGGTGATAACCTGCTCAAAAAGCCCAGCGCCACCGAACTTATGAAACTCAATAAAGGGTTTGTGGTAAAGCGCTCAGCCAAAAAGCCCCGTGAACTGCTCAAAGCCCTCACCCAACTGTCTAACTTTATTAAAGATGCATTGCAGAGCAATCAGTCTGTCTGGATAGCTCAGCGGGAAGGCCGCGCCAAAGACGGCATGGACTTTACCGATCCGGCCATATTAAAGATGTTTTACATGGCGGGTAAACAGCAAAAACTTGAGTTTGCGGACTATATGAAGTCTCTTAACATTGTGCCGGTTGCCATCGCCTACGAAAACGATCCCTGTGATATCGCCAAAGCCAATGAGCTTTATCAGGTAAACCACCACGGTCAGTACAATAAAACCGAATTTGAAGATATCGACAGTATTGTCAAAGGCATTGTTGGCCACAAAGGCCGCCTGACGGTGACTTTCGGCAGTGTCATCGACGATGATTTTACAACGCCTGCTGAACTGGCCAGCCAAATTGATGCGCAAATTCATCGCAATTATCAGCTTTATCCTATCAACTACCTTGCGGCTAACCAGCAGCACGGCGAAATTACTGCTGAGTGCCGCGCGCGTCTTGACGATAAGCTGAGCCAACTGCCGGCCGAGGCACATCCGTATTTGCTGGCGAATTATGCCAACCCGGTTAACAATGCACGCTAGTGTTTACTGCTGGCGACTTACCGCTTAGCCGGTTTGCATATTGTGCAAGTGGTACGACCACAAAAGCTTTGCTACTATCATTGCCCACGTAAAAAGCGAAGCCGTGGCGTTTATGCGGGTCCATGAGTTAAAAGGCTACATCGAAAATATTTATCTGGTAGAGGAGCCAACCGGTTTATTGTTGCTGGATGGCTGTAGTCGCGCTGATGTTGATAAAGTGTGCACTTACATTACCCGGACACTGCGCCGCCCCTTATCCGATTTAACGCTTATCGTGGTTACGCATATGCATCCTGATCATGCCGGGGGTGCCGTGTTGTTGCAGCGCAAAACCGGCGCTCAGATTGCCAGCCATCCCATGGCTCAACACTGGTATAAAGGTCTGGCAGGTCGCACGGCTCACCTTATTGATGTGGCACTGACCTGGTGGGTAGCAGCACGGCTGGGTAAACCCAGGGCACATATCTGGTATCACCCGGTGTTAGTACCTGATATTACATTGCAGGACAAACAGCGCTTACCGGGATTCGCCGACTGGCAGGTGCTGTATACGCCGGGCCACACCAACCATGACCTGTCGCTATTGCACCGGCCAACGCAGCAGTTGTACATTGCCGATCTGATTGTATCGGTAAAAAAACAGCTCACCGCCCCCTACCCGGTGTGTCATCCTAATCAATACAAACGCTCACTCGCGCGGATCAAACAAATCAGCCCCTCCAGGGTGTACAGTGCCCATGTACGGCCACTCGATGGTCGCTATATTGACTATGACGCGCTGATGTCGCAGGCGCCGGCGTTACCTAAAAATCACTGGCACTCTGCTAAAAACCGTATTGGCCGCGTATTTGGACGACGCAGCACTCAACATTAATGCCTAACCTTACTGCGACATAAATTCGTTGATAGCACCAACCAGCGTCTCATTAAAGCGCCTGGCCAGGTCAGTTTGTGGTGCCACCGACTCAAAGGCATGAAAGGCGCCGGCGACTACATTTAACCGGGTGGAAACACCATCATTTATCAGGCGCTGGGCGTAGTTGATATTTTCATTAACGAACAAATCCAACTCGCCAACACCAATGTAGGTCGGCGGCAAACCCGCTAATGATGCGGCCCGCGCTGCAACATGATGAGCGGGTACTCTAGAACTGCCGGGCGTTTTATTCAGAAAAGCCTGCCAGCCGTACTGGTTTTGTTCGGCTGTCCACAAATACCGGCCGTGATGTGCCGGCGGCACTATGCTACTACCGGTGCGGTCATCCAGCATAGGATATAACAATAGCTGACAGGCCAGTTGATACTGCTGCTTTTGCACCACCTGTTGCGCCATTAGCGCGGCATGACCACCACCGGCGCTTACGCCCAATAAACCAATTTTACCTTTATCGATACCCAGCGTATTCGCCTGCGCAATGGTCCATTCCAGAGCAGCATAATGTTGCGCCCGGGCTTCATCAGCGCGCACTTCCGGAGCCAAACCATACTCCACCGATACAATGACAGTATCGGTTTCCAGCGCCAGTTGTTGCAGACGGGGCAGTGAATTTTGACAATCTCCCATGACAAAACCACCACCATGAAAATGCAGCAATACCGGTTTTACAGCGCCGTCCGGCGAGGCATTAATTATCCATAGCCTGAACGCACGGTACGCGGGCTGCGCTGGCACATTGACGACGGAGTAAGGGATATCGGCAAGGGGCGTCATACCACCAAACTTAGCGCGCTTGCGATAAAAGCCTAAATTGGCGCCGCTTAATGGCGGAAATTGCCTGCTGGCTTGCAATAAGGCATTGAGTGACGGCCGCAGCTCGGGTGCAACGCTTTCATCAGATTCATTCATCATGGCTTGGTTACGGTAGCAAAATACGGTCTTTATAGTAGCTTAACCACCCCCAAATAAAAGCCTGCAATAGCACTTCACTTTATTAGTAAGTACTTACACCTATATATTTTAAAGGGGTTAAACGTGATTATTTGCTAAGTGCCAGCTCTTTTTCGGTTTTAAAGCCAAACACCTTGCGCAGCACAATGGTCGCCGGGCAAAAGCCGGTAAAACTTTGCTGAAAAAGGTTGGCGCCGATAAATACCGTCAACCAGATAAAGTGTTCATTTACGTACACGGTGAGTGCAACCGATACGAGTATCATTAACCCTGCAAATGCTGTTAAGGCCCTTTCTGCTGACATAACTGACTCCTAATAAAAATAACGAAAAGACGCATAGACATTGCTGGCGTCCCGAAACTGTGAATAAAACGTATGCGCCTCATCGCCGTAAAACCAGTTAAAGCCGCTGTTCAGCTGCCACTGATCGACTGGTGAGTAGGACGCTCTGAACCGCATGTAACCATCGCGGTCAGTGGTGGAGTGAAAATTAAACCAGTTGAGTGTTAAACTTTGCCGCAGCGTACGGTATACCAGCTGTGTTGTAATAACATGGCGACGGCGTTGCGGTGCAAACTGCGGCCACAATGAGGTGGTTAGCAGCTTGTCATAGTTGCTGATTTGTTCGGTATACCACTGCACGCTACCGGTTAGATTCGCCACCAGTTCCTGCTCATATCCCAGTAACAACCGGTGCTGGCTGTTGGGCACTAACGGGTTGCTGCCATCCGCCTCTTCCCGCGCATCATGATATGCATATTCAGCCTTGGCCAGGCCCTGCCACAAGGGTGTTTCCACACTGGCGCCCCACACATTTAACCGGCTGTAGCGGGGCAAACCGCTTTCATCCACCGCCTCAGGTGTCTTGTTGTAACCGTGATACCCGTACAACGCCACTTCGGTCTGACCAATTGTATGGTAGGCGCGCGCCGCCCATTCCGGGTTATCAGGCTGATTGTCAGCGGTGACTTCAAAGGCCGGAGCGATATTGCCAGCCAACTGCGGATTGAAAAACGAAAAATACTCGCCGGTAATACCATTGTCGGGTTCAAATTGCGGTGTAAGTACCAGATCGACACTGACCCAGTCAAAATATCCGGATAGCCTGGCCGACAGGCCAGGCGCTTTGAGGTATTCATCATCGCGGCCGGCAAAAAAGGACTGATAATCTTTAGGAAACATATCGTTAAGAAAGAGATAATCCCCCTTACCCCAGGTAAGCACCTGCTGGCCTATTTTGGCATCAAATGCAGCTCCCCACTGGCCCAGAAAGGCCAGATTGCCCTGCCACAGAGCCTCACGGATTTGCACTTCAAGGCTATCCACAACACCGTCGTAATAAATATCACCGCGAAACGCCAGGGTGGAGGTATCGAGGGTATAGTCGGCCTGCAACTGCAGCCGCAGGTCACGCAGTGTGGTGGCGCCGGGCAGTGCCGGGTCTGTTTGTACACGCTGGCCGGCCGCTACCTCAGCAAAACCCGCCCAGGTGAACGGCGAGACTTCTTCGCTTTGTTCGAACTCGTCAAACTCCTCCCAGGCATCCCACTCATCCCCGCTAGTTTGCGTTTCCTGGGCGACCGTTTGGCTCAGGTAAAGTAGCGTCACTGACGTGATGGCAAGCGTTAACAGAAAGCGGCGCATTATTTTATCCACTGTACAGGCGGGTTGCGCAGACTACGCTCAGAAAACACCTCATCCGGCAAGCCCACGTTATATTCGGAACCGCGAAACTCCATTAAGGTATAACCGCCGTTAGTCAAATCAGACACTTTTGAGCGCAGCACAGTGGGAAATCCCTGCACTTCTTCGATCTCAACAGACTCTACCCGCCGGTAGTTTGTATCGTCGCTTTTAAAAAAGTTAATCAGCACCGGTAGTGATGTGGCTTTATCAATTTCGACGATATAATAGGCAAATTCCACCGTGTCCGGCTGTTTAGGGACCGCCTTTAATATATAACGTTCGGCGGTTTCACTGAGCATTGAAAAGTCATCCTGTGATACAGCCCGGCCTGACACATCTTCGTAAAAGAAGTGCGATCCTACGAAGGATGTACGCTTATCGCCCGCGGAGATTCGTTTCACCAAATCAAGCGCTGGCAGGTATAACCAGCGATCATCGTCTTCATTGGTCGCGGCATGTTTTTCGACCCTGAACACCGTGTCTTTTACATCGGTTGGACGCGAGAAAAACACCATCATCTTCTGGTCGCCATTATCTTTCACATCTTTACGTAAAATTGTGAATTGACGCAGCTGTTTGCGCCCCTGACTGTCTACGATCATCATGCGCGCATCAGAACGGCCATCGTCACCGGCGTAATACGCCGTTTTCTCTGCCTGCCTGATGAGCTGGTTAACGTCGACAGCGGCTTGCGCGGTCGGCAGCAATGCACTAAGTACTAGCAGACTGCGTGTAATCAGTTGTGTAAAGGTCATAACAACTCCTAATTAGCCGGTTTAAACACGATGGAACGAATAGCACTCATGGCAGCCGGTAACATCAGTAATGTCACCAGGGCTGAGATTGCCATGATGCTGGCCAGAAATACGCCCACGGTTATGTAGGGCACCAGTGGCGCAAATAGCAGTGGCGTAAAGCCCAGCGCAATGACCAGTGCATTGCGTGTTATTGCACTGGCCGGGCCGGCAAACATCATCGCCATCGTTTGCTTAACACTGTTGGTTTGCTGATAAGTGGCGCGGGCCCGCTCCAGAAAATGAATGGCAAAGTCTACCGACAAGCCCAGCGTCAGGGCGGACAATACTGCGATGGGCATATCGTAATCCTTACCCACCAGGCCTATCAGGCCGTAAATAAAGGTAATCGTGAGGGTCAGTGGCAGCATGGCCAGTACACCGTAAACCAGCGAACGGAACAGTATAATCATCATAACGAATACAATAATAAAGGCGCCGATCAGGCTGTCTATCATGCCTGCCACCATATTGTCCTGCCACACCACATTGAGGTAAGCCTTACCCGCCCAGTCAGCGGTTAAACCTTCTGGTAAGGGATTGGCGCTTATATAATCTCTGACTAAGCTGACAACGGCGCTCATATCCTGATTGTCACCGCTAGTGAGTTGCAGCCAAATAAGCGACGACCGGTAGTCCGGAGTCACAAAATGCCACAGGTCGTTGGGCCGGTGCGAAGACTGATATTGCAGTAAGGTTTGAGCCACACCGCTGGCTGTATCCGGCAATTCATAATCGTTGGCTTTACCCGAGTGTAATTCCCGGTTTACCACCTTCACAACATCGGGCAGCGCATTGGATTTGCCCACCAAACCCGAGGCACCTAAGTGCGATTGCAGCCCGGCTATATACGCCAGTACCTGTGGGTTTTGGAACGTTTTACCCTGGCTGTCGGCAGTTTCGGTCATTGCCATTACCGCTTCAAGATAGGCGGTTTCGCTGGCGGTAACATCGCCAAACAGCTTATCATCAATGGCAAAGATAAGGTTTTGCAGCTGCTCCGCGTGGTTGCCTGCACTTATGTCTGCTAACGTTTGCTGACGCCAGTCGCGCAACGACTCTGGCATAGCATCAACGGCTAACAGATTCGCCGGTGTTTGCTGTTCGCGCTTGTCGGTCAGTACCAGGTAGGCGTTATAAGTGCCGGCAAAATGGTGGTTTAACACGCGGTCGGCAACACGAATTTCATGGTCTGACTTAAACCAGCGCACCGGATTATCGTTGATCTGAATTTGTGTGATACCCCATATCGACAGGGCAAATATGACACCAAATCCGACTAATAAAGTACGCGGGTAGCCCGTTGCAATATTGCCAATGCTTCTGGCAACACGGCCAATCCGCGTTCCCCTGGCCGATACGCCCTGGTGCATGGCCTGCTGTAAATTAGCAAGGGCCTGATCACTCATGCGTGTAAGGTACGCCGGCATAAAAACAATCGTCACAATAAACGCAAACAAAATACCAAATCCAACAAACGCACCAAAGATTTGTACCGGTGGAATGGGCGTTAGCATCAACGAGAAAAAGCCAACCGAAGACGTAATTGATGTGTACAACATTGGGGTAAAAAGCTGACCAACCACGTCTTTTACAACGACGTTGAGATCTTCGCCCGGCTTATAGCGGTCGGCGAATTCCGACAGGATATGCACCGAATCAACGACCGCAATGGGCATCAGGAAAATGGCAATCATCGATGACATGATGTGCACGGTAAAACCAAATCCGATGAGCAGCCCCATGGTAACAATCACCGTGGCCATCGCGACCACCATGGGGGCAATTATCAGCGGTATATTGCGGAAAAAGACGAACAACAATATAAAAATCGTCAATCCCGCCAATGGTGCTGAAACTCCCATCTGGACAAACATTTCCACACCAAACTGGTCTTCGGCAACCGGCAGACCCGTGATATACCACTGTTCGGTACCGTCATACTTATCCATCGCTGCTCTTATCTGCTCAGCAATGCGATAACTTTCATTTTTGTCTTCAATCGGCACGTAGATCGCAGCGGCTTTACCGTTTTGCGATACCAACGTGTCGTAGAGCAGTGGCAGGCGTTCTATGTCGGTTTGAATCTGCTGCGCGGCGGTCTCTGACTGGGGTGCCTGCGGCATCATCCATTCAAAACGAAGCGTTCCTGGCGCGGCCTGGGTAATATTATCCACGGTCGACACCGACATCAGATCAGCGTTAATCACGCCGTCAATGGCCTGAATAGACCGGGTTAAATTGTAGATGTCAGTCAGCGACGAGCGATTGTAAATACCCTGACTGTGCTCATCGTTAACAACTCCCACAACGATGGCATCATGCATAGCAAACTGTGTTTTGGTGGCGTTGTGAAAAGTCCGCGCCGGATGGCTCTCAGCCAGCATATTTTCGGGGTCGGTATCGATGGTGATCCGTGGAATCTGGCTGCCAACCCCTAGCGTCAGCAAGAGCAAAGCAGCATACACCCAACGGGGTTTACGGGAGCTTATCTCAACAAGTTTGTTTGCGATGCGGTTCATATACTGATTGCCCGGACATAATACCTAACAGATGATTCATTATATATGCGACTTTTCTTATATATCAAGTTTTTTATATATTGGTCTGCCGCATGCGTGTGCAGCAACTGGCTAGCAATGGCATATAACACCGGCGCAAAGACAGTCATAGCAAAGGACGTCGCCGACGCATTCCCGTGTTACTATGAACGTTTTCACTGGTTGAACCTGGGTCACAACTGCGCCTATGACATTTCGTTTGCTGTTCTTCTCACTGCTTGCCACAGCCATGGGCCAGTCGGTAGTGATGACTACATTGCCTCCGCTGGGCCGTGAAGCCGGGCTGAGTGAATTTAATGTGGCATTTTTAATGTCCAGTTCGGCGTTAATGTATGCCTTAGGCAATGCGTTTTGGTCACGGGTTGGGAAACGTAAGGGCTATCGGCGGATCTTAATCACCGGTCTGTCTGGCTATACGCTCGGCACCCTGGTTTTTGCGACGGTTTGGTTTGCCAGTTTTCAGGGCTGGCTGGCTGGCAGTGCCTTGTTTATTGCATTACTGGTAGCTCGCACCGGACAAGCTACTATTATGTCAGCAACGCCGCCTTCAGTGGTAGGCCTGGCGATTGCGGTTAGCGCAGAAGACGAGCGAGTAAAGGCGATCAGCAAAGTGTCTTCGGCGCACAGCCTCGGACAAATTCTTGGCCCTACTTTTGCCGGTTTGCTGGTAAGCATTCACCTGCTGGCGCCCCTGTATGCTATTACGCTGATGACCTTTACCGCCGTTATATTAATTTGGCGTTATCTGCCCCGCGAACAGTCTGTTCCGCAGACCTCTAATCAAACGGCGACAGCGGCAACCGGTACCCATAGTATTCAGCCCTTTGTACCACTGCTGATTGCTATGAATGCCAGCGTATTTTTCGCCATTGCCATGATGCAGCAATCATTAGCGTTTTTTCTTATCGACCACCACGGTCTTACCACTACTGAAGCCGCGCAAGGGGTTGGTCTGGCCATGATGATCAGTGCTGTATGCGCGCTGACCATTCAGGTTACCGTGGTGCAACGAACCAGTATGCATCCCGGCAACCTGATTAAATTTGCCTTTCCCTTGCTGGCGGTAGGTTACCTGATCATCTATCTACACCAACAGCAGGTACAGCTTTATCTTGCTATGGTGTTTTTAGGTTCGGGGCTCGGCATCAGTTATCCGGCGATTGCTGCATTGGCGACCTCCAGCTGCAAGCCGCAGAATCAGGCCACGGTTACCGGACTCATTACCGCCTCTCCCGCTATGGGTTATATTATTGGCCCTCCGTTCGCCGCGCTGCTCTATGGGATTGGTCACAGAATGCCATTTATTGCGGCGGCTGTGTTACTCGCATTTGTTGCAACAATAGCACTTGTCCATCTGCGGTCTAAACCCAACCCACTCGAT
This sequence comes from Alteromonas gilva, assembly GCF_028595265.1. NCBI lineage: Bacteria > Pseudomonadati > Pseudomonadota > Gammaproteobacteria > Alteromonadales > Alteromonadaceae > Alteromonas > Alteromonas gilva. The sequence goes on along the minus strand of NZ_JAQQXP010000002.1, from coordinate 239,509 downwards.
GCACGATAAGCGTTAAACGTTTATCACGCGTTATTACAGCTTATTAGCAAGCGCACTTAGTCGCCTAAACCGCTGCCTATGTACACCCATTGACGAATATATACCGATCAGTCTAGGTGCGTTGCGCGGACAACAAAAAAACGGCCAGGTTAAATATCTGACTTGATCTTTTGCAACCACTATATAGACTAGTCTGTATAGTGGTTGCAAAGTAGATAATTAATGGATACACCTACAGGAAATCTGAGCGCTCGCGATAAGCTACTGCGCGCTGCCAGTGAACTGTTTTATGCGCAAGGTATAACAGCCACAGGTATTGACGCCGTGATTACGCGAGCGGGTGTCGCAAAGATGTCGCTGTACAACAATTTCGCCTCTAAGTCTGAGTTGGTAGCGGCTTACATTGACGCCCGCCACGACGAATGGTTAACCCTTTATACCAAGCGCGCCGCATCTCTCGCGAACGGCTGGGAGTTGATACTGGCCGTTTTCGATGCCTATTGCGATCACGCGGAGTTTGACTATGAAGATGGCTTCAGAGGGTGTGGGTTGCTCAACGCTGCGGCGGAAATGCCGTGTGGCAGTGTTGAGCGAAACGCCGTTAATCGGCATAAACAGCAGATCAGAAGCATCATTCTTGAACACCTAAACACGCTGCCTTTAACAGAAGATCATCAAATGACGACCGGGGAATTAGCCGAACACATCTGTTTTTTACTGGAAGGCGCTGTTTCGTTAGCCGGGTTGGCGAACGATACAGCGGCCATAACAAGAGCGCGAAATATGGCCGACAAACTTATTGAGCAAGCCCTTTGAGCCGCGGTTTTACTGGGCAGCGCTCATATATACTGGGTATTTTTTCGGTGGTGACCGCTGCGATACTATGGGGCACTACCGGCACAGCCGCGACCTTTGCCCCGCAGGTGAGTCCGCTGGCGATAGCTGCTGTATCGATGGGAGTTGGCGGGCTTTTGCAGGCCTTAATGGCCTGGCGCCATATCCAACGAAGCGGTGATGCGTTGCGCCGCTCTAAGACATTACTATTAATTGGTGCAATCAATGTTGCGGTCTATCCCCTGGCATTTTACAGCGCAATGAGGTTGTCGGGAGTAGCGGTTGGCAATGTGGTTTCAATAGGTATGGCCCCCATAGCGGCAACCCTTATAGAAAAGTGTATCGATAGGCAACCAATCACCGGGCGCTGGTTGCTGAGCATGATTGTCGGCGTCACCGGTGTTATTTGCCTGTTGAACGCAAAGCCAACGGGCGCATTTAGCGATGCCAGCGTTGACTGGAATAACTTACTGGGTGTTTTTCTTGGTCTTGTTGCGGCCTTTACCTACGCGATGTATACCTGGGTCGCACACCGTTTAATCAGCTCAGGGATTTCCTCGCAAGCCACCATGGGCAGCATGTTTGGTGGTGGCGGAATACTGTTGATGCCCGTATTACTGATCACCGGCGCGCCACTACTGCACACTACAGTTAATTCAGGCGTTGGTCTGTATATGGCGGTCGTGCCTATGTTTCTGGGCTACTTTTTATTTGGTAAAGGCCTGGCGCAAATCAGAGCAAGTCTGGCAACAACTATTACATTGCTGGAACCCGTGGTTGCAACCTTGTTAGCGGTAATCATCGTGGGTGAGCAACTGTCCCTCGCCGGATGGCTTGGCGTTGGCCTTATTGGTATCTGCCTGGTTATTGCCACCGTGCGAAAGCCAATTCGTAGCAACGCTTGATCTGCCTCACCACCTACTATCAGCACTCAACACGCCACCAAAAAAATAGCCAATCCATATAATAATGGTACATTATGGTGTGTAAGCACTTACAATTTAAGTTTGACGGCAACGCAAACATAAAGGGTAAGTAAGCAAACACTAACATGTTTTATTGGTACTTCTGACAACGAATTTAACGCTGCTTGTCACAAACTTCTCGCCAACCTGGACTATTATTAGTGTATTGTGATGCTTAATTAAGCAACCTAAAAGAACATCAACCCAGGTGAAACATGGCTCAACAGACACGTCTGACTAACGGACTCAACGTCGTCAGTTTTAACCAACCGGCGCAGGAATATGGCGCAGTGTTTGTTGTGCCAACGCCAACGTTAGACAGTTCTGGCGTTGCCCACCTTATAGAACATCTGGTGTTCCGATACTCAGAGCGCTATCCGCACAGGCACACCTTCTTTGCCGCCAATAGCTTGCTTCCCATCAAAATTGACGCTAGCAGCCATCAGGGTTTTAGTTATTTTTACGCTGTGTCATCCAGCAAATCGGTACTATTGAAAGTAGTAGGGTATTTATTTGCAGGCATTACTCAGCACTCCTACCACGATGACGATATTAAACGTGAGCGTGACGGGGTGTTAGCCCGCGAATTAGCAATGTATCAGGCTACGGCTGAATATCAGCTAAAAATGAGCATTTGGCGTGGCGACCGAACTCCGGACTGCTACCACCACTGGGCTGGATATGGCGATACGTTGGCGCAAATCACCGGCAGTGATGTAACGCAGTACAAAACACAGTACTACCAGCCTGACAACATTACCTTGCTGCTCGGCGGCGTGGCGGCCGATGAACTGCCGCTACTTTGTACCAGCCCGGTTGACTCAGCGGCGCCAGATTACCAACCCAAACAACATAAATTCGTTAGCACAACACTAAAGGACGATTATATTTTTAGCTGGTGGCTGCCCGAATGTTATATCGATGGACTGCTGTCGTCGCAGGAACGCCTTAGCCAGGCGATGCAAAAACATGACATGAAGGTTTACATCGAAAGCTCCGCTAATCACCAACGCAAGTTTGCCATGCGACTCATTGGCCGGCCTGGTAAGCTTATGGAGGCCCAGCAAACACTGATTGACGAAGTTCGCCGTCTGCACATAGTGCCCAAACAACATATTTTTCTAGAATCGTCTTACCCTGACACCATTAATGCCTTATTGGCCTGGTATCACGGCCAGCAGCCACTCAATCGAAAGGTAGTGGCCTTATCGCAGGCGCTGGCCTCCACACCCGCCATTACGGGTAAGCGCCCGTTGCTCAAACCCGTCGTCAGGTTACCCGGCAATAAAGCAGACTTTACGACTACCTGCCCGTTGGTCAATGATGTTCTGCTGCCCCAGGCGCCTGCGTTGCCGGGCGATTTACCGGCCCGCCTCGACACGCTTGCACAGTCACTGAGTAACGCTAAACACTTTGTGTTTAATCAGCAGGATTGGATCATGCATGTACCGCTCAGCGACCAAACGGGGGCGCAGCAAGCAGAGCTGCTTATTGGCGTATTGTGCGATGAACGACTTTGGTTACCACGAACCAGCGGCCAGTGCTATGCCATGGGTGTGCAAGGTACCGCGGATGGTATCCGCATTTACGGCGTGATGGATGATGAGCCGCAACAGCGTAACAAACTCATCGAGCAGCTTTTTACACTTTATCGAGAACAGACCAAAAACACAGCGCACAACAATTCAACTGATTAACTCAGCGTATTACATAACACCCGGTAAGCGTGGCTGATTTTCTGTGTAACTTCGGTACTGCCGCCCTTATCCGGATGGTGACGCTGCAGCAACTGTCGATAACGCTTTTTAATGACAGGCGCAGACAACTGCTCCTGGGTATCAAAACCCAGAGCCTGGCGAGCTTCTTGTACATCGCCCTCAGCAGGGTTACCGGTGGTTATACGTTGCCAGAAATCGTTAAGTAAAGCATCCACATCGCTGCTTGTGGTGGTGGTAAAATTATCCCAGTTAAGATAGTAAGCTTTAAGACTGTCGCTCTCAGTAATCCCAGCCTGGCTATGCGTGGCTGGCAGCAGCCTGATTTTCAGGGTATGAATATGCAGTTCGCCAATCCCCTGCTCCCGCCATGCATCACTGAGCGTGTAGAGCGCATTGAACAAAACGAAATGGCAGCGGAACATCACCAGCGAATCAGCTAAATCAACATTTTCAAACACGCACCAGGGCGGCTGTTGTAACAGTTTGATTAGCGCATACTCTGATAAGCCCTCCATTAACTGCGGCCTCAGCGCATGCAGTGCTTCACAAAGCACCGGATCGCGATAATAAGACAATACGTTTCCTTATTAATGGTAATTAAACATTCTACTACTCGCCCCGGCTGCGCCGCAGCCTAAGTCCAGATCACTAACAGCGCGGCAATCCCTATAAGCAACAAACCGGTTATTTCGTGTTGTTTTACCGGCTGTTTGAGCCAAATCACTGAAATAAGCATAGTGGTTAACACTTCAAGCTGCCCCACTGTTTTAACGTAGGCGACATGCTGAAGCGCCATCGCCGTGAACCAGCCTATGGATCCTAAACAGCTGGTAACACTGGCCGCCAGCACTTTACCCGGCTGTGCCGCGAGCTTTTTGAAAGTGTCGGGCTGATGGCTGGCGATAAAAGCAACTAATGCAACTGTCTGGAAGGTTAACACCCAGAACAACACCCAGCCCGCCGCCTGAATAAAGGGGATAGGCAATTCATGACTGGCTTCTCTGACAAACAGTGATGTAAGCGCAAAACAGGTACCACAGCATAGTCCAACAAGCACGGTTTTAGTCGACAGCTCGCCGCCCCGGCGCCAGCCGCTCAATACAAATACCGCGACAGCACCAATCAGGATCCCCAGCCAGCCCAGTGCACTTAGCTCACTGCCGAAGAACAACAGTCCTAAAACGCCGGCAGCAAGAGCTTCACTTTTAGCCAGTCCGGCCCCCACCGCAAAATTCTTTTGTTTAAACAGGATGACCATCAGCGAGGTGGCCGCAATTTGCAATATTGCAGCCAGTGTCACAAACCACCAGAAGGTGGCATTAAATGTCGGTACCCCAACATTAAAAAACACCGATGTGGCGGTAACGTATATTGCAGCAAGGGGCGGTGCGAATAAAAATCGCGACAGTGTTACCCCTATGGTAGGCACGGTGCCGCTCAACTTGCTTTGTATGGCATTGCGAAATGTCTGAAACAACACCGCCATGAATGTAAATAAGATCCAGGTCACAAGAGTATTTAGCAGCTTAACAAGGAGAGAATGGCACTAGGTTACCGATTATTTTATCCCAATGCTAACCCATGCATGTCAAATTATGGCGACTATTATTCGTCTTAGCACAGCTCACATGCAGCGACAGCACGTCAATAATAAAAACCAACACATAAATATAGGCATTAATTAACCTAAAAATGGTCGCAATGATATTTAGGCACTAATATAAAATAACGATTACGTTAAACCCGACCTATAATCAATGGTATCTGGGGCATACATTCCTCTGGTTTTTTTTGCGCGAGAGCTTGGACGGTGGTTGATTTGTTTGACAGAATATTTGACGGCAGCCTGATGCCCCATGGCCATTGCCTGTTATGGCGTGGCGATTTGTTGTTTCTGCACCTTGCTGGCGATATCTCAACGGTATTGGCCTATGCACTGATACCCGTTGGTATTTTTTACTTTATACATAAGCGTAAAGATATCGAGTTCAGCTGGCTCGCGTTATTATTTGCCTGCTTCATTGCGTTTTGTGGGGCATCTCACCTTATTGGCATCCTCAATATCTGGCATGGGTATTATTTTATCGAAGGGGTGATTAAACTTCTCACGGGTATCATATCTATTGTGACAGCCATTTTTTTATGGCGTCTCATGCCCTCATTCATTCGCATACCAAGTATCGAAATGCTGCAAGAGCGTAATGCCCAACTCGAAGCGGTGCGCAGCGAGCTTGAAGAAGTGAATAAAACCCTCGAAGAGAAAGTAAAGCAACGTACGCTTGAACTCGAACGGCAGGCCAATACCGATACGGTAACCGGTATTGCCAGTCGCTACGCCATAATAGAGCGCCTCCAACAGTGCTACTCTTCGTTTGAGCGTTACCGCCGTCCATTCTCAATATTGATGGTCGATATCGATCATTTTAAACAGGTCAATGACACCCATGGCCATCAGGTAGGCGATGACGTGCTCCATGAATTGGCGCAGTGTATTTTTAATAACATACGCGGTTCAGATACGGTGGGGCGCTACGGTGGCGAAGAATTTTTAGTACTACTACCGGAGTCTAACGCCGCTAAATCACTCGAGCTGGCTGAACGGATCCGTTCTGAGATAGAGCAACTACACATGGTTAATGATATTCATGTTACCGCCAGTGTGGGCGTATCAACCATTACCGAGGGTATCAGTTGCGACGTATTAATCAGCCAGGCTGATAAAGCCCTCTATGCGGCCAAGAAGCTGGGCCGTAACGGTGTTATAGCCTACCACGAAGATTTACCCAACCTGACTTAGCCACACCTGACCGCCGTGACAATCACCTGTCATCTGAACATTTGTAGTGCAAATATGAGAGGTATACATTAGATTAAAAAATCACACCCATAACGTAATACTTGCAGGATGCACAAATGAAGTATGGATTTATCGCAATATTGGTAACACTGTTTTTTATAGCGGGATTCTTTACGAGTCAACGTTATCCGTTAACAACGGCCTCACAATTCACAGCGCTTAATGCCACCCACACAGACAAGCAACCGGGCCCTGGCTTGCAACCTGACTCAAGCACTGCATCAGACTCAACTTCCGAAGATAATGCGCCTGAAGTAATATCACAGACGATGAGATCTGCTCAACTTACCGATACTGAATCTGGTAACACGGACTCTGTTCATACAGGAAATAACGCAACGTCCGAGCCCCCTTTGCAAGCTGCACAGTCAGATAAGGTAACTGCTACCCTTGCTCAAGCTGAACAGCAATTGGCCGCAGAAAAATACCCCATGGCACAACAGGAATTTGAATACTGGCACGAAAACCATTTACGGGAATTAAAAGAACGCATGCGCGAAGCATTGGGTGAAGATGCTGACTGGATGTTCAAAGAGGTGTCTGAAGACAATTCTCTGCTGACCAACCCCGTTGCGAACACTCCACTGGAAACAGATCTGGCCTGGCGCCAACGCACAGAACAAGCACTCAGCGACTTACTCTATGCAGCAAATACCGACCCGGATTTTAAATTACAGGGCGTAAGCTGTATACAAAAGCAATGTGAAGTCACCATAACAGGCGCAAATCAAGCCGCCGGAATCCGACTGTTCATGCAGTTAGCCACCCAAAAACCAAACGGTATAAATAGCGCATCTCAACCGACTTTTTTTAGTAAACCCGACCATAGCTACTGGTTGTATTTTACCTTGCAGTTTGCTTAACAAACGATAACTTTTACGGTTTCAAACGTCGCAGGGCCGGTTAGCCCAACATCATTCTGGATTGGAGCGCTGGCGAAGACCAAAGATTTATCCGTTATTGCAATGACGAATGATTGCCGCGTTTGGGTTCGGTTTGCAGTGTGATAATAATGATAGTGCTTTAACAGGCGCGAGAAGCGCTGAATGCGAAAGGTTTCGCGATGTGTTGGCAAGGGGTTTGGGAGCTTATGATAGTCGCTGCTAAAGGGCTTTTTTCAGACGACGTAAACTAATAAATCCAGTGCTATGTCGGCCGCTGCAACAGCGGCCGGCAAACTTTCCATTAGCTTTGTTTCCATATACCCGAGGGTAGGATTACTCTGCTGAGTTCGCTTTTACCACAACGTTTTGCGCGTTGTAACGACGTACAAAGTTAGTCATAGACTTGCTGTTACAGAAAATTGTTTCGCCTTCAAGGTTATACTTAGCAAGGGCTTGCGTTTCGCCGATAGATAACGCGTCTAAACAGGCTTGAGTAGCAACGTCCTGGTCTTTTGCAACTAACGCAAACGACGAGGCAACAGCGTCAGAATTGTCAGCATACAGGTTTGCGAACTTTTTCAAACTTACACCGTTACACGACACGGTCGCTGAAAAAGTAACAAAATCCAGACCACTCTTACGAATTAATTTACGTGCCGCAAAATAACCGTCGTTAGCAGCAGTCAGACAGGCTTGTGTTTCAAGGTTGTCTGATACTGGTTTGAAAACTACTTTTTGTGCAAAGGCCTGAGCAGAAGTCAGTGCCAGGGTAAAAGTAATAGCTAATGTAGAAAGTTTCATAGTGAATCCTCAATGTGTAATTAAACAACAGTTTTGTCTCTCGATGGTTGTATTATGCACGATTAAAATTATTTTGAAAGTAGTTTACGTAATTAAATTACATATTTTGAGTATTTCTTGTCATGATCACCTTTTATATGTAGTTTTTTTACATTTAATTATCTTTATGTTGAAAGTTTTTTTCAATCGCAACAGATTGTTGATAACGAGCGCAGTCAAATACTGTAAATGAAGCGGTGGCAATCAGTAGGCATTGACTCATCCAGGGCGATGGCATCTGCTAAATACTGAATGACAGTAAAACAAGCGCCGCGTCCTGAAGCCGCAAAAAAGAATATTGCAGCGGTTTTGATTATTTTGTGATCGGGCGCAACGATTAACACATATAGTTAATAGATAAAAAATAACCAACCATCACACTACGGGTAAACCGCTATGAACAAGCCAGTGCAGCAACATCAGGAGTCATCACCAGTCATTCCCCAGGAAGCGTTCGATTGGTACGATCAATATGCCCATGGCATCATTGACAGGCGCACCTTTATGGCCAAGCTCGGCTCACTGGCTGCACTGGGCTTTAGTATGACCATGCTCTCTTCAGCGCTGTTGCCCAACTACGCGTTGGCCGAACAGGTGTCCTTTAACGATCCGGACATTATTGCTACCTACGAAAACTTCCCCTCAGAGAAAGGCCACGGTGAAGGCCGGGGATACCTGGTTACACCAAGTCGCCTCACCACCAAAGCACCTCTTGTGTTAGTGGTTCATGAGAACAGAGGTTTAAATCCGTACATCAAAGATGTCGCCCGGCGAGCAGCAAAGGCCGGTTTTATTGCTTTTGCGCCTGATGCTTTGCATCCACTCGGTGGCTATCCGGGCAATGACGACGAAGGCCGGAGCATGCAGCGCTCTCTGGACAGAGCCAAAATCGAGCAGGACTTTATTGCCGCGGCACAATTTCTCAAAGCTCATTCAGCCGGTAACGGCAAGCTCGGCGCGGTGGGATTTTGTTTTGGCGGCTATATTGTAAACATGCTGGTCGCTGCAGTGCCAAATGTAGTAGTGGCAGGCGTGCCCTTTTATGGCACACCTGCGGCAAAAGAATTGCGCAGCAACATCACAGCGCCCCTGCTTATTCAGTTAGCGGAGCTCGACCAGCGGGTGAATGCCACCTGGCCTGAGTACGAAGAGGATTTAAAAGGCAATAACGTCGATTACACCATGCACATGTATGCCGGGGCTAATCACGGGTTCCATAATGACTCCACCGGCCGTTACGATCGCGACGCGGCTGAATTAGCCTGGCAACGTACCTTAGGTTTTTTCAACGAACACCTGGCTTAACACCACTTTTGCCGGGTGAGTCACGTCACCCGGCGCACAACTTTACCCTTCTTTACTTTGCTTTTGCAGGCGTTTAACGCCCCACTGAATACCTTTCAGTACCACTAGCGCCAACAAGCTATAAAACGCGAAATGATAAAACTCATGAAACGTTGCATTTAAAGCGTGATCGTCGTGGGCCTGTGCTGCTGAACAAAGCAGCAAGCTTAATACCGTAAGTAGTAATTTCATATTGAGTCCTTATTCTGGTTTTGTGAGCATGCCTTCTACCTCGATGAATTTAATGATGTCATCGAGGCCCTCGCCGGCTTTTAAATTAGTAAAAACAAAAGGTCTGTCGCCGCGCATCTTGCGCGAATCCCGGTCCATTACCTCCAGTGAGGCACCGACCATGTCAGCAATATCTGTTTTATTAATGATCAGCAGATCTGATTTGGTAATACCCGGGCCGCCCTTACGGGGGATTTTATCTCCAGCAGAAACATCAATAACATACAGGGTTAAATCTGATAACTCCGGGCTAAAAGTGGCACTTAAGTTATCGCCGCCACTTTCCACCAGCACAAAATCGAGTTCGGCATGGCGCGACTGCAGCTCGTCAATCGCCGCCAGATTCATCGACGCATCTTCGCGAATTGCAGTGTGCGGACAACCGCCGGTTTCCACCCCAATGATGCGGTCTTCTTCCAGGGCGCCGTGCCGGGTTAAAAACTGGGCACAAAAGTGCCCGACGATTTAGTCAATTTACGCCATAAAATAGAGCAACGACTGGCCGCCAAAAATATTGTGTTGCCTGCCGATTATCCGTGGTGATACAGATAGCCCAGAGCGCATTCAGCGTTTAAGCGAATGCGCCCTGGCCGGCAGTACACACATAGATATCCGCCTGATACCCTGTGGCTTTTGGGTATTTTTCGGCAACGACCTGCTTAATAGCCGGCACTTTGTCGACCGGCGCCAGTGCCACGACACACCCACCAAAGCCGCCGCCGGTCATGCGTACGCCGCCATGTTCGCCAAGCAGCTGGCCGACTATGTCGACCAGATAATCGATGGGTTTTACGGTAATTTCAAAGTCGTCACGCATTGATACGTGAGACTCAGCCATTGCTCTGCTTAACACCGCAATATCGCCGCAAGACAAGGCTTTACTTGCTGTGATTGTGCGGGAATTTTCGGTGATGATATGCAAACAGCGTCGATATACAACATCGGACATAGCACTTCTGTTATCCTCCAACAGGCCAAGGCTTGCTCCCCGTAATGATGATACGCCCATAACGGCAGCCCCTTCCTCGCATTGCTGGCGACGCAAATTATATTCGCTGTCGACCAAACCACGCTTGACGTTGGAATTAATAATCACTATCTGCAGGGAATCTGGCAGTGGACAGTGCTGCATAGTCAGAGACTGGCAGTCTAATAGCATTGCATGACCGGCCTGCCCCATGGCTGAAATAAGCTGATCCATAATGCCACAGGAGCACCCGACGAAAGTGTTTTCGGCTTTCTGTCCTGCCAATGCCGCCTGAACTCCCTCTATAGGTAAATCATATAACTGTGCAAAGGCTTTTACTGTTGCCACCTCAAAGGATGCCGATGAACTTAAGCCCGCGCCTTGCGGCACATCGCCCGTTACCAATAAGTTAGCCCCACCGATGTGAGGAAAATCCGCACGGAGTACTTTGACCACCCCACGCACATAGTTTGCCCAGCCCTGAGACTCATCAAACGCGATATCATCGATGGCAAAGGTATTTTGCTGATTGTTGTAATCCAGCGCCGTGACCACAACCTGCTTATCATCACGTGTTGAGGCAGCTATCCAGGTGCCAAAATTTATTGCAGCGGGGAAAACAAAACCTTCATTGTAGTCGGTATGCTCGCCAATCAAATTGACACGACCTGGCGCCTGTACAATGCATTGCGGCGCAATACCATAGAAAGCGTCGAACTTGGTTGTGAGGACCTGATTATTCATTTACGCATTCACCTTTTTATAATGTGTATCGGGTAGTGCTTTAAGCCGCTGCGCAGCTTGCTCAGGGGTTAGGTCGCGCTGCGTTTCAGCCATTAACTCATAGCCCACCATAAATTTCCTGACGCTCGCTGAACGCAGTAGCGGTGGATAAAAGTGTGCATGCAGTTGCCATTCATCATGTGGTTTGCCATCAAAGGGTGCACTATGCCAGCCCATCGAATAAGGAAAAGACGTTTCGAACAGATTGTCGTAGCGCACCGTTATATCGCCAATAATCTGTGCTAACGAGGCGGACTGACTGGCCGTCAGGACGGCGAGTGACTGAACCTTAAAAAGGGGTAAAAGGAGCGTTTCAAATGGCCAGGCCGCCCAGTAAGGCACTACCACCAGCCAGTCGTCATTGCTGCACACCACACGCTCCTGCTTTTCTACTTCTCGCTGTGCGTAGTCAAACAACATGCTGCGACCATGCCTGGCAAAATAGTCACCGAATTGCCGACACTTTTTAGCCGGTTCAGTAGGGAGATGTTGTTGTGCCCAGACCTGCCCATGAGGATGTGGATTAGAGCACCCCATCATTGCACCTTTGTTTTCGAACACCTGCACCCAGCCATAGGTTTTGCCCAGCTCTGCCGTTTGTGCTTTCCAACACTCAACCACCTGCAACCGTTCCTCATGGGTAAGCTCTGGCAAGGTTTTACTGTGATCAGGTGAAAAACAAATCACCCGGCTGCAGCCCTGCTCGGTTTCAAATGTGAATAGCTCATCGTGGTCTGACGCGGCAACGGTATCTTTCTTTAGCGCCGCAAAATCATTTTCAAAAATAAAGGTACCTGAGTAACGTTCATTGCGTTCACCATTGACCCGGGTATTGCCCGGACATAAATAGCAATTCGGATCATAAGCTGGCTTTGGTTCGTTGGATGGCTCGTCAGATTGGCCCTGCCACGGCCGCTTTGCGCGGTGTGGTGATACCAATACCCAATCCCCGGTCATCGGATTGTAACGACGATGGGGATCGTTAGTTGGGTCAAAAGGATTGCTCATAAAACACTCGCATAATTGTATTTTCAGGGAAAGGGTAAACGTTTACCCTTAATTTTATAGTAAGCTTATACGTTTTAGCGTAGTGTTTGCAATATTTGCAGCAAGAACCCCGTGCACTTTATAGAAAGGGTGAATGCGCAGCGCACATACAGATACAAACCATCGGAAAAAATAACAGTGTCATGGCTACAATAAAAGATGTCGCAATATCAGCCGGGGTGTCTTTAGCTACGGTTTCACGGGTCGTAAACAATGGTCCTAAAGTTGGCGAGAAAACCCGTCAGCATGTCAAAAAGGTGATGCAGGAGTTGGGATACCGCCCCAATGCTAATGCCAGAGCGCTGGTAACGCAAAAAAACGCCGCGCTTGGTGTGGTAGTTGCTGAGCTTCGCGATCCTTTTTTTGCCATGCTCGCACATGGAGTGGAAACCGTCGCGCGCAACAATAATGTGCAGATACTGCTAAGCGCTGGTTCTATCGAAGAACGTACCGAGCTTAAAGCAATTGAAACCCTCATGGAATATCGGGTTGATGCCATGGTCGTACACAGCAAAACCCTCGACGATACCACCCTGATTAACTTTGCTGCGCAAATTCCAGGCTTTGTGCTAATTAATCGTTACATTGCGCAAATAGCCAATCGCTGTGTGTGGCTGGACAACGTTACCGGCGGTCGGTTGATGGCCGAATACGCCCTATCACAAGGCCATAGGCAGCTTGCTGTTATCAGTAGTGATTACCATATTGATGATCCCAACGAGCGGCTCGAGGGCATAAGGCAAGCCATTGACGCGGCGGGGCTTAAATTGGATGAGTGTATGATTGGGTACGCATCGCCGGACCAGGAAGGCGGCATGCAGGCTATGCGCAACGTACTTTCAGCCAGTACCGATTTTTCAGCGGTGCTGGCCTACAATGATGCCATGGCAGCCGGCGCAATGACCCTGCTGCAGGATCGGTGCATTGACGTTCCTAAGCAAGTGTCAGTGATAGGCTATGACGACGTCATACTGGCCCAATACTGCCGCCCCAAGCTCACAACACTGCGTTATCCTATCGAAGCCATGGCAGCAAAAGCGGCTGAATTAGCCATACATTATGCCGCGGGTAATCAACCACAAGATAATGTCACCTTTAAGTACACCCCGACTATCGTGAAACGAGATTCTTTAGTCAGGCGCTAGGCGCCGCAACGGGCATTGCTGTTTTACCAGGTTATTCCAACGGTTTGTGGATTACCTGACAGCTTTGTTGCAGAGCAAAATAATAGCTGGTAGCCTTTTTTGCCTTATCAGTGCAGAAGCCTTTATTGCGTGGTTAATCAATCTATGTCGCAACAACCCACACAGTCAGTATTAACGCAGGCGAACTTGCTAATCTCAGCAGGTGACCTTACCGACGCAATAAAGCTTTTGTATCAGGCGGTACAGCAATACCCACACTTTTATCAGGGCTGGTTGTTATTCAGCAAATGTTTGTTTGAAGTCGGACATAAAAAAGAGTCTGTGCAGATTGCTCAGCATGCCGACAGCGTCGATCCATTAAAACAAGATTTTCAGCGCATACAGCAATGCATGCAACACAATCAGCTCGATGACGCCGCCAGCATTGCCCGTCAAATGTTGCACCAGCAAGCGCACCACCCCAAAGCAATTTTTACCCTGGCAAGCATCGCTCTGACCAAGAATACCCCCCTGCAAAGCATTGACTTACTGGAGCAGGCTGTGGCGCATTTGCCGGCTAATGTCACGCTGCGTAAGCTGTTAACTGACAGCTATGTCAAAGCCGGCTATTTTGCCCGGGCCATTGCCAACGCAAAGGTATTAGCTGAATTGGATGAATGTTTTGATACCTTGTCAGCCCTTATCGATCTGTTGTTTAAATATGGCCAGTACGGCGAGCTTCTCGAATATTGCCAGCGGGCTGGCGCCCATACAGGGAACGATAAACAAAAGCAAAGCCTGTTGGATTTAAGACGTGGCCAGACATTACGGATTATGGGCCGACGTAACGAAAGCATTGACTGCCTGCAGTCGAGTTTGCAGGCTAACCCGCGCAATGCAGAGGCCTGGTGGGCTCTCGCCGATTTTAAAAATTACGACTTTAGTGCCGAAGATAGACTAAAACTCGAATCGTTACTGCAGGCCGGAGGGGCTGACCAGAAAAACCCCGTCGCTGCATTTGCCTATGCAAAACTCAGTGAAGCGGAGAGTTCTGCCGCGCAGACGATGGCGCTCTATAAAGAGGCAAACCGGCTCGTCAATTGCGCTCATTATCAACCGGCGGTTATGCAAAACGAATTTGCAGCGCGCATGAAATCCTATAGTCAGGATGTGCTCGCTGTGCAGGCCAACCAAATAGATCAAACATGCATCCCTATATTCATTGTCGGTTTACCGCGCTCTGGCTCTACCCTCATTGAGCAAATGCTGGCCAGTCACAGTAAGATAGAAGGCACCATTGAGCAGCCCACGTTACCCAGCATTGAACGACGCGCTCATCAACATGCACGCGAACAATATAATGCAGGCCTGTCAGACGCTATCGGCAAGTTCAGCGCCGCAGAACTGTCGGCGTTTGGCCAGGCTTATCTTGATGATGGCGCATTGTTCCGCTCTGCAAACTGTCGCTATTTTACCGACAAGCAACCCTTCAATTTTCGGCTGATAGGTCTGATCCATAAAATTCTCCCTCATGCCGTGATTATTGACGTGCGGCGCAACCCCATGGACTGCGGACTAAGCCTGTATAAACAGTATTTTCATTCGGGCGTGGATTTCAGCTATAACCTTAGTCATATCGGTGCCGCCTACAATGCCTATGTTAACCTGATGGAATACTGGTCAAACGCATTACCCGGCAAGGTATTAACCGTGCAGTATGAAGCTCTGGTCCGGTCGCCGCAGCAACAAATCGAACACATATTGCACCATATTGGCTTAAGTTATGAACAGAACTGTCTGGATTTTCATAACACCGAGCGGGCGATTCACACCGCCAGCAGTGAACAGGTACGAGAGCCAATTAATGCCAGAGGAATAGGGGCCTGGGAGTCTGTAGCTGCCGAACTCAGTGAACTTGAAGGAAGCCTGTCACCTGCAGTGTTAGCACAGCGCCGCTTTTAAGGCTGACCACATCGAGCGAATAACTTCTCAGTAATACGATGCGTTGCCATGCAATTGCACACCACGCACTATTGCAGTGCATAATATTGCTCTATAATTGATCGATGCCGCACCTTTTGTGTCTGCGCCTGTGCGCAAGGCCAGCACCTTCAAGCCCTGTTAATAATGGCACAGAGTATGCTGCATAAATTGTTTATTCGTATAAAACATAATAAAAAGTCGTTGAGGAAACCACTATGGGTACACACAAGCATCAACTTAACGTAAAACGGTCAGCCGTTTCGTTATGCATCGCGACTGCGCTCGGAATGAGTTACGCAGCCAATTCGATGGCACAGGAATCTCAGGAAGAGGAATTAAAAGCGGTCGAAGTTATTGATATTACCGGTTCACGCATTCCAACCGATCCCAACGTTATTTCATCGGTACCGGTACAATCATTAAATGCCAAAGACATTGCCATGTCAGGTGAGCTTAACCTGGCTGACATCGTAAACGACATTCCGGCCTTGATTTCATCGGTCACTGCCGAAAACACCGATACCGGCTCAAACTCGCTTAACTTACGCGGATTAGGGGCTGACAGAACCCTGACCCTGGTTAACGGTCGCCGCCATGTGGCCGGTTTCCGTGGTTCTCAAGCGGTGGATGTGGGTACTATCCCTCGCGCCCTGGTTGAGCGTGTTGAAGTCACCACTGGTGGTGCATCGGCGGTATACGGTGCTGACGCCGTAACCGGTGTTGTAAACTTCATCTTAAAAGACGATTTTGAAGGTGTGCAAATTAATGCCACAGGCGCTGTGCCTGAGTCATCCGGTGGTAGTTCTTTTGCGTTAGATACCGCTTTTGGTAAAAACTTTGACGACGATAAAGGTAACATCGTATTCACCGCCTCATTGGAACGAGAAGAAGAGCTTCTACACGGCGATCGCAGCTGGTCACGCAACAACGGCATATCTTCAGTTGTGCCCACCAGCCCGGACGACCCTACCAGAATACTGGCCAGTGACGTACGCTACTGGTTAACCTCTAATGAAGGCTCTATTGCCCCCTCCTTCGGTGGCCGTGACATTAACTATGTCGATATCAACGGTAATGGTGTGCCAGACTGTCAGGAATCTCGCGCGGGTCGAGACGATTATCTTGCCGGCTGCTGGATTACCAACCCGGATGGCTCAATCAGCGTGAATCAGGATGGTCCGATATATAACGGCTTATTGAGTAGTGGCGGTAATGGCGCCAGATTTAACTTTGATAACGATACCCTGATGCCGAATACCGATAAGTTAATTCTTAACCTGAACGGTAACTATCAAATCACTGACGAAATCAATGGATTCTTTGAAGCCAAATACGTTCGCGCCGAAACCAACTTCTATGCCGAATATGACAGCTATTACGATACATTGTTTATCCAGGCTGATAACCCGTTTATTCCTGAGCAAATGCAGCCTGTGGTTGCCCAGACGGGCGGTCTGCTGCTGACGCAGGATGCCATTGGTTGGGATGACGATGAAACCCAGTATATTCGTGAAACCAAACGCTTTGTTGGTGGCTTTACCTGGGATTATTCTTACGATCACTCACTGGAATTTTCCATTAACCACGGTAGCTTTACCAACACAACCAATTACTCTGATCAAATTACTGACCGGGTGTTTGCAGCCATGGATGTGACCACGGGCCCGGATGGCAACCCGGTATGTCGTTCTGATATCGACCCAACAGCGGCTTATGAAATTGATTATTTCGCTTACAACGAAAATTACGCTGATGGCGCGTTCTCGAGTGACCGCTACTATACCTTTACGCCAGGCGATGGCCAGTGTGCGCCGCTCAACCCATTTGGTTTGTTTGCAGCCAGTGAAGAAGCCCAGGATTTTATTACTGCCAGAAAGCAGGATAAGCTAACCGTTGAGCAAACTGTCGTTAGCCTTACCGGCGTTGGTCAGTTCAACTTCTTAGACAGCGTATTAGACGGTTCACTGGGTTACGCAACCGGCCTTGAGTACCGCGAAGAATCAAGTGACAACCGACTCGATCCGCTGGAGCGTGGTATTTTACCAGAAGGTACGCCATACACAGCAGGTCAGCTGGTTAGCACGGTATCGCCCTGGTTGAACTTCCTGACCGGTATAGACAACGTGCAACAATTTAATACCGCTGGTGAATACGACGTTGTCGACGCCTTTTTAGAAGTGCGCCTGCCAATCTTTATGGACAGATCCTTCGCTTACGAATTTACCGTAGACGGTGCTGTGCGAGTTGCTGACTATTCTACCCTTGGGCAAACAACTACCTGGAAGGTAGGTGTGTCATACAGCCCGGTAGAAGAATTAAACTTACGCGGTACCGTGTCTGAGGCAGTACGTGCGCCAAACATCACCGAATTGTTTGATCCGCAGTTGCCTATCACTGTTAATTTAGATACTGATCCCTGTGACCCGGCTAATATCAGCGCAGGTACTTCATCTCGCCAGGCGAACTGTGTAACCGACTTACAGGCAGCAGGTGTACCCTTATCTGACATACTGGATGCGGACGGTAACTATATCTGGCTGAACCCACTGACTGCCCGCTTCTCTGGTACATCAGGTGGTAACCCTGAGTTGGATGTAGAAACCGCTGAAACCGTGACATTCGGTGCTGTATTCAGACCCAGCTTTATTGAAGGGTTAACCCTGACCGCCGATTACTGGAGTGTTGAAATTGAAGATGCTATCTCTGCGGTAGATGCAGCGGATATACTCAACGGTTGTTTCGACTCAGTAAACTATCCGGCACTTGGTTTTTGTAACCAGTTTGCTCGTCGTTCCGATGGCGGCTTAAATGACTTAACAACTGGTGAAATCAACTTCGCCCGTGTTGAAGCTGAAGGTATCGATTTCTCTGCAAACTATGTCTTTAGTATAGGTGCAAGTGACTTTGGTATTAGTGTAGTCGGTACCCGGCAGAAAGAACTCAACCGTTTCTTCAATCCTACCGATCCAACAGATAACGATGTGGGTCTGGAAGAAATTCAGTCTCCTAAAACGGCTGGTAATGTTGAGTTGAGCTGGACCCTTGGTGATTTGAACATGGCATTCCAAACCACATATCAAAGCCGTCAGGCTTATGGTGAGGTAGAAAGCTCTCTTGGGTTAGGTGATGCCAGTAAGATCTACGGCGATGCCAGTGGCTTCTTTGGTAGCACCATTATGCATGACTATAACGTAAATTATCGCGTCGATGAGAGTCTGTCGGTATTTGGTGGTGTGAACAACATCACTAACGAAACACCGTTTGCCACCCAGGAAGCCTGGCCAACAGGTCCTCGCGGACGGACATTCTTCTTCGGTGTTAACTTTACTATGCAATAAAACCCAACAGGTCGCTGGCCTGCATGCTTAGCATAGCAACCAGCGCCTGTTAAAGGTAAATTACACCGTTAAAAAACGGTTGGTCCCATCAGGTGACCAACCGTTTTTTTATGCCTGTAGCCCATGATTTTCAGCAGTGAAAATGGCAGGAAAAGACCATCACCTCAGCTATTGGCAAAGCCTGTTATTATTAACACTTACAATGGCTGATGAAAGCCCCGCAGGTTGCGAGGCGGTTGTCAGTGTAACCTTGAGGTTAGTGCGCAGCGCTGATATCAATCCGGATTAACGTTTTTGAGACCTTCATTAAAATCCAGTAACAGTTGTTTAAGCTGTTGTTTCTTTTGCGGTGAAAAGTGCGCCAGTACCTCCCCGGCCATTTTGAATCTCAGTTGCGTAATTTGCTCAATAAGCTCAAGCCCCTCGGAGGTTAACTGAACCGGCTTTACGCGCAAATCCCGGGTATTGCTCGGGCGCGTGACTAACGCCCTGGCTGTGAGTCGGTTAAGGCATGTGGTTAGCGCACCAGACGTAATGCGAACCTCTTCCAGTAACAGCGAAGGGGTAACAATGTGGGGAGCACCTTGTCGGCGTGCACAGGCCAGAACATCATGCTCAGTTTGGGTTAATTTAAACTTGCGCAGCACCCGCATGCCCACTTCGTCCGCGTTTGCGCCGATGCCAATCAAACACCCGATTAGCGCAGCTTCATCAACCGGTAACTCCGGATGCAGGTTTTTCCACTGTTGTTCTGCCCGCGCTAAAAGGGCCGGAACCTGATTTATTTTATTAATGGTAAACTACCCGGCAACATTTGAATCGGTAAATTATACAACAAACCTAAGCGCCGCAGCGATGGTTTAACGCCTGGTACCCACAAGGGTGTTGCCGTTAATCTCAATGATGATTTGCTGGTCCTTAAACGCGATTGTAAGTTCGTTGGTATATGTCAGGCCCAGTTTATCATCGGGCTTTTTAGCTAACAGCTCGTCATTCAGAAACAGTTTTCCGTCCACACTTTGCAAGGTGACGATGTTGCTATCCATCATTAAATGACGCTGAAGTTCATCCGCTTTAAAGACATACCGGCCCAGAAATGGCTGGTATCTATCTGCAGAAGGCAACATATTGGTATCGGGAATGGCATATTGCAGATCGTTAATTGCCATAAAAATATCACCCATCAGGGGCAGAATAGGCGTGTTTCCCCAATTGGACGTAATCGCAATAAAATCCTCGGTGTCAGGCGAGCGAACCATCACGCTTTTGGTGCCATAGCCGCTCCCTGCCGCGAACCTTAGCATGCCGTCACCAAAGGGTTTTAATGTCCAGCCATAACCGTGAGAATCTCCATCCTGTGATTGAATATGCGCAGCAAACATGGCATTGGTTATGGCTTCATTTAATAGCTGGTAACTTTCCAGCGCCACCACAAAACGATACAGATCATCGACCGTTGAATACATTCCGCCGCCTGCGTTGTCACCCAGGTGTTTGGTTCTTTGCGCTGTTGACACCCCATCGGGTGTCATATGGTAGGGGGTCACCTGTCGTTCAACCACTGTATTACCGGTGTAGACGCCGGTATTTGGCAGCTTAAGAGGCTCGAGGATCTGTTGGGCTATAAATTCACTAAAGGGCACTTTACTGACATTTTCAACAATGCGCCCGAGCAGCGTAATCCCCGCGTTAGAGTATTCATAACGCTCCCCGGGCGTAAACAACAGTGATTGTTGCTCTATCAGCATGGCGATTTGTTGTTCAAATGTCAGCGACTGGTGCGATGCAATGCCGGACTCTCTCGGCAAACCGCTGGTGTGGGTCAGCAAATGATGCAGGGTAACTTCATCGCGCCAGCTTGCCTTAAGTTCCGGTAAATATTGCGCAATGGGCGTATGCAAACTGACCTTGCCGGCTTCCGCTAATTTCAGTACCGCAGCGGCGGTAAAGACTTTCGACACCGAATTAATCGACACTCTGTGCGACGGCGAGTTGGGCACGTCAAATTCGCGGTTAGCATCGCCAAAGCTGGCTTTGTAAATCTCTTCTCCGCCTTTAACCACCTTCACAGTGCCAGCAAAACCAAAGACGTCATGATACGCCGTGGCAATATGGTTAACCTGCTCAGAATACGCAGTTTGAGCGCCGCTGCTGCCAGCGAAAGCGCTCACAGCTATTAGTGGCACGAGTAATAGTAATGAAGTGTTAAAAACAAATGTGAATCGCAAGGTACTGACTCCTGGTGAATTTTGCTGGTCGCATTAATTTTGTCTTTACATAAAGATATTAAAATAATAACGTAAAATCAGCAAAAAAATAGGATTATTTTGTCAGGATTTTTGCTCAGTCTTAGCGCTTACTGATAAGTGCGGCTTAATGTAAATCAGCCGCTGAGAACCGGGCCACGTCCAAAGTGGCCATGGCCGCTAATTATTATGCTAACTATTATTATGGAGAGTGAATAACCTTATGTGCAGCACAAAAATCATTATCAGCACGGTATTATTACTGGCCCTGACATGGGGAGCTCATTCGGTTTCATTGACAGGTGAGCCGGGTGAGCCGGGTGAGCCACAAGCGCCTAAAGATGATAAAGTCGGTTTTGGTCTTCAGTACCAAAATACCGGCGTGCGGTTTTTCTCTACCCCGGAGATTTATTCAAGCGCCTGGGGCGAGCACCTCAACCGCGCCCTGGTCCGCTATACTGAGCTGATTGGAGCTCCGTCGCCGGTAGACGTTACCCTGGTGGCAACCCAGGCAGAAGCGGCGAACGTTGCATTGCCACGCTCTGCTAATCGTTCGCTGACCCTGTCACTGGATCAAATCCAGTCGAAAACAGCAACACTCGGTTCTGAATATGCCGTGATAGCCCATGAGCTCTGCCACTCGTGGTTTATTGGCACACTGGAAAGTAACGGGTTAAAACAAACAAAAGACGTGATGGGCATGCCTGTTTACGGGCATATTGCGGCACCTGACTGGCTTGACGAGGCGGTAGCTATCCACTGTGAATCCGGCGACGTGGCAGCAAG
Organism: Alteromonas gilva; assembly: GCF_028595265.1. Taxonomy (NCBI): domain Bacteria; kingdom Pseudomonadati; phylum Pseudomonadota; class Gammaproteobacteria; order Alteromonadales; family Alteromonadaceae; genus Alteromonas; species Alteromonas gilva. The sequence continues at coordinate 217,562 of NZ_JAQQXP010000002.1, read as the reverse complement.
TCGCTTAACCGGTGATTTTAAACGAGCACTGATTGAAGACTTTATTGTGCAGGAGCACCCGGTGTTTGCTGCCATGAAAGAAAAAATAATGGCCGTAATGAAACAAAAAAAAGCGGGCCAGACAACCACTATCACCATGAAATCCGGCGACCACGACTACGTGAGCTTTTACAAGCAATCAGCCTGGTTTAAGCGCTTTTTACTGGCCACCCGGGGTAACGATATTTTTAAGGATCTGGTCGGGCACCTGGCCGATGGCGACAGCCTTGACCAGGTTATACTGAGTAACACCGCTGATGGCAGCTGGCCTGCGGTTAATCGTCAGTTCAACCAATTTATTGATAACAATCAGTAATAAGCAATGGGTTGATTTCGCCAGGCGCAGCGCGAATCCCTGCATCGCTGCACTATCGTCGAGGGCGTATTGATCGCTGACGGCTCCCGGTGCGAGCCTTAAATACACGCGGGTTCGCCGATACGCTCTGTATAGGCCGAGCATAAACGCTGTGACTCATTTTCGCGGTTTGTGGTAACCAGTATGTTTGCGAGCTGCTGCGTGGCCCTGGTGTGAAAAGGCGCAAACGACAGCACATGTCTGAACCAGATTTCAGCGTCATTAAGATTATTTAATTCGAGGTATTTGTTGCCAATATTGACGCCCATTTCAGCCCGCCATGCCCTGCCGTGACTGGCCTGCTCAAAGGGAAACTGGCCCATTGCCGCAAATGCTTGTTTATAGTAGGCGATAGCATCCAGAGGTAAATTTAACAGCTCGTGAAGCTCGCCCATGTTCACCAACACATCCCATGCACCCGGATTGATGGACAGCGCAGTTTTATAGCTTGTCAAAGCGTCGTTGAGGTTGCCCCGCGCCGATAATACAAAGCCTTTCGCTTTATGGGTGCGGGCATTGTCGGGCGCCATAGCTACCGCTTTTTCGGCAAACACTAATGCTCTTGAGAGAAACTGTCTGGCTTGGTCGCGACTCAAGCGGTTATCCTGCAGCGCTTGTTTCAGGCTCATGGCGCGCCACTGTGCCGGGTCGTTGTCGGGCGAGTAACGTATGGCTTTTTGCACCAGCGCGTTGGCCATGCCAGATAATGCGCTGGCCGAATCAGGGTTAAGCGCGAGGGTTTGCTGATAAAGCGATAGCGCCATTTCGTTGTCTTTGCGGGTTACCTGGTGATAATACACGTCCGCCTGCGCTAACAACCCGTCAACCTGATCCGGTGAGCCTTGTGACATCTCATCATTAACGGCATACACACCAATGATGAGCGCGGTTATCAATGCGATGATCCCAAAGACATAGAACGAAACGGGAGAGGTACGCGAAGCGGAAGGTGTCGGTGGTTCAGACGCCTCAGGTTCAGGTTCGGACTCAGAACCAGACGCAGGCGCAGGCTCAGAATCAGGAGCAACCCGGCTCACCGAATTTGCCACTAAGCGATAACCTCGCTTGGGCAGAGTTTCGATAAACAGCGGATTTTTTGGCGTATCGCCAATCGCCTTTCTGAGTCTTGAGACATATCGCGCCAATGCATCTTCGTTCACGTAAGTCTCTGGCCATAATGCTTCTATTAAAAATGCCTTGCTAACAAGTTCGCCTTCATGTTCTGCCAACACGCGTAATAATTGAACGCACAGCGGATCCAATCTGGCCGCTTCAACCTGCCCGGCTCCAGCACCCGCACGATACATCTCACCCGTCAGCAGATCGATGTTCCATTCATTTATTCGAATAATTTCCGTTGTCATTGCATTTACAGGATAAACTCTACCATTTGCAGTATATCATTTTGTGAAGTGGCGAAAAATACGAGGCTTTTGTCAGGATTCTTCACCGCCGTCTCTTTACGATTATGGCTTTAAAGACCTTTAATGAGCCGTCTATGAAAACCCTGACTTTACCTTTATTTATGCTCTGCACCTGTTTGCTCGTGCCGGTTTCAGGATTTACCGCTACCGCAACCTTTACCCGGCAACAGGTTATTGAGGATTTGGATACGCTGTATCACGCCCTGATAGACACTCACTACAAGCCCTTTGCCTATGTCTCACCGCAGGTCTTCGAGTCTAAATACACTGCAATAAGGCGCAACCTTAACGACACCTCGTATTCGCTGCTAGACACCACCCGCCATTTTCAGCAATTAGTCGCGACGCTAAACAATGGCCATACCGAAATAGACTTTCCGGCGGCCGCCTACATTCAATACGCACAGGCGGGGGGCCGTTTATTCCCCATTGATATTGCTTTTGAGAACGGCACAGCGCGGGTAAGGGCTAATTATTCCAATGACAAAAGCATCAGGATAGGTGCCGAAGTGCTATCCATAAACGGTCGCAACATGTCTGCCATTCTGGCAGACATTCACCCTTTGATATCGGCTGAGCGTGCCTATTTTAAAAATACCAAGCTGGAGGTGTATTCGTTTCCGCGCTATTACTGGTATGCCTTCGGAGAACAATCACAGTTTGATATTCGCTTGCAAACGGCAGATAAAATCACTCGTCATTCAGTGTCTTCGATTGCCGTGATCGAGGGATTTGAAACCAAAAAAGACGAAATTCTGGATGCACAAATGGAGCTTAGTTTTTTTGCCCAGGCAGCGTACTTAAATCCGGGCAGCTTCTCAGGTGATCAGCAAGCCTATAAGGATTTTATTGATAACGCCTTTACACGCATCAACAAAGCAGCCAAACCAAACCTGATCATCGATTTACGCAATAATAGTGGCGGCAATGATGCCTTCAGTGATTATCTTGTGTCCTACATTGCCGACAAGCCCTTTAAATGGCACAAGGAATTTACGCTGCGTACCAGTGCACTGTTAAAAGCAGATACCCATCGTCACCGCGACTTAAGTCAGCCATACTGGCGCTCAATCATAGAACATGAAGATGGCGAACGTTATGAATTCGATTTCAAGCCCCATGCGCCGGCCCCCGAGAACCAACGCTTTAGCGGGGATGTCTATGTGCTGGTTAACCGACAGTCCCACTCACAGGCAAGCGTAACCGCCGCACAAATACAAGATTATGGCTGGGCGACTATTGTGGGTGAGGAAACCGGCGACTATCCGAGTTTGTACGCCTCGCAATTTCAATTTACGCTGCCGCACACGGCCATTGTGGTGAAAATTGCTAAAGGACACATCGTGCGGGTGAACGGCAGTACCGCCGAGCAGGGCGTTATACCCGATATTGCGATTAAAGATTATCTGCTCGATGATACCGATGAAATCCTCAGCGGTTTACTGACGCAGTTATCAGCCAACCCAAGCCCTTGAATCAACGCTAAACAAGCGTGGTTACGAGGTGATTAAGCACGGTTTGCCTGCCCTTCAGCGCGCACTGAAGGGTAGCCTGTTTGTCGGCAGTCACAAAGCAGATTCGGGCAGTCCCGGGTTAGTTGGCCTGAGTATTCACCAGCGCGTTAAGTAGCTGGGTATCCCACTGTTCAGTGCGTGGATTGTAAATACCAAATCCGGATGCGAACTCCCAGTAGTGATAGCTCATCTCGTTTTCCAAAGCAAAGCGTACCACCTCACTGCTCCACTTAGCCCGCGAGGCTGAGTCAGCTTTGCTGTATGCACCAAACTCACCAATGTTAACAGGTAAATTACGAGCTTCAGCCCAGTCCACAATCGTCTGAAAATGCTCCCTTATGGCGTCTACCTGCTCAGGCGTGCCGGTCCACTCGGTGCCAAGCCATTCATCGGCATCTTCTACCCACCCTGCGCCCTGGTGGGTAAACTTAAATGGTTCATAGTAATGCACGGTAACAATAAGATTGTCATCGTCAGGAATGGCTAATTTAAGTAACCCCGGTACGCCGCCCCATTCGGCAGCACCGATAAATAAGGTTCGATGCGGGTTTGTCGCGCGAATTACATTAATCGCTTTGGGCAGTAATTTATTCCAGCGCGCGGCGGTGAGTTCATGGTGCGGCTCGTTTAACACTTCGAATATCAAATCCGACGACTGGTTGGCGTAACGACTCGCAATTTGTTGCCACAGAGACAAAAACTTAGCTTCTTCGGCGGCCGGATCGTCAAATATCTCCATATAATGATGCACATTAATGATTACCATTAAATCGTTTTTAAGACTCTGCTCAATGGCCCAGTCTACGCGCTCAAAAAAGTGCTCATCAATGGTAAAAGGCGCTGTGTCGCTAGTATGAGCAGACCAGCGCACGGGGATCCTAACGCTATCAAATCCTTTTTCTTTTATAAGGCGAAAATACTCCTCGTGGAGCGTGACACTCCAGTCGCCTTCACTCGGCGCTTCCAGTGAATTGCCAAGGTTGATACCTCGACCAAGCCTGGCATTTTGTTCAAAGGGATCGACCACAGCGGTGATAGCATTGGTAGCGCCCTCTCCTGAGGTAGTGCTGCTATCAGTACAGGCAATTAGCAGGGCACAGACAAACCCGAACAGCAAAAACTTTGTTTTCATTCCACGCCTTATCCGCTCAATGATGTTTAAGCAGCATAGAACCTGACCATTCATGGCGCAATGATTTTGCCTGTAACTCACGATAAACGCATGGCTTGTTAAGACAAACCCCACATCACAGGGCGTTTGACTTGTGCCGGTTGCGAGTAATTACACATACTGGGCTGCGGCCCACCCGCTGCTCCAGGCCCACTGAAAGTTATAGCCGCCCAGCCAGCCGGTCACATCCACCACCTCTCCAATAAAGAACAATTGTTCTACTTTTTTGCTCATCATGGTTTTGGACGAGAGCTCATCGGTATCCACACCGCCCAGGGTGACTTCGGCAGTGCGATAGCCTTCGGTACCATTGGGCTTAATTTGCCAGTCGGCAAAAAAGTCAGCGATGGCCTCAACTTGTTTGCTATTGAGTTGTTTTACTGGCTTATTTTCCCACTGATTGAGCTCGCAAAAGGTCGCTGCCACGCGCTTTGGAAAATGCCGGGTCAGCCAGGTTGTTATTAAAGAATCAGGATTCTTTAATTGTGCGTCGGCTAAACTTTCGGCCACATCGAAAGTGGGTGCAGCATTAATATGCAAGGTATCGCCGGGCTGCCAATAGCTGGAGATCTGCAGCATCGCCGGACCACTTAAGCCGCGATGGGTAAATAACGTATTTTCCCGAAATGTTGTGTCGTTGCAACTCGCATAGGTATCTATGGCCACGCCGCTAAGCTCTGCCAGGATGTTTTTGTCTTTTTCGTGTAGGGTAAAGGGCACTAATCCCGCTCGGGTTGGCAGCACGTTAAGGCCAAACTGTTCGGCAATTTGATAGCCAAAGGGGGTCGCGCCCAGCTTGGGCAGACTTAAGCCACCCGTGGCGACCACCAGCGATTCGCAGGCATAGTCGCCCGTCGAAGTAGACAACGCAAAACCATCATCGTTTTTAGTCACCGTTTGAATTTCACAACGGGTGGTTATGGTTACATTGTGCTTGTTACATTCGCTTAAGAGCATATCAACAATGTCTTTAGCTGAGTCGTCGCAGAAGAGCTGCCCTAAGGTTTTCTCGTGATAGGCAATACCATGCTCAGCCACCAGAGAGATAAAATCCCACTGGGTATAACGGCTTAGCGCCGATTTGCAAAAATGGGGGTTAGTACAGAGGAAGTTTTCATGGCTGGCGTACATGTTGGTAAAATTACAGCGCCCGCCACCAGACATTAAAATTTTACGGCCAATTTTTTTGGCGTGTTCGAGCACTGCCACACGGCGTCCGCGCTTGCCTGCCTCGGCAGCACAGAATAGCCCGGCGGCGCCGGCGCCGATCACAATCACATCAAACTTGTTTACCAAACCACGCTCTCCAAACCAAGCTCTTTAAAACCCGCTCTGCCCCTGCAGAGCGGCGTATTATAGGTCAGGCAGAGCATGGTTAATACGGTTTGCGTGATTTAATTGCTGCTTTCTACGGCGGCTTTCACCACATCCAGTCGTGCTTTCCAGGGATCAGTACCATGTTGCATATCGCCGTTGCGGGTCATATTCAACATATTGGATTGCTCAGGCGCAAAGACCTGCCACTGCGCCGCGTTGTCACTGACAGGTTTACCCGTTTTAGCAAAGCTCACAATATACTGATGAATAGCAGAGGCCGCGGCCTGATCCTGCTGCGTGAGCGCATCACCATACTTTTCGGCAACGGTATCAAAGAAGAACGGAATGTCCGACGCATGGGGCGCGCCTGGGTTGTCACTGCTTTGCGCTACCGTACCAAACCGATAGTAGTACGCTTGCTGCCCGTGGCTGGTCATTTGCTCGGCAATGTAACGAGCCGGCTCCTGCATAGTGCGATCCTGACCTACAGCGTAACCAACTACCTGAAATGGCGCCTGGCCGCTGGGATCGTAAACCTTCCGCGCCTGCTCCGCGTACTCGCCAAACGATGCAAACAGGGCGTCTTTATCCTTAAAAGGATTACCACCAATATCCATACTGGTTGCCCCCACCATCACATCCACATCGGCAAGGTTTCCTTGTTGCAATGCATCGCTGATTGTCTGTGTAATGAGTTCGCCATCCTGCATAGGGCCCCCAGCCCAGGTGGGTTTATTGGTCTGCGCGGGGTTAAACATCGCTGCCAGGTTAAGCCCGTCTACCACTGTTTCGGCATCAAGCGCCCGCAGTGCGGCAAGCGCTTCGGCATCGGTACCTGTAATACCGTGCTTTTCGGCATAGTTGAGGCCGTATTGTTCGCCGGATAAGGATTCCTGAGTAGCTTCGCTAACCTTGCGGTCGCCAAATAACGAACGGCCACCGCCAGACATAATAATTGCCCGATCGAATAACCCGCGTGCCTGTTCGGCCTGCATCATAGCCAGTACCGAGCCGCCACCCGCTGATTCGCCCATAATAGTGACATTATCGGGATCGCCGCCAAACGACGAGATGTTATTATGCACCCATTTAAGCGCCGCAATTTGATCCATGTAAGCATAGTTGCCGAGCATGTCACCATTTTCCTGCGCTTCATCAGTCAGTGCCGGGTGAGCAAAAAAGCCAAACCGCCCCAGGCGATAATTAAAGCTCACAAAGACCACGCCTTGTTGGGCAAATTTACTGCCATCGTAAACCTCAGGGGATGATCCGCCATTCACAAAACCGCCACCATAAATCCATACCAGCACCGGGGTTGTGCCATCGGCATCTTTGGGCGCCCAGACGTTCGCGTACAAGCAGTCTTCTGCCGGTGTTTTACCCAATGGCGCAGCATCGCTTGGGAAAGGCAACTGCATACAATCGTTGCCATAATCAGTGGTCTGTTTTACGCCCTGCCAGGGGGTTACCGGCTGCGGTGGACGCCAGCGAAGGTCACCAACCGGCGGGGCAGCAAATGGAATGCCCTTAAATACGGCAAGCTGAGGGGTCAGCGAGCCCTCAATAGTACCGCCAGTCACGGTTACCTGATTAGGTGATTGCGTTCCGGCACAGGCCATTAATATTACACTCAGTAAGAATAAGGAAACCCTTTGCAACGTGCGATTCAACATCTGATTTAACATCTTAAACATCCCGGTTCATCAACTCACAGCCAACAAAAAACGGGCTTACGCGATCAGTTGATCATAAACCCGTTATGAGGCTGGCAAAAATTTGTTATTACAGACTTTTCAGCATGGTTTCGGCGTCGCTTACATCAAAGCGCCCCGGATCTTCAACGTTTAATTTAGTGACTTCGCCATCTTCCACCAGCATGGAATAGCGTACTGAGCGAATACCGCCAAAGTCACCGGTATTCATATCCAGGCCAATGCTCTTAGTGAAATAACCGTTGCCATCGGCCAGCATCATAATTTCTTCGGCATTGTGCGCCTTGCCCCAGGCATCCATTACATACGCATCGTTAACGCTCAAACAAATGATGGTATCAATGCCCTTGGCTTTGATTTTGTCGGCCAATGCCACATAACCAGGCAGGTGAACTTCGGAGCAGGTAGGCGTAAAGGCGCCGGGCACGGCAAACACCACCACGCGTTTGTTATTGAACAAATCGTTAGTGTGCGGGTTAGTTGTTTTACCCTTCGCATCGATATAACCAAAGGTGACTTCAGGCAAAGTGCTACCTACTTGAATCATGTTGTTCTCCTGGGGAATTAATCTTTTTATAACAATTGACTATAACAGCTTAATGCCAATATTGAAGAAATAAAAGCCTGCGCATTGTGCAAGCCACTGGTGTAATAGTAGCTTGCTGTGCACGGTTTAGTTATTAATATACACATCAAATCGATGCTTTTTACTGGTAATGGCCATCGACGGTTTTTGGCCGGCCAGAAACGGCGCATTATTGGGCCGCTTTACGGCCACGCGTTTAGCCGCAACGTGCAGGGCCGCAGGAAGTAAAAGGTCGGCGTCTTCATCGGTGCCCAGCATTGCCTGAAACAAGCGCATTTCCTTTTTAACCAGCGCCGACTTTTTACGGTGGGGAAACATAGGATCCAGATACACGGCATCGACGCTTTTCGCACTTTGCTGCTGCATATAGTCAGTGCTATTGGCGTGGAGTAAGGTAAACCGGGCGGCCAGTTCGGGCTCACTCAGCGCCAACCGTCTCAAACCATCAGCTAATAACATATAGGCTACCGGCGAACGCTCAACCAGGGTAACGCTGGCCCCTAATGCCACCAGCACAAAGGCGTCACGGCCTAAACCGGGTGTTGCATCCAGTATGGTTAAGGGCTGTCCGGTCTTTATTCCCAAAGACCTGGCGATAGGCTCTTTACTGCCGCCGCCTTTGGCGCGGCGATAAGCACTCTGCCCCGACAAAAAGTCAACAATTACACCTTTGCCCTGGGGCTCATTAAGATCGTAGAGTTGCAGTGCACCGTCGCATATTTGCAAAGCAAGCTCAGCGTCGGTGCTCGATGTGCAGCTAAGCCCTACGCTGCGGGCCTGCTCAATCAGCGTTTGCTCCACGGGCGAAGGCGCACTTGCCTGACCGGCTGACAATAATAACGGTGGTAAACTAAGCATGACCGTAGTGCTCCCTGGCGCCTATCCAGCGATTAATAATTGCCTGTGCCCGCGAGGGGTATTCCTGCCATAAGCGCTCAGCAATGTCCTGCACCTGCGGAATTAACGCCGCATCACGCACAATATCGGCAATTCTCAGCTCGGCAATGCCCGTTTGTCGGGTTCCCATCAGCTCTCCCGGCCCGCGAATTTCCAAATCCTGTTGGGCAATATAAAACCCATCATTCGACTCACGCAACACCGCCAGGCGTTTTGTTGCCGTTTTAGACAGTGGACTTTGGTACATTAATACACAATGACTCTCGACCGCACCACGCCCCACCCGGCCGCGCAACTGGTGAAGCTGAGCCAGACCAAGCCGCTCCGGGTTTTCGATAATCATTAAACTGGCATTGGGTACGTCTACGCCGACTTCGATCACCGTTGTCGCCACCAGCAAGTCCAGCTCTCCGGCTTTAAACGCGGTCATGATTGCCTGCTTTTCGACCGCTTTAAGCCGGCCATGCACCAGTCCTATACGTAAATCCGGCAGAGCGGTTTGCAGGATCACGGCGGTATCCTCGGCCGCCTGACATTGCAGTACTTCTGATTCATCAATTAAGGTACACACCCAATAGGCCTGACGGGACTGCTGCTGGCAGGCTTCACGTACCCGCTCGATTACGTCACCGCGACGGGTATCCGGCAGTGCAACGGTTTTAACCGGTGTTCGCCCCGGCGGTAACTCGTCAATTACAGATGTGTCGAGGTCGGCGTAGGCGGTCATGGCTAGCGTTCGTGGAATGGGGGTTGCTGTCATAATTAACTGATGCGGAAAGCGCCCCTGTTGTTCGCCTTTTTCGCGTAACGCCAGGCGTTGGTGCACACCAAAACGGTGCTGCTCGTCAACAATGACCAGTGCCAGTTGATGATAGGTCACCTGCTCCTGAAAAATGGCATGGGTGCCCACCAGCATTTGTATTTCACCCTGCGCCAGGCGCTCAAGGGTCTCGGCTCTGGCCTTGCCTTTAAGTTTGCCGGCCAGCCAGCCAACTTCGATCCCCAACGGCGCCAGCCAGTCACGAAAATTATTGGCGTGTTGCTCGGCCAGCAACTCAGTCGGCGCCATTAACGCGACCTGATAGCCAGCGCCAATGGCTGACAGCGCCGCCAGCGCCGCCACCAGGGTTTTACCTGACCCCACATCGCCCTGCACCAGACGCATCATGGGCTTACCTAAGGTCATATCGCGTTGAATATCCGCTGTGACCCGTTGCTGCGCGCCGGTGGGTGAAAAGGGCAATTGGTCGAGTAATTTGCCAACCAGCTCATGATTCACATCGATGGCAATACCGGGCTGTTTATCACTTTGCTGGCGAATTTTGAGTACACTTAGATGTTGCGCCAGTAATTCTTCCAGTATCAAACGCATTTGCGCCGGATGCTCGCCGTTTTCGAGTTCCTGCAGCGCCACATCGGGTGGCGGGCGGTGAACCAGTTTCAGCGCGTCCAGCAGACTCACTTGTTGCTGGTACATGCCTTCCGGGAGCAGATCTGCCAGCCCGCCTTTGGCCAGTAAGCCCAGGGCCTGCTCCGTGAGGTTTCGTAAGGTGAGCTGCTTAATACCTTCGGTGGTGGGGTACACCGGGGTGAGGGTGTCTTCTACGGGCGGGGCGTCTTCGTCAATCAATGAAAATTCCGGGTGCATCATTTCCAGCCCCCATTTACCGGTACGCACTTCACCGAAGCAGCGAATACGATTACCCGGCGTCATCATTGTGCGTTGCACCGCGCCAAAGTGAAAAAAGCGCAGCGAAATGGTGCCCGTGCCGTCACTGAGCTTTACCACCAACATGCGTTTTTTACCGTACTGAATATCCGCCGACTTTACCTCCCCCACAACACTGACATGGGTAAAAGGCAAACAATCACCAATCGCATATATACGGGTGCGGTCTTCATAACGGGCGGGCAAATGAAACAGTATGTCCTGCACAGTTGCCAGGTTAATTTTTGCCAGCTTCTCGGCCACTTTTGCCCCAACGCCCTTTAGCTGGGTAATTGGCATGGTCGCCAGCGACGTTTCAGACCGCATAATCAGCAGACTTCCTTCTTTATTAAGTCGCTATGCAGTGTAAATCAACCGCTTAGCCAAAGCGAGTACCAAAGCACAAGCCAGCTCACACCGCGGTTGTGCGTCGTTCATACTTTAACCTGGTTAGCACTTGCCACAGTGTTAAAATCACCCACGGTAGCGGAGTAAGTGGCCGGTAACAACTGAACTCTGGCCCGGCACCATCGCACCCACTACTACATAAAGAGCGCAGCCAAATAGCGATAATGCCTTTGTGGGGCCGGGTAATTCGCGTACTATCAAAGTCCTGGTTATATACTCTTGATAAACTATGTTTGTACCCGCCGCCTTTGCTTTTACCGGGCAAGCGCAACAGCTCGCCTTTATTGAACAATACCCCTTTGCCGTGCTCACCACCGGCGATCTCCAGGCAACACACTTACCAATGCTGGTAAATTTGCAGGGCAATTCAGTGACGCTGCTCGGCCATGTTGCACGGGGCAATCCGCATTGGCGCGCACTCGATAACACCCCGGCACTGGCCGTGTTCAGTGGTCCCCATGCGTATATTTCACCTAAATGGTATGCCAGTGAACCAAACGTACCTACCTGGAATTATGTTGCGGTGCATGCCAAAGGCACCTTACAAATTATGACTGACAGCGAGTTACTGGCCGCAATAGATGAGCTCATGGCCACCTTTGAACCTGACTTTGCCCAACAGGAGGCAGGGGAGGCTTATGATGTCTACAGACAAAAGCTGCTAAAGGGAATTGTCGGTATTACCTTGCACGTGGAACATCTTAAGGGCGTACGCAAGTTAGGCCAACACAAAAGCCAGGCCGATCAGGCCGGTGTGAGTAAAGGGCTGCGCAGTACAGATAATTATGAATCGTTAGCGCTGCTCAATTACATGCAGCGCCACGATATTGGTTATGCCAACGAAGAAATTGATTAGTCCATTTCGCCGGCCAGTACGGTGGCCACTGTCTTTATCAGCGCCGCCGAGGGACGTACTTTAAAATCGGGGTTAACATAACTGAATTGTACCAGGCCTTTTTTATCGACAATGAATACCGCCGGAGCGGGCAGCACTGGCGTACCGGTCTCATCTTTTGTTAAGTCAATATTGTACGTTTTATAACGTTCGGCTGTGGTGTTATCCACGTAAAACCCAACGCCAAATTCGCGGATTGCCGATAAGTCCACATCTGACAGTTGGGTTACCATCATTTCAGTGTCGAGCGCTTGTGATTGCAATGCATCGGGTGTTTGTGGTGAGACAGCCAGAATCTGATATCCCAGTGCGATGAGGTCTTTTTCAACCCTTCCTAGCTCGGCAAATTGTTGGTTGCAGTACGGACACCAGCCACCACGATAGAACATAATAATGGTTGGCTTTTGCATCGTCAGCGCAGCCAGACTGACGGGTGAGCCGTCAGGGTAATGCAGGGTCACTGCGGGTATTTGCACACCATTGAGCAAAGGCGTTACTGCACCGGCCTCCGTGGCGATGGTTTTCGACAGAGCACTGGTTGATTGCAGGGTAAAAAATAGCGCAATACACAAAAGCTTAAACGCAAATCGCATAAATTGTCTCAGGTTAATAAAAATGAACGTAATAAAAAAAGACCCGGCGTGGGGTCTTTTTCTTTCACTACAGCTATCGAAAAACGGCGTAGCTTACTCTGGTAATTCCATCACACCATCGATTTCGATTTGCGCGCCTTTAGGTAATTCTTTAATACCAATGGCAGCGCGAGCCGGATAAGGCTTAGAGAAATACTTCGCCATGATCTCGTTGACCGTTGCAAAATGGCCCAGATCAAGCAAATAGATATTCACTTTTACCAGGTCGTTAACCTTACCGCCAGCTGCTTCACATACCGCACTGAGGTTTTCAAACACCTGGGTCGCCTGCTCAGCAAAATCCTGTGATACCAGTTCCATGGTTTCAGGTACCAGTGGGATCTGGCCCGATAAATAGACCGTAGTACCGGCTTTTACTGCCTGGCTGTAAGTGCCAATTGCCGCTGGCGCTTTATCTGTTTGAATAATTGACTTTGCCATGTTGAATCCTGTTTGAAAAAAATAAATTAATGATGGCGCGACTGACTGTGTCGTGACACGCGCTGTACCTCTGGCATGGTGCGGATCTTACGCATCACATTGGCCAGATGTACCCGGTTATAAGTAGTTAACTCAATGTCTACAAAGTAGATGTTGCTTTCTTTTTCTTCGGTTTGCAGGCCAATAATATTTGAGTCACACGCTGAAATATTGTTGGTTAAATTGGCCAGCGTTCCCTGGTGATTAATTAACTCAATGCGCAATGACGCTTTAAATTCGCCCTGCGGTTCGCTGTCCCAGGTCATGCTGAGCACCCGATGTGGCTCTTCTTTAGCCAGCTTACGAATATTCGGGCAGCCGGTTTGGTGAATTGTCATGCCTTTACCCGGGCTCAATACCGACACTATCTCATCGTCGGGGATAGGGTGGCAACAGCGAGCATAGGTGACCAGCAAACCTTCAGTGCCGCGAATGGCCACATTGCCTTTTCTTTCCGGTAAGTCTTCTGTATCACCGAGCAGACGCCGTGCAACAATGGCGCTGAGTTCGTTGCCTAAGCCAATATCAATGAGCAAGTCGTCGAAAGAGTCGTGTTTGGTTTCGGTTACGACGCGATCCACGTCCTGCTGGCTGATATCGTCCAGCTTTACCACGCCTAAGGCATGGCGAAGTAAGCGGTTACCCATATTCAGCGCTTCTTTGGAGCGCTGTTTACGTAAGTATTGGCGAATACGTGTGCGCGCTCTGGCACTCACTACAAAGTTCAACCAGTTGGCATTGGGTTTTGCCCGTGGCGAGGTGATAATTTCCACCGTCTGACCGTTTTGCAGCGGTTTACTCAGACTAAAGTTACGCCGCTCCACGCGCACCCCAACACAGGTATTGCCAATATCAGAATGCACCGCGTAGGCAAAGTCAACCGCGGTGGCACCGGCTGGTAATTCAATAATACGGCCATCCGGCGTAAACACGTAAATTTCGTCAGGGAATAAATCGGTTTTTACGCTCTCAATAAATTCAAATGATGAACTGGCACTTTGCTGCAGCTCGAGTAACGATTGCATCCACTTGCGGGCACGCAACTGGGCCGTGGTGTCATCACTGGACTCCTTATACAGCCAGTGTGCTGCCACGCCTTTATCGGCCATCTGGTCCATGGCATGGGTGCGAATTTGCACCTCAACCGGAATACCATGGGGGCCCACCAACGAGGTGTGCAGCGACTGATAGCCGTTGGTGCGCGGTATGGCAATGTAGTCTTTAAACCGCGTTTCAATAGGTTTAAATAAACCATGCATGGCACCTAACGAGCGATAACAATCGTCCACCGAATTCACCACAATACGAAACGCATAGATATCCATCACTTCGTTGAACATCTTTTCTTTGTTCTTCATTTTGCGGTAAATGGAGTACAAATGCTTTTCGCGCCCTACCACGGTCGATTCGATAGCGTATTCTGCTAAACGGGTCGCCAGTTCCTGACGGATATTCTCGATAATTTCCTTACGATTTCCCCGCGCCTGTTTAACCGCCGACTTAAGGGCACGGTGGCGCATTGGGTACATGGCCTGAAAACCCAGATCCTCAAGTTCATTTTTGATTTCATGGATACCCAGTCGATGGGCGATTGGCGAATAGATTTCCAGGGTTTCAAGGGCAATACGGCGGCGTTTGTCAGGCCGCAATGACCCGAGGGTGCGCATATTGTGAGTTCGGTCGGCCAATTTGATGAGAATCACCCGAATATCCTGCACCATCGCCATCATCATCTTGCGGAAGTTCTCGGCCTGGGCTTCCTGCTTGCTGCTAAAGGCAATTTTATCGAGTTTGCTCACCCCTTCCACCAGATCAGCCACGGTTTTGCCAAAGGCATCGGCCAGATCTTCCTGACTATAGTGGGTGTCTTCTATCACGTCATGCAGCAAGGCTGCCATGAGGGTTTCGTGGTCAAGGTGCATGTCGGCCAGAATACTGGTGACCGCCACCGGGTGGGTTATGTAGGGGTCGCCACTGGAGCGCATTTGCCCGTCGTGAGCTTCATGGGCCAATACAAAAGCGTCCTGCACGAGTTGAACCCGTTCAGGCGGCAAGTATTCGCTAATCTTATGTTTTAACCCTTCAAACAGATACACGTTTGCTGCGTATTTCCAATAATTTCAAGCATTTTTTAAGGATACGGTGAAATGAGCAGGTTTCCAACGAAAAACGCCAGTGTTTCTGATCAAAGATACACTGGCGTCGTCAATTAGCGCTTACGCAGGCTAATCGATGTTTTCGCAATTACTGGTCAGACAGGATATTGGCGACCGATGCAAACTCTGCATGTTCGGCATCTTGCTGATCACGTAATTCGTCCTGCTCTAATGTTTCAAGCGTTACCAGGCCTTGTTCAATTTCACGCAGCGCGGTAACGGTAGGCTTATCATTGCCCACATCAACCATAGGATCTTTGCCTTCAGTGGCGATTTGGCGGGCACGACGTGCAGCAACCAACACCAGGTCAAAACGGTTACCAATTTTATCTACTGCATCTTCGACTGTTACGCGAGCCATGAAAATCTCCGAATTGAACAATAATATTTAAAAAAATGGCCGCGTAGTATACAACAAGCCACTATCAATTGTGTAGTACTAAATTTACTCTGCCGACAATAAACTGTCGATCAGCAACTGGTGGCGCGCTTGCTGCTTAGCGGTGCGCAGGCGCTGTGCCTCAACAATGCTGTTGAGGTCCTGCAAGGTCGCCGAAAACTCATCGTTTACCAACACATAATCAAATTCGCTGTAGTGCGACATTTCGGACACCGCTTCGGCCATCCGTTTGGCAATAACACTTTGCTCATCCTGGCCGCGTTTTTCCAGGCGTTCCTGCAAGCAGGGTTTCGACGGCGGCAAAATAAAAATGCCGCAGGTATCCGGCATTAACGCCTTTACCTGCCTGGCGCCTTGCCAGTCGATATCCAAGAAGACGTCTATCCCGCGGTGCAGGGTTTGCTCAATGGTAATACGTGAGGTGCCATAATAATTGCCAAACACCTCTGCGTATTCAAAAAACGCCTGTTGTTCTATCAACGCTTCGAAGGCCTCACGACTGACAAAATGATAATGTTCACCGTCGACTTCGCCCGGACGTGGCGCGCGGGTAGTATGCGATACCGAAACCTGTTTGGGGTTTGACTGTGCATCAGGCTCGCGGGATAGCAGTGCTTTGATAAGGCTCGACTTACCCGCACCAGAAGGGGCAGCCAAAATAAACAGATTTCCTAATTTCGATGTCATACGGTGGCTCTTTAGTGTTGCGTTGAATTATTTTTATATATTTTGCGCAAGTTTAGCATAGATGGTGCCGACATAAAGATTCATAAAGCGTGCCGCTTGTAGTTGTCGGCGGTGTAACACAGTGGTAGGTTTATTATTATTCGTGCTGAATAACATCAAGGAAACTTTCGTTCAATGAGCAGTGCACTAACGTATATCGAATCTAATCCCCCCGGCGAAATTAAATCAACGGTTATCTGGTTGCATGGTCTGGGCGATTCTGGCCATGGATTTGCGCCCATTGTACCGGAGTTAAAATTACCCGAAGAACTGGGTATACGCTTTGTGTTTCCCCACGCCCCGGAACGCGCGGTGACCATTAACGGTGGCATGCGCATGCGCGCGTGGTACGACATAAAGTCGATGGACTTCGATAAACGCGCCGACTCAGCGGGTGTGCACGAATCGGCCGGGCTGGTCACGCAGTTAATCGAGGCCGAAATCGCCAATGGCGTACCTGCCAGCAAAATTCTACTGGCAGGGTTCTCCCAGGGCGGCGTTATTGCTTTGCACCTCGGGCCACGCTTTAATAAGACTCTGGGCGGTATTATGGGGCTGTCTACCTATATGTCTGAGCCGTCTTTACTGGCCGAACAGGCCGATTCCGCCAACGCCAAAACGCCCATTTTTATGGCCCATGGAGAGCAGGATAATGTGGTGCCTGTCGCCATGGGGCAAGCTGCATACCAAACCTTGCAGGCCAACAACTATGACGTCAGTTGGCACACCTATCCTATGCAACACAACGTCTGTATGGCCGAGCTCAAAGCCATCAGCCAGTGGTTACAGGAAAGACTGGGTTAAACGTCGCCGCTGGCAACTAACACACAAACCACCCGGCGGCGGCAAATTTAGCCGCCGCTGCACCGACAAAGATCAACACGGGCTAAAAAATCGTTTACAATTTAGCTTTTAATGTCGCCTCAATGGTGATGAAACAAATTAAAGGCGAATATTGCAGTGAAGTCTTCCCGCACTATCCGAATAGCCACGCGCAAAAGTGCCCTGGCAATGTGGCAAGCCGAGTATGTTCAGGCACAACTCATAAAACACCATCCGCAAGTGACGGTTGAACTGGTGCCAATGTCGACCCAGGGCGACCGTATTTTAGACACGCCACTGGCAAAAATTGGCGGCAAAGGCTTGTTTATTAAAGAGCTTGAAATTGCCATGCTGGAAGGGCGTGCCGACATTGCCGTTCACTCAATGAAAGACGTACCGGTGGCGTTTCCGGCTGAATTTGGTTTGCATGCCATTTGCCCGCGGGAAAACCCCTTCGATGCCTTTGTGTCGAACCGTTATGCCAGCATTGAGCAACTCCCCGAGGGCGCAGTAGTGGGTACCAGCAGTCTGCGCCGTCAGTGTCAGTTAAAGCATATGCGGCCGGATTTGGTCATTAAGGATCTGCGCGGTAACGTAAATACCCGGCTGGCAAAGCTTGATGCCAACCACTACGATGCGATTATTTTAGCCTGCGCCGGGCTTATCCGCTTAGGTATGGGTGAACGTATAACGTCGCAAATTCCCCATACGCAATCGCTGCCAGCGGTTGGACAGGGTGCTGTCGGCATTGAATGCCGCAACGACGATGCCGAACTCATACACTTACTGGCAGCCCTTAACCACACCGATACCGCCACCCGGGTGATTGCCGAACGGGCCATGAACGAACGCCTCGACGGTGGCTGTCAGGTCCCCATCGGCAGTTTTGCTACGCTGCAGGGTGACATGCTCTCGCTCACCGGCATGGTGGGGTCCGCCGACGGTAAAACCTTGTTATATGGGACCGTGCAGGGTCAACGCGACGACGCTGTGGCCATCGGCACAGAGGTAGCCGAATCCCTGTTAGCGCAGGGCGCCGGCGAAATTTTGCAGGCGTTACACCAGTAACTATGTATCTGATAACCCGGCCGTTACCTAAATTAGCAGCAACCTCAGATGCGTTTGCTAATCACGGCCTTTGCGCAAGTGTTGTGGCGCTGCAGGATATTCAGGTCATCGACCATGCTATACTTACATTAACCCAATGGCTGACGGCGAATCCACACAGCACATTAATCGTTACCAGTACCGCCGCCGCCCAGCCATTATTAACGCACTGTTTGCCATTACTATCCCGCTGTCAGTTGATTACTGTGGGGCAAAGTACAGCTCATCTGTTTGCGCAGGCAGGGTTGTCCACCGTGGTACCAGAACAAGAAAATTCAGAGGGCGTATTAGCTTTGCCATCCCTGAAAGATTGCGCCGATCAGCGCATTTTGTTATTAAAGGGTAAAGGCGGACGCCATGCTATTAACCACGAACTACAAAACCGAGGCGCCCGGCTCAGTGTGATTGATCTCTACCAACGTGTACCGTTAAATGCACCAGTATTTAGTCAGGCACCCCGTTGGTCTGAAATACACGGCATTATTGCCACGAGTGGCGAGCAGGCCCAAGCATTAATAAATGAATTTAACACCCAACCGTTAGCAACATACCGATGGTTAACGGTCAGTGAGCGCATAGCGCAACAGCTTCACGAGCAAGGCATCAGGCACGTTTACATTTGCCCCAAAGCGAGTAATGAAGCGCTCATTGAATGGATACAGCAGAATTGGGAGTAACGAATGGCCGACCAGCAACAACCACAATCTGAGCAATCCAAATCATTGCCCAGCAACACCAAAGCTGAACCGCACAGCAGTGCCAGCAAGCGTGATACTGCCCCCACTCATGGCGCAAAACCTAAAGAGCCCGGCAAACCCGGCGGTGGCGGTAAAACCGGCTTGTTATGGCTGGTAACGCTATGTAATTTAGCGTTATTGGGTGTCGGTGCCTATGGCGGCTACTGGTATTTTAATCAACACAGCGTAACCCAGAGTAAACTAGATACGTTGCGCACCGACATGACCAGCCAGCTGGCGCAAAAAGAAAGTCAGTTCAATCGCCAGCTCCAATCCTTTGAACAGCAGGTTACTCAGCAGGCCGCAACCACCGAACAACTCGCGGGTAACGAACAACAGCAGCAACAAACTCTGCAACAGCTCGACAACCAACTGCAAGGCGCACTGGCACAAATTCAGGAATTAGATGGCCGCCGCCCCACCGACTGGTTAATTGCCGAAGCCGATTATCTGGTGCGCATGGCAGGACGTAAGATCTGGCTTGAACAGGACGTTCGTACCGCCATTATGCTGCTCGGGAACGCTGACGCGCGGCTCCAATCTCTGGCCGACCCGTCAGTGCTGCCGGTTCGTGCCTTAATTGCCGAAGATATTCAACGGCTACAGCAAGTTAACCCGGTATCACAGGTATCGGTGGCATTGGCATTAGACGGGCTGGTAAAGCAGGTTGATAATCTGGCTATTATTACGCCTAAGGAAGAAAACCAATTAAGCCGCCAGGAAGTCAGCGATTCGGCCAGTGACTGGCAACAAAACCTGCTCAATGTGTGGCACGCAATTGTGGACGATTTTATCCGCGTCGAATACCGCGACACCCCGGTTGAACCACTAATGACTGCCCAGCAACAATGGCTTTCCCGCGAGCAAATTAAACTGGCTCTGCAACAAGCCCAGAGCGCAGCCCTGGCCAGCCAGCAAACGCTGTATTTAGCAGCTATTGAACGGGCCAGAACCGTAGTTATCAATGACTACGTGCAGAATGCCAGTACCGTGACAGGTTTTCTTAAGGGCCTGGAGCAGTTACAAAATACCGACATCAGCAAAGAAGTCCCCACTGAGTTAAGTTCGCAGGCAGCCCTTGAGGCATTGCTTGGCAGTCGGGTGAAGCGCGTATTTGGTGAAGGAGCTAGCGCGCTATGAAAAAACTGATTTATTTGCTGGTACTGGTTGCCGTTTGCCTGATAGCCATGATTGCCGCGCCCTCCCTGGTGGGTGACAAAGGCTATGTGCTCATTCAGATGGGCAATTTTGTTATCGAAACCAGTGTGGTGGCATTGGGTATCATGCTGTTTGTCGCAGCCTGCGCCTGGTTCATTATCAGCACACTGGTGGGCCGAACCGTTAAGTTCACCCGACGTTCTGGCAGCTGGTTTGGCAGCCGCTCACGGCGTAAGCAGCAACGCGCTTTTTATCGCAGCATACAGGCTTTGGCCGAAGGCGATTGGGATGGCGCAACCAAAGCCGCGGAGCAAACAGAAAGCGGCGACTTTGATGGGGTAAATTTTTTAGTAGCTGCGCAGGCAGCCGTGGCGCGGGAGCGCCAGGATACCGCTGAGCGCAAGCTCAACGAAGCGGCCGAATTTCCCCATTCAGCGCTGGCTGCGAGGGTCACGCTGGCACGCATGGCGCTGGCCGGCAATGAGCCGGACAAAGCATTAAAAGAACTGAGCAACCTCGACGAAAAACAACGTAAATCGGTGCCGGCAATAAAGCTACGCGTACAGGCACTGGCAGAAAGCGGCCAATGGGCACAGCTGGAGCAAGAACTTGGTGGTTATAAAAAAGCGCTGGGTAGCGATTACGCCATTTGGTCTAAGCAAATAGCGCAAGGGCGGTTGGCCGAAGTGGCCAGCAAACAGGGGGCCATTCAACTTAAACTGTTTTGGGATGAGTTACCGCGTAAGCAACGCAATGATGTTGGCTATCAGGCGGCCTATGCTGAGCAACTGCTGGCTCAGGGCATGCACCAGGAAGCACAAACTGTATTGCTCAACTGGCAAAAACGCGGGCCGGTAGCAGAGTTATTGCCGTTGTTTAAATCATTGCGCTTACCGAATCCAGCTCCTACGGTACAAGCGCTGGAGAAGTGGATTAAAGCCGATGAACAAAACGCCGAGCTGTATAGCGTATTAGGGTATGTTGCCTACCATGCCGGCGATTTAACTCTGGCCGATAAAGCGCTGCAAAAGGCAATGAAACTGCACCCCACACAGGAAGGCTGGTTGCTGCTGGCTGAGCTTAACGAAAAGGCCAACAAGCATGAGTCGGCCATGGCCTATTACAAGCAGGGCCTTACTGACGACACCCAGGCGTAACAGGTACAGTCAGCCAGCCGCCAGGCTGGCTGGCTCAGTGTCAGCTACGGTCAGAAAAACCCACCCAGGGTTTGATTCGCTATTACGGCTATCACGTAGGCCAGCACGCCGTATGCAACATAAAGCCCCCAGGACAGCTTAGCGCTGCCACTTTCGCCCTTGAGCATGGCTACCGTTGCCACGCACTGCAGGGCCACCACGTAAAACAACATCAGGCCAATACCTGCCTCTGGTGCCAGGCCATCTGCCTGTACGCGCTCAGCGAGCCCGGCGACATCTTCATCGGCGCCATCCATACCAAATAAGGTTCCGAGCGCGCCCACAAAGACCTCACGAGCCAGGAACGACATTAAAATAGCCACTCCATAACGCCAGTCCAGCCCCATGGGCGCAAAAACAGGCTCTATGATATGACCTAGCTGGCCTAACCAGGAAGTTTGCAGTGTTGAGTTGAGCGGGAAGTAACCCAGTACCCAAATGCCCACAGACACCATAAATATGATTGGCCCGGCGCGTTTAATAAACTGCACACCACTTTTTATAACGCGCTGAAACAGCGGTTTCCAGTGAGGCAGACGATAGGTCGGCAGCTCGAGTATAAAAGGCATATCGGTAGACTCGAGATCGCGCGGTAAAAACCGGTTTAAAATCTGACTGACCACCAGGGCCATAAAAATACCGAAAAAATACAAGCCAAAGAACGCCGCGCCCTGCAAATTAAAGATACCTAAAAAGGTACCATCGGCGGGCACCAGCACAGCAACCAATAAGGCATAAACCGGCAAGCGCGCCGAACATGACATGAGCGGAATCGTCAGCATGGTGATCAAACGCTTGTGCGGCGACTCAATGGTGCGCGCCGCCATAATGGCCGGAATAGCGCAGGCATGGCCAGAAAGGTAGGGAATAAAACTGCGCCCCGACAAGCCAAAAAAGCTCAGCGGCCGGTGACACATCAAGGCGGCACGGGCAAGATAGCCTGAGTCTTCTAGTAATCCGATGATCAGGGTAAGTACCATTATTTGCGGTACAAACACCAAAAACGAACCGAAGCCACCAAAAATAGCATCGTGCAGAAAGTCGTGAACAACGCCCTCTGCGGTCACTGCACTGACACCACCGGCAAGGGTTTCAATAAAGCTTTCAACGCCATCCATAAGCGGCGTGGCCAGGGTAAAAATACTCTGAAATAACACAAACATAACGGCAATGAAAATCAGTCCGCCAGTCCAGTTATTGAGCATAAAGCTATCAATGGTATTTTGGTTTCTCAGCACAATGTCGTGCTGAATACCGAAGTCTTTTGCCAGTTGCTGACTGCGCTCTGCAGCCTTATCGTTGGGGGTGGAGTGTGCCAGATCCGGCTGCTGCGGCTCGCCAGCCATACTCAGTAAGGCTTGCTTAAATTCATGAAGCCCATCCAGCGAGCGCGCCGACAAAGGTAATACCGGGCTGCCTAACGCTGCCGACAAGCCGTCGGTGTCGATGGTTTCACCCACGCGTTTTACTTCGTCGATAAAGTTCAGGGCAAACATCACTGGCTTATTGTTTTCGAAAGCCAGACGCTGCACCTGCAATCCCATGACCAGACTCTGGGCGAGCCGGGTGGCATCAAGCACCACCAGCACCATGGAGGTAGACTCCTCCTGCACTGAACGTTTTATCTCGTCAACGGCAATGGTTTCGTCGCTGGTCAGGCCGTTTAGTGAATACGTGCCGGGTAAATCAACCAGTTCGTATTGATCACATTGGCCACGGGTAACTTCCACCGTGATGCCTGGGTAATTAGCGACCTTTTGGCGAAGACCAGTGAGTTGGTTGAACAGTAAACTCTTACCACAGTTGGGTTTACCTACCATTAAAATGCGTTGCATGAATACAGCTATCCTGAAATTAAACCAGCGCTGAGCGGCTAGTCGGTTGGAGAAATCCTGATGCGAGCGGCTAAGTCCTGCTCCATCGCAAATACGCTGCCGCCGAGTTGGACCACCATCGGGCCGCCTAAGGGTCCGCGTCGGACACACTGGATTAATCGGCCTGACGCAATACCCATCTCACACAGGCGGGCAACTATCTGTTGATTCAGCGAGGTGTCAATGCTATCGACAGCGGCAGTTTTTGCTTTGCCTAATTCCCATAATGTCATAATAAACACACCCAATAGTGGCAACTGCCAGCAAACAACGGTGCACTGTGTTACAACGCACCACTAAATAACAATCATTCCTATTTAGACTAACAGAAAATAGCCTGCCAAACCAGCAACAAAGCTTTTAAGCCCTCATACATAAGTGATATAAGAAAGGTGATTGTGTTTTTATCTTTCCAACCAACGATCTTAAGGACTGTTTATGCTCGCTTATACCACTGTGGGAACCAACGACATTGCAAAGGCCGGTGCATTTTATGACGCACTGTTCAGCATAATGGACGCCCGGCGCATACTCGATTTTCCGCGCATGGTGTCGTGGGGTAATAACCCCCAGGCACCCATGTTTGCCATTGCCACACCCTATGATGAAAAACCCGCTACCGCAGGTAACGGCACTATGATTGCGCTGGCGGCCGCCAACCCCGATCAGGTCAAGGCACTGTATGCCAAGGCCATTGAGTTAGGGGCCACTGATGAGGGCGAACCCGGCGTGCGTATGGAGGCTTACTATTGCGCTTATTTTCGTGATTTAGACGGCAATAAGATAAATTGCTTCTGCATGGCTTAATCTTCTCGGCCTCACCCTATTCGCATAGAGTTTTCATGCAGCCATAAAAAAAGCCACCTCAAATGAGGTGGCTCAACCATCGTGAGTCAACGAGGTTTATACGGAACTTAGAATTTCACACCCACCGCCAGTTGAACCCGGCGTGGGTTATAAAAGTCTCGCGCCTGACCGAACAACTCAGACACTACATAAGGGTTGTAGTTATAACCGGTTTGTTTATTGAAGGCATTGAAGATGTCAGCACGGAAGCGCGCGGTATACCCTTCCATAAACTCCCAGTTTTGCGTATAGCTTAAATCCACCTGCCAGTGACTGGCGCCACGGCGGCTCCCCGCAGGCTCAGCAAAGCGGCTGGTACCCGACGAGTAACCATACGGCGTGCCATCCCAGGCAGTCCAGGCTTCGCCCGACTGGAACACAAAGTAGGCACCAAACACCCCATCCCAATCGGCGGTGTAGGTGCTGATCACTTTAAGCTTATGCGGCTTATCACCAATCATTTTACCGTAGCGGTTATCCCATACCATGCGGCCTCTTCCGTCACCATAGAAAGATGAGCCGATAAAGGTATTGGCATCGTTACCGGCTGTGGTGTTGTCCTGGTCGAAGTTACCGTAGTAATGACTCCATACATAAGAGGCGTTGACGTACCATCTATCTGCCTGGTACTCCGCTTCCATACTCCATTCCCAGTATTTGGTCTGGCCGCCGTCAACTTCGGCAATAACATAAGAAGAACCGCCAACTTCGTCGCGCATGGCGCCTAGATTAGGAATGTATTCACCTAAGGCTGCAATGTTGTCCGGCACACCGCCAAAGTCACCGTAGTCACCATATAAGCGTGCTCCATTAGGCATATCTTCCCAGAAATGGCTGGCATAGCGATAACGTAAGTGCGAGCGCAAAAATAGCTCGTTTGTCACGAACTTAGTTGTTCCGATGGTGTATTCATCGATACGGCGCGGACGCATGTTATCAGCAAAGAATTTACCCGAAGAACCCGGTGCACCGTCGGCATCCACAAAATCTCCATTTTGATCAAAACGAACGAGTAATTCGCGTTGGGTATTACGATCCCAGGATGCGGCCCGCGCCAGTGAACTGGCATTGGGATTATAGCTGGCATAGTTGGCAAATACGGTAGAGGACTGTTCATATTCCCAGGTAACACCTAAGCGCGGCTGTACCATGTCTTTCCAATCGGTTTTGTACATTTCGTACTTTTCACCGGGCGCCAGTTCATAGCCAGACACATTGCTGCTGTTTTCACGCAGGCCCTGTCCGTACATCGTATCCCGACTGATAACCACGCCAATGTTGTAGGTAAAGTCGCCGTGCTCAATTTCATCGTTGATCTCAATATCTATCGATTCTGCAAATGACGTAATCGGTGGCACCGTCTCACCATCTTGTACGAAGCTCATTTGCTGAATAGACGCTTCATAGAACACATTGGTCAAATCCGTTTCGCCACCATCGGCACCCAAACCACCAACGTAGCTGATTGAGCCCCAGCCATTGGATAAACGGGAAACATCTTCTCTAAGTTCAGACCATTTTGCCCCGAAATGAAGGAAGTGGGTCATATCTCCAGAATAAATCTCGGTGTCGAATTCTACCTGGAATGACTCGCGAGCAAAGTCCTGGTTGTTGATAGTTTGATAAGCGCCTACACCACCGCCGCCACGTCGTTCACCATCCTCACCGATATAGCCTAACTGCGCGATCAACGGGGCAGCGCCAGCATTAAAGGCATCGATAGCGGCGATTTCCTCTGGTGTTGCGTCATCGGGGTAATCACGGATACTGGGCACACCAAAGTAACCCATTTGATCTAAATTATTGATATCCAGTGAACCGCCCAGTAAAGGTACAACATCCAGCGCAACATCCGGTGCTGAGCTACCATCCTCGGAATATTTGGCGTATTTAAAACTCAGACTCGATACATCACCTAATAGCCAGGAACCATCTATACTGGTGATTCGGGTTTTGTTTTCTGCCCCAAGAGAAACACTATCAGTTTCAAATTCTCCGATGGAACTGCCATCTACTTCGCGGTCTGATACGCGTTGACTGACATTTAACAAAATATCGTCAGTAGGTGCCCAGGTTACCTTACCGAAAAACTCATCCCGCACGCTCTTGAAGGCTTTTGCCGGGCCATAGGCTGTCACTTTGTTTTCGCCCGTCACTTCCGGGCGGAAATATGAGCCATAAAAGAATAGCTGGTCTTTTAAGATTGGACCACTTACGGAAAGGGTAGTCCAGCTTCTGTCGACATCACTGATCACGCCATCCACTGGCGTGGCAGTAAAATTAGCGTTTTGCAGACGATATTCAACGCTGGCATGTAATTCGTTGGTACCGGATTTACTGGCAGAGTTTACCACAAAGCCACCAGAGCGATTAAAGCCAACGGCTTTGGCACCACCACGATCCACCGACACATACGCGATATCGTGGGTAGCCGGCTCAGACGATAAGTTACCAAACATGGGTAAGGATAAGTCCACACCATCAAGGGCATAGCTGTTATCAACACCAGAACCACCGGCTGACGGGCCTAGTGTACTATTCTCACTGTATTCCACGCCGGGCAGAATTTTAAGCATATCACGGTATGACTGCCCGATCGGCATATTAGCGATCACGTCTTCACCGAAAGAGTTAGTCAGTGACGAGTCGCCTTCGGTAACAATGGCCGAGCCGTAAATTTCGATGACTTCTTGGTTAGAGGCTTCATAGGCCAGATTCACCACCGATGATTGCTCCAGCATTACCCTTGTAGTGGTTTTACGCACTGAACCATCAGCAAAGGTAAAGACCACATCATAGTCACCCGGAAGCAGGAAGTTTAGCGTAAAGGTACCATCGGCACGCGTGGTGGCCCGTCTTGGCTTTGGCATAACATCACTGGTGGCTACCACTTCCACGCCACTTATCACAACACTGCCATCCGGTGCTGTCACCTGCCCTTTAATAGAGCCGGTAATTTGTTGCGCTTGCACTGGCGCACAGATGCCGGCTGCAACGGCACCGGCGAACATCACGGCCGCGGTGGAAGTTGAACGATTTTGCCAGGATTGGCGTATTGCCCGGCGCACTTCTCCGGCGAGATAGCGACCGGCAAAACACGCTTTTAATGACGTGAGTTCCTTATTCATGAGTGTGACCCCTGTTGCTGTTATTAATGTGGCTAAATTACCACTTATGTTCAACATTTAACCCACTGGGCACGCACACGTCAAGAATAATTTTTTCTCAATATTCCTTTTTTTTGAAATATTTTATATCAAAACAAGTGTAATTTTACTGCATTTAGTATATTTATTCCTCTTTAATAAAAGGCCAGCGTATGACTACCCCTTAAGATCATAAAAATCAACTTTTCAACCAGGGAAGGCATTGCATATATGAATAAAAAACATGCAGTTAGAATTAAACGAAAAGTAAGATAGGCATCTTTACCTATATGCCTAACGAGTATAGATAGTAGACTTTTTATACACTTTTATGTGTATTTATTACGCAATAATTTTTTATTCGCAGGAATAATTTATATTAATTATTCCGCATAAAAACAGGAATAATAGCCAGGAGAGGTGGAATATCACCGCGGCTTTGTTGCAGCCGCGGTGATTGGCATTTCAGAGGTGTTGCCAGGGGCCGGAAATAGCCAGTGTCCTGGTCGGGGAGTACAAATTAACAAACAGCTGCGTGCCATCGGGTGAGAAGCAGGCACCGGCCAGCTCTGTTTGCATATTCAGCTTACCAAAGGGATAAACTTCGCCATCAGGCGTAACGCCCCGCAGGTGATTATCGACGATGGCTGAGTACTGATCTTCACAAATAATGAGGTGACCACCGGGTGATACCGTCAGGTTGTCGCCGAAATTGAGAATGTCGCTGTTAGCGCTTTCAACAAATAACTGCAGCTGACCGGGGCTATCGTGCTCGGCCGGTGTCCCTTCGTAGGCAGAGGGATGATAGGCCATGACCTGGCCGAGTTTTTTATGGCCGCCGTTGGTACAGCAAAAATACAACTTGCCCTTGCCCCAGTGAATACCTTCTCCCCGCGCAAATAACGCAGCACCTTTAGCATAACCCTGGCGCCGCAGATCATCCTCTGCACTATCCGGATTGGCTATATCAACCCATTGCGCATTAAGCCATTCGCCGACCGGCATTTCACGCTTATCCCAGTTACGGGTGTCAAACCTAGGGTAGCCTTTTACAGCCAGCGCCTGCAGCTTACCGCCGGCCGCCAGATTGCCATATTCGTTAGGCACCATGCGATAGAGTAAACTGTCGCCACGATCTTCGGTTAAATACACAATGCCTGAATCCGGGTCGACGCAGGCCGCCTCATGATTGAATCGCCCCAGCGCTTTAAGTGGCTTTGGCTCAACCAGTCCCGTGGCTGCTGCCGGTACTTCAAACACATAACCGTGATATTGCGAGCCCTCATCGCTAGGCGTATCGACGCTTTCTTCGCAGGTAAGCCAGCTCCCCCAGGGAGTGACACCACCAGAACAATTACGGATAGTACCGGTCAAACTCAAAAACTCGCGCTCTTTTTGCCGTGTTTTAGTGTTGTAGTAGATGGTAGTTGTGCCACCGGGAAAGGCTTCGCCCTTGTTGTTGGTATCGTAAGCGCGTTCTGATTTGAGAGGCTGCGGTTGACCCGGGCCATATTTTTCAAGGTGCTTAGGCTGTAATTCATGATTACGGATTAGGGCCACCACATCTTGGCTAATGGCTATACAACCCATACCATCGGCCGCATCCGGCACGCTAAAACCATCATCCATTTTATCGCCAAATGACGACAGCACGGTATAGGAAAAACCGTCAGGTAAATCCAGCAAGCCGTTGGGATCTTCTTTTAGCGGGCCATAACCGGCGGCCGTTTTCATAGGCCCTGGTGTGGCGCCCTCAGCGGCAGGGTGCCTGAATAGACTGCCGGTCACCCCGATAGCACCCAATGTACCGAGCGCGGCTGTAAACTGTCGTCGTGTAATCATAGTTCTTCCTGCGATGCATTAATGTCGACACTCGCTGCGCTCTGTGGCAAATCTGATGTGTCGCACCTATGAACGATAAAATGGCGCGAGGTTCCATGCACACAAGTCTTAACACGGTCAATTTGCGATTTAACCGGATAAACCGCAATCTTTACCGAGCAGGCACTGCGCCGGCTTACTATTTTTCCTCTTCGAGCAAGCGCATCAGGGTTTTGCCCAAACGCACGTTCAGCGCCCCGGCGGCAACAGCTTCGGCTGAGTTCTCCATTAATTTAGCCGCCAGCGAGCCGCTTAACTGATTGGTCATTTCATCCGTTGCCAGGTCAAAAATACTTTGCGCCGCCAGGTTCTGGGCTAAAATTTTCATTAACTTCCAATTGCCCGCCGTTGCCGGTCGTAAGCCATATACCCGCGCCACGCGTTTGATAGTACGCATGCTGATCCACACTATCACCAACGACTGAATAAGATGGTTGGGGCTGATAAACGCCATGCTGCCGCTGGCCATGGATTCTTTTTTTACTACTTCACCGGCTTTTACTTTTACCGGTTCGGCCACGAACTGGCGGTACATAGCCACGATTTCGGCGCTGTTGTGATCGGCTTTGAGTAATCCGGTAAAGCGTTTGTAGCATTGCCGGGCATAGCTATGGGGAGCAAACTGCCCGGCATGTAAGCTAAGCGCCTGCAACGTTGCCTGGCGGGAATCGTTGGCCGCCAATTCAGCCAGTTTAGGGCGCCGGTGTATAAACTTAGTCACCTTGCGATAGCCGCGCACTTCGCCTAGTGTGAGGATCGTCACACTTAACACAAAGACACTCAGTATTATTGCCAGTATTGATGTGGCGATGGGCGACGAGGCAAAGTTTGCCTCAATAAACGCAACTGCCTCAAACAGGCTAAAGCCCAACAAGCAGCCTGTACCTGACAGCAGCGCAAGCCACTTAGCCGAGAGCCCCCTGGCAGGCTCAACCACCACCTCAGCAACGGTATCACGTTTAGCCGGCATGGCATGATCCGGCGGCTGCTGGTCTATTTCGGTTTGGGTCACTTTGGAGCGATAGGGTTTATCGGTGGTTTCACTCATCATTTATTCCTCCAGCAAGTACTGCAACAAGCGATCGAGACCATTGCCATTTAACATTCTGGCCAGATAATCATTGGGCACGCCCGCAGGCAAAGCCGGGTAATGTTCATCCGCCGGCATGGCTTTTAGTGAATCAGGTAAAGGCTCGAAAGTGGCTTCGATATAGCGCCCCTGCTGATTCACGTAGCGCAGCGCCTGTGCCGTGCTGCCAGCATCGGTGGCCTGAATTGCCGACACTAAAAAGTGTTCAAACTGAACATCATCGTTTAACTGCGCTGTGGCGCCGCGGGTAACGTCTTTAAGCAGCGCCAGCAGGTTGTCGTGCTCAGAGGCGGGTAACAGATCGCTTTTGGTTGCAACAAACGCGACCTTGGCTATTTTACGCTGTTTAAGCAGATGCCGCTGCAGCCATCCGGGATTGCCGTATACAAAGGTGTGTGACAAATTACTCAGCGTTTCGCGCAGCTGATAGAGATGGCTCTTGCTATGGTTCAGCCCCTCAAACAAGTCCACCAGGATGATTTGTTTATCGGTTTCTCTGAACGTGTTTTGTTTTAATGTTTGCAACCACTGGGTTTGAAACAGGCCAAAATGATGAGCGAAGCGCTGCGTCCAGGGGCTCGACTGATCGCTGCTAATTCGCGAGGGCAGCGGCGTAAATCCGAACTCCTGCCAGTCAAAACCAGAGCCGGGGATTAAAAAGCTGCCCGGTTGGAGCATAGAAATCCCGGCGGCTTTTGCGGTGAGCAGATACTCACGGTAAGCATTTACGAGTCCGGCAATATTATCGGGCGTGGGTGGCTGCTCAAAGTCAAAGGCATTGACCCATTTATGCCAGGTCCCGGCAAACTGACTTTGCGGCTCGTTCATTTGCTGGGCCCAGGCTGAATCAGACCATTGGGTATAGGTTTTATCCAGCATCGGTAAATCAGTGAGCCATTCCCCCGGGTAGTCAATAAACTCAAACACCACATCCGTAAAAGGCAACAGATACTTTTTAACCTGGTGGGTTTGGCGCAGCCGTACGATTAACTGAAAGCCTGCCACCGATTCGGTTGCAGGCGGCCACTGGCCATTTTCCAGTGCTTGTAAGTGGGCATCGACCGGAAACTCAGGCAAATCACCTAATGGCTCAATCCACAGTTTTTCGACCAGATCCATGGGTAAATAACGCAGCAGTGGCAAGCACTGGTAATGCTGTTCGCTGCGATATTTTAAAATGGTCATCAAACTGGTAAACAGCATAGACTTGCCGCTGCGTGACAGGCCGGTAATGGTAAAGCGATGCGTCGACTGCATAAACCATTGCGCAAACTGTGCCGAGCCCGCGTCAGTGGCTCGCCTGACCGGGTTCATTACGCTCCTCATTAGTTGACGCATGGGTCTTTTCCTTTTCTGCTGCCGGGCCAACAGGCTCAGTTGGCTATCGACCTACTATAGCTACTCAGTGGCGACGATGCACCGTGGTTCAAGTCTTAGCCACATTTTGTTACAGCTTATTGATCGTCCACCGCAGCCACGCTGAAAGGATTATCAATACTGTGTGCCGGCGCGGTGAACCAGCGCGGCCCGTTGTCGGTCATGTAAAAATGGTCTTCCAGCCGGATACCAAACTCACCGGGCACCACAATCATCGGCTCATTACTAAAACACATTCCCGCAGACAAAGGCTGAGGGTTGTCTTTGACCAAATAAGGCCATTCGTGGATATCCATGCCAATGCCGTGACCGGTTCGGTGTGGCAGGCCCGGCAGGTTATAATCCGGCCCCAGGCCAGCAGTGGCAAGGCTAGCCCTGGCGGCGGCATCCACATCGCCACAAGGGGCATTAAGTTTAGCCGCATTAAAGGCCGCTATCTGCGCTTCTTTTTCGGCCTGCCATAAGCGCCGCTGCTTATCGGTAGCGCCGCCAAAACTATAGGTACGGGTAATATCCGACAAATAACCGTGTAGCTTACAACCGGTATCGATCAGCACCAGGTCACCTTGTTTAAGTACCTGGGGATCCTTAACACCATGAGGAAAGGATGTGGCTTTACCAAATAGCACAATACAAAAATACGAGCCGCTGGCGCCTACTTTTTTGTGCGCATCGTTAATAAACTGCTCGACGTCGGTGGTAGTAATACCTTCATATAAGATGCTGGCCGTGGCTTTATGTACCGCCAGGGTCATGTCCATGGCACGCTGAATAAGCGCAAGCTCAGCCGGACTCTTATGCATACGGCAGTGGGCCGTGACCTGGCTGGCGTTAACAATACTGATGTCATGGAATACCTGATTAAAGCCATCGACAATAAAGAACGCCGTGGACTCATCGACACCAACGATATCCCCCGACTTCACTCCCATATTTTGCAATACGTCAGCCACCAGAACGTAGGGGCTTTCGTGTTCCTGCCAGCCTGCTATCTCGCCACCGATCACCTGGCGCTCCTGCAAAGAAGCAATCTCGAATGTTGGCGCAATAAACACCACCTCACCATTGGCGGGTAAAATAGCACCCACCAGGCGCTCGCTGGCATACCAGTCAAGGCCGGTAAAGTAACTCAGGTTAGTCCCGGCATTCAGGTAAATGGCGGCAATGTTGTTGTTACGCATAAAGCGTTGCGCCAGGGCGATACGCGCGGCAAACTCGCCAGGCTCAATAGCCAGCGCGCCCTGTGTCATGTCAGTCAGTGTGGCCAGCGCCTGTGCCTGGGTCTTTCCACCGATACCTTGTTGCATACTATCTCCACGTCTATCTGCGACTCTTGCGCGCTATGATAACGTATTCGACGCCATGATAAGACCTGCATGGGCGTTTATTGATCTGCTTTTAGGCACAAGTTAACGGTTTTAACTCGCACCACACGCTGTGTTACGGCAGTATAAAGACCAATGTATTACGTATCTGACTGCCCGAATACAGGTGTTAAACCATAAGCACTAGCAGCGACGCAATAAAAGAGAAGCGCATGAACAGACTCAACCACCTTGCACGAATCATGACACTGTCAGCCCTGTTGGCAGCGTCGGGTTTAACGATCACCAGCTGTTCGTCAGCGACCGTCGCACACGGTGATAGTAGCGCGACCAACGCAAACAGTCGCTTCGAAACCTTATACCAGGCGGAATGGGCCTGGCGACAAAATAAAAGCACCAGCGACGAAAACACCGATGACAATTACGCCTCATCCAGTCTGCCTGATGTCAGCATTGCCGCGCAGCAACAACGTTTAGCTCGCTGGCAGTCTACCCTGGACACCCTCGATAGCATTGATGTCAGCGCCTTATCAGAGGCCAATCAGGTGAATTATGCGGTTTACCGCCTGCAAATTGAGACACTGATTGCTGATCAGCAGTTTAAAACCTACGAAAAGCCCCTGCTGGGTGATACAGCATTCTGGAGTAATCTGGCGTATCAGGCGCGTAAAACCTTCCGCCACGAGCAGGATTTCGACAATTACCTGGCCTGGTTGCAGGATATGCCACGCTACTTTGACCAACAAATTGCCAATATGCGGCTCGGCCTGGCGCGTCAGTTCACGCTGCCTGAAATTTCGCTGCAAGGACGTGATGCGTCGGTCATTTCAGTGGTTAACGCCAAAGGCAAAGACAACCTCTATTTTCAGCCGTTTACTAAAATCCCGGCCAGTATAAGCAGTGCTAAACACGCTGAGCTGAAAGCCAGAGCACAGGCGGTTATTGCCGAATACGTGATCCCGGCCCATCAAAGATTATTAACTTTTCTGCAGGAACAATACATACCCAATGCGCAGCCTTCGATAGCCGGCTATGATTTGCCCGATGGGAAGGCGTATTACCAGGCGCAAATTAAAAAATATACCACACTGGCGCTGACTGCCGAGGAGATCCACCAGATTGGCTTAGCCGAAGTCGCGAAAATTCGTCAACGCATGCACGACGTCATGAAAGAGGTCAGCTTCGACGGCAATCTGCAGGATTTTTTAACCTTTTTACGCACCGATGAACAGTTTTACGTCGATACACCTCAGGCGCTGCTCGACCGCGCCGCCTGGACTGCCAAAGAGTTTGACGGGGTCGCCGATGATTGGTTTGGTCATCTGCCGCGCAAACGATTTGCCATTATTCCCGTGCCCGATGATATCGCTCCCTTTTACACCGCCGGGCGCGGTGGTCCGGGGGTGTATCTGGTAAATACCTACGATCTGCCGTCGCGGCCGCTTTATTCGTTGCCGGCACTCACCTTACATGAGTCAGCACCGGGCCACGCCTTTCAAATGCCACTGTCACTGGAAAACAACGCTATCCCGGAATTCCGCCGCCAAAGTTATATTTCGGCCTTCGGCGAAGGCTGGGCGTTGTATTCAGAATTGCTCGGTGAAGAAATGGGGCTTTATCATACCCCTTATGAAATATTTGGTATGCTCAGTTATCAAATGTGGCGGGCCGCTCGCTTAGTGGTAGACACGGGTATTCATGCCAAAGGCTGGAGTCGCCAACAAGCGCAGGATTTTATGAAGGCCAATACTGCGCTGTCGGTGCATGAAATCACCACCGAGGTTGACCGCTACATTGCCTGGCCCGGTCAGGCACTGTCTTACTATCTTGGTCAGATGGCAATTGTTGAACACCGCGCAGCCGCTGAAAAAGCACTCGGTGCCGACTTCGACATTCGCCATTTCCATGACATGATCCTGCAAATGGGCTCCGTGCCCCTGGCCGTGCTGGAACAAAGAGTAGAACGCTTTATTGCCGAAGGCGGCCCCTCGCCATACCAAGAGTAATGTGAGATATACGCACAATCGTCGAAAGCAGCGAGGCAGAAAAAATGACAGCACTACATATTGAGGCACTCAAACATGCTGAGCAGGGCAATTGGGATGCCGCCCATGACCTTGTGCAGGATCGCAACGACACGCTATCCTGCCTTATTCATGGTTACCTGCACCGTGAAGAAGGCGATGAATTTAACGCCCGCTACTGGTATCAGCGAGCAGGGCAAAGTATGCCCGCCACCAGTCTGAATGATGAACTCGCCCGCTTGTACTCGATGGCACAAGATGCTCAATAACGAACAGTTGCATGTCGCAATTTCTGATACTCCCTTGAAAACGGTAGGCAACCTATCACCTCACTGTTGAACTCAGCAACCAGCCTGGGAGTTCATATCCTGAACTTTACTGAAAAATAAAATAAATCCAGGCACTTTCATTATTTTTTTCCAGTCAGGCATGCTATTGGTACTGCAAATAGCGTAAGCCACTGGCCGCAATGTTTCGCGTTTGTATCGCTCTTATATATCTCAATGACTTGGCAGAAATTGACCTGGCAGGTCTGGCAACAGAGTTTAAGGATTGACACCAATGAAGCTTTTTATCTGCACATTAACCGCTGTCATCTTACAGCTGGTTTTTGTGGCGCAGGCAAAACTGCCTGACAAAAGTCAGATAATGACAGATATGCAACGGGTGGCCGACTGGCAAATAGAGCACTTCCATGACGACATGGAACGTGAAAATGAATGGGAAAACCGATTTAACGCCTGGACTTACGGAGCCCTTTACATCGGCATGGAAAAGTGGGCAAAAATGGCTCCCACCAACAAATACTACGAGTTTTTGCTTGATGTGGCTGCCCAAAACAACTGGGATTTGGGTCCGGGCAAATACCACGCTGATGATCAGGCAGTAGGCCAGCTGTACATTGAGCTTTATCGCAAATACAAAAAGCCGCACATGTTGGCGAAAACCCTCGACCGTACCAACTGGATTATGAATAACCCCAGCACCCAGCCCATGCGCTTAAATCATTATAAATATACCGAGCGCTGGACCTGGTGCGATGCGCTGTTTATGGCGCCACCAGTGTGGGCCAAACTGGCTAACATTACCAACAACGATGATTTTCGTGACTGGATGTTTGCCGAATATGTTGCCACGGTAAATCACCTTTATGATAAGCAGGAAAACCTCTTTTACCGCGACGAGCACTTTATTCATGAGCGAGACAATGGCCATAAAATATTTTGGTCGCGCGGCAATGGCTGGGTATTTGGCGGCCTGACGCTAATCCTCGAAGAGTTACCACAAGGACCACAAAAAGCTTACTTCACACGCCTTTATAAAGATATGGCTGCCAGCCTTATTGCGTTGCAAACACAAGAGGGTCACTGGGCAATGAGCCTGAAAGCAGCCGCGCTGTACCCGACTCCCGAAACCTCAGGTACGGCATTTTTTACCTATGGCTTAGCGTGGGGAGTTAATAATGGCTATCTGGATAAAAACACCTATCTCCCTACCATCGAGCGCGGCTGGCAAAGTTTAACCAGCCATATCACCAGCGACGGCATGCTTGGTTATGTTCAACCCGTGGGCGCTGGCCCCGGTGACGCCTGGCCGGATAAAACCGAAGTATATGGTGTGGGCGCATTTCTTTCGGCCGGTAGTGAACTGTATAAATTAGCGCAGGACTAAGCTGGCACGGCGCGTAACCTGGTTACACGGCGTCACTATCATGTTAACACTGCTGCGGGCAACGGGGTTAATACCCGCTTGCAATACGCTTTTTTAACCAGCTCGCTGAGGTTATCTGTATAAACGACCAAGGCGTTCCCGAAGCCTATCCTATTGTTGCTGGCCATTACTGCTGGCAAATCAGTTTGCGATAAGCAAACAAATTTCGTAGACAATAAGCCGTCAGCTCTGGCATTATTGCGACCATCAAATGTTATATTATAACATATCAACAATAAGAACGGATTAGGTAAGAATGTCAGACGCTGTAATCAGTGCCGAAAAGCTTTGTGTTTCGGTTGGTTCCAAACAAATTTTAAACAACGTTACATTTGATGTCAGAGCGGGTGAAGTACTGGCATTGTTGGGCGGCAACGGTGCCGGTAAATCAACAACCATTAAAACATTATTGGGCCTGATGACGCCCACCTCGGGCTCTGTGTCAATTGCCGGTATTAGTGTTCAGACACAGCCGGATATTGTGCGCCAAAAAGTCGCTTATTTACCTGAATCAGTGATGCTCTACGGCCATTTAAATGCTCTCGAGAACATACGCTATTTCTTATCGCTCGCAGGTAAACCGCAAACGGATGCCGATATTTCCGCGTCGTTAGGCCGTGTCGCTTTGCAGCAACAAGCCTGGCAAACACCGCTGAGCAGTTACTCCAAGGGCATGCGACAAAAAACAGCCATTGCCTTAGCTTTATTACGTGAAACGCCTGTGCTGTTTTTAGATGAACCGACATCAGGGCTTGATCCGGTTGCAATTGACGAATTTAACCGCCTGGTTAAACAATTAGCCAGTCAGGGTGTCACCATTTTAATGGTAACCCACGATGTATACGGCGCCTGTCATGTAGCAAATCGTATTGGTTTACTGCGCAACGGCGAAATTGTCGGCATGTTTGATGCGCCGGAAAACGGCAATATTGACTCCGAAGCCGTACATCGCGCCTTTACCGAAGGGGCGCAAGTATGAGCGATACGCTATTAACCATTGCCCGTGACGAATGGCGCTACTGGCGGCGCTCTAAACTGGCGCAAACGGTGGTCATAATTACATTTTTACTGATGGCCGCATCCGTATGGGTCACCTATTCCGCAGTGCAATTGGCGGCAGAGCAACGCCAGCACATGCAGGCAAGCTCGGAAGATACCTTTGTTGATCAGCCCGACAGACACCCTCACAGAATGGTGCATTATGGGCATTATTTATTTCGTGCGCCGCTGCCGCTTTCCAGTTTGGACCCAGGCATCGACCCGTTTACCGGCACGGCTATTTTTCTGGAAGGCCATCGTCAGAACGGCGCCACGTTTGCCGACCAAAAACAAAGTAGTGGCCTGACCTGGCTGGGACGACTGACACCGTCATACATTATGCAGGTGTTGGCTCCACTATTAGTTATCATACTGGGTTTTGGCGTAATGACCCGCGAGCGCGAGGCCGGCACGCTTGATTTTTTAAAAGTACAGGGCGTATCACCACTGACACTCATTGCGGGCAAAGGACTTGCCTTGGCGGGGGCGGTGGTGCTGGTGCTATCGCCTCTCATCATCGGCGCTGTCTTTGCCGTACTCAATGGCGCAGCACTCTTACCCGCCGCCGTGTTTATTGTTAGTTACCTGCTGTACCTGAGCATTTGGTGTGGTGTGGTTTTGCTCGCCTCGACCCTGTCGCCGTCTAACAGCAGCAGTTTTAGTACATTAATCGCGCTGTGGATCCTGTTGTGTTTAATGGTTCCTCGTATTGCCGCCAATACCGCAAGTGTCATGGTTAACTCTCCCGGCAAGCTGGAAACCGACTTTGCCGTATTGCACAAATTACGGCAGATGGGCGATGGTCACAACGCCGGTGATCCTGCGTTTAAAGCTCTTAAAGATAACCTGCTGGCCAAATACGACGTCGACAAGGTTGAAGATCTGCCGGTTAATTTTAAAGGCATTGTCGCTCAGCAATCAGAAGCGCAATTAACCCAGGTGCTTAATGAGTTTGCCGAACAACAAATGCAGCGCGAGAAAGCCCAGTCCGATATAGCCCGACGCTTTGGCTGGCTTTCACCTGTGCTCGCGATTCAAACTGCCTCAATGAAACTGGCTGGTACAGATTTAGAAAATTATCACCGTTTTTTACGCGAGGCAGAGGCTGTGCGTTTTGATTTCGTACAATCCCTCAACAAACTGCATGCTGAAGGACTAA
Organism: Alteromonas gilva; assembly: GCF_028595265.1. Taxonomy (NCBI): domain Bacteria; kingdom Pseudomonadati; phylum Pseudomonadota; class Gammaproteobacteria; order Alteromonadales; family Alteromonadaceae; genus Alteromonas; species Alteromonas gilva. Next base: position 178,652 of record NZ_JAQQXP010000002.1, on the reverse strand, counting down.
GTTACGCCGCAGACAGCAATAAATATAGCAGCCACGAAGCTAAAAAGAAGGCGACTGTGAGCGCCGAAAACTGGCACATTCTCAATGATTTTCGTTTCACCGGACTCGCTGCTAAGCAGCGTGTGGCACAGAGTCTTGCCTCGCTACTGCAACTTTTGTTGTCACTGATAGTCGTCGTTGGGACCATTTTATTTGCAGGTAAAAGAGTATGAACTGGCTGGATATCCGTCGTGAATCGCGATTCGTATTAGGTAGAAAATCAACGCAATTTGTACTGCTTGCAAGCTTACTGATTGCCCTGTTTTCGGTATGGACCGGCAGTGCCGAAGTCGCTCAGCAGCATGCCACCATTGAGCGCCTGCTCGCGGCTGACAAAACAGACCGTGAGGAAGTGACCGCCAGTCATCATGACTATGGTTATGTTGCCTATTACAGCTTTCACCTCACGTATTCGTCACCGTCGCCTCTGGCCTTTGCAGCGCTGGGGGTTCGGGATGTCTACCCATGGAAGCACCGCATCAGAATGCTTGCGCTGGAAGGGCAAATTCACGAGTCAGACACCCAAAACCCGGAGTTGGCTATGACCGGGCGAATCGATTTTGCCTTTGTGGTTGCCGTACTTGCTCCTCTGCTGCTCATTTTGTTGCTGCATGACATGCGGGCTGCTGAACGCGCGTCTGGCAGACTCGATTTTCTAACGGTGACAGCGCGCTCGGGTATGAGTTTATGGCCGCTAAGAACGCTCATTCTGATGCTTGCCTTATGGCTGTCCTTGCTCCTGCCATTTGCCATCGCAGCGCTGCTCAATGGCGTTTCGGCAGCGATGATACTGGCAGTGGCCCTTGTGGTGCTAGTCTATCTGGCGGGTTGGAGCGCACTGTGCTACGGAGTTTCCAGAATGACCTACCCGGCCCCAGTACTGGCGTCTTTTCTACTCGGTTTTTGGTTACTCACTACTTTTATTATCCCTGCGGTGGGTAATGTAATGATTGAGAAAACCGTGCATGGCCCGCAGGGCGGTGAAATTTTAATGACCCAGCGGGAAGCCGTTAACGACGCCTGGGATCTGCCGGTTCACACCACGATGGACGCCTTTGTTGCCACTCACCCACAATGGGCAGGTAAAACTGAGATTAGCAGCTTGTTTGAATGGAAATGGTATTACGCGTTTCAACAAGTGGGCGATCAACAAGCAGCACCGCTCGCGCTTGCGTATCAGCAAAGCGCCGAACAAAAGTATCGAATTGCCGGTTGGATAGCCTGGTTGTCGCCAGCAACCCTATTGCAACGCACCCTGACTCATTGGGCCGAAACAGATGCCGTTGCGGCATGGCAGTATGAGCAGCAGGTACGTCGCTTTCACAGCGAGTTAAGACACTTTTACTACCCACTGCTGTTTAATAATCAGCAATTTAAAATGCAGATTTTGGACACCAGGCCTGAATTTACCCCTGAACAACCTTCAATGAAATAAGCTGGAAGCTAGCACAATTATGAAACAACACGTTCGACTTATAAAACACGGCATTGCCCTGGCCATAGCAGTGGCGCTGGCACCTCAGGCACTGGCACAGGATAGTACCGCATCCGATAAGGATGTAGAGCGCATATCGATAGTCAAACACCGTCAGGCTTATCGCGGAGATGTACCGGTAAAAGAGCTGCCACAATCGGTAAGCATCGTTACTGAAGAGCTATTAGATAATATGGGTGTGATGGATTTACAAAGTGCCCTCAGATTTTCCAGCGGCATCGCGAGTCAGAATAATTTTGGCGGACTGTGGGACAGCTTTGCTATTCGCGGGTTTGCCGGGGATGGCAACAAGCCCTCCGGTTATCTGGTTAATGGTTTTAATACCGGCCGAGGCTTTACCGGTAAACGGGATGTTTCAAGTATTCAGGCTATTGAAATCCTCAAAGGCCCAGGCTCTGCATTGTATGGCCGTGGCGAACCCGGTGGTACCATTAATATTGTGACCAAAAAGCCGCAGTTCGAGCAAGAAGGTTATCTTGAGGCAACCGCAGGCAGTTTCGACCTCTACCGGCTTGAAGGGGATTATACCAATGCCATTAACTCAGACTTTGCATTCAGAGTTAACGGTGCCTATGAAAATGCCGGCAGCTTCAGAGACACTGTAGATAGCAAAAAAACCTTTTTAACGCCTTCGCTGGTGTATGCCCTGAACCCGGATACCAGTGTTTTTTACGAACTCGAATACATTGATCAGGAAGCCGATTTTGACCGCGGCATCGCTATTCCTGACATGCAGTTTGGTGTGGTGCCCATCGACACGTTTTACGGTGAACCGGGTGATGGCCCGATGTCCATAGAAGGACTCGCGCATCAACTCACAATACAAACTAACCTGAATGCTAACTGGAGTATCAATAGCGGAATCAGCTTACGAGGTTCGTCCTTTGAAGGCTATTCAACTGAGCCTGAGCTGTCAGCCGGTAGACAGCTATTACTGGTAGATGGCGAAACCCTCTCCCGACAGCGTCGCTATCGTGATTACGATACCACCGACCTCTCTGCGCGCTTTGAATTAAGCGGTGAGATTAAAACCGCTGGCATGGCGCACCATCTACTTATTGGCGCTGACGCCTATGACTATGACTATAAAGAGTTAATGCAGCGCTGGCGAACCAACTGGGGCGGCGGCGATCCAACCTATTCGGTTGATTTGCTAAACCCTCAGTACGGCGCCGAAGCGCCGGCGATGGGCATCGTCATCAACACCAAGGAAGAGCAACAGGCCTACGGCGTGTATGCACAGGATCAAATTGACCTCGCTACTTCCCTGAAAATGCTTATAGGTTTGCGCTTTGACGATTTTGAACAGCACGTCACTAACCTCAGCAATGGCGTTGTCACCTCGCAGGCACAAACGGCGATCAGTCCGAGACTGGGGGCAGTTTATCTGCCGGGTAATAACTGGTCTCTGTACTTAAGCTACTCTGAGGGCTTTAGCCCTAATAGCGGGGTTGATAATAACGGCAATGCTTTTGAACCAGAAGAAAGTAAGTCTTATGAAGGCGGCGTAAAATTTAATACCGACAACGACTCCGTTACCGGCACGCTGGCTGTTTTCCGCGCTGAAAAATCCAATATCTTAGCGGCTGATCCGGTCAATGGCGGCACCATCGCCATGGGCGAAGTAGAAAGTTCAGGCGTAGAACTCGACATTACAGCCACCGTGTATGACGATACGGTTGTGATCATGTCCTATGCCTATGTGGATGCCAGCAACAGCAACACTGTTACCAACCCGGATTGGGGCGTCGAAATTACTGCAGGCACGCCGCTGGTCAATATTCCCGAACATACCTTCACGTTAAATGCAAGACACGACTTTAGCCTTGGCGGGTATCCCACAACCGTCTCTGCCGGTCTCACCTTTGTGGATGAACGCGTTGGGGATGCCGTAGCGCCTGATTATAAACTGCCTGGTTATACTATTGTGAACGTCTCCGGCGTGGTTGAATTAACGCCGCAGCTTACCGCCCGACTGGTCATCGATAACCTCTTTGATAAGGAATATTATGATAACTCTTATTCGGCGCTCTGGACGCAGCCTGGCAAGCCCCTTAATGCCAGAGCCAGTTTACGGTACCTGTTTTAACCTCCACTTCGTATGACCTGCTCTGATGCAGGCCATACGTTGTCGTCATCACTTAAATTGTTGATTAATTACCCTGAGCACAGGATGTTACACACCATGTTTTATAAAAAGTTATCTCACTCGTTAGCGGTAGTATTGTTCGCCGCCCTTAGCCTTTGCAGTGTCAGCGCCTTTGCCGACGGCGCTTTTGAGCTCGCGGGTGTAAGCACCCCAGTGGGTGAAAAAAACACCTTTTTCGCCACCGAAGGCGACATTGCATTACCGGTTACCGTAGTGCATGGCAATAAGCCCGGCCCGGTGCTATTGCTCACTGCGGGCATTCACGGTGATGAATTCCCCTCGATGCTGGCCTTGCAAAAGCTCGGTAAGGAACTCAGGGCCGATACCTTAAAAGGCACCGTGGTGATAGTGCACCTGGCAAACCTAGATGGTTTTCATGAGCACCGTCTGGCACTGAACCCGCGGGATGAAAAAAACCTTAACCGCGAATTTCCGGGCGACAAAGCTGGCACGTCAACTGAGCAAATTTCCGAGTTTCTGACCCGGGAATTTATTGCCAGATGCGACTTTTTAGTCGACATGCACTCAGGCAGCGCCAATCAAAAACTGCTCAATCATGTTTATTCGCCGTTTGTGGGAGATGCGAAATTAGATGCCCTGACCTTTGAGTTCGCCAAGGCGACCGGCATGCAGCATATAGTGATGTACGGCGAGCGACCACGGGATCCGCAAAACTCTATTTCGTATCCCAATACCGCTATGACCCGTGGTAAGCCGGGATTAACCACCGAAATTGGCCACCTCGGTCAGCGTGACGATGTGTTTGTAGAACAAGCGCTGACGGTGGCAAAAAATGCCCTGCGCTTTCTCGATATGATTGCAGGCGATGCCACACCCCACCCTGAGCCAGCGATTTACCAAAAGGTAAAGTATCTGGACAGTCACAATGACGGCTTTTTTACGCCGCTGGTTACCATTGGTGATGTTGTGCAGCCCGGAACAGTGCTCGGCGAGGTCAGTGATTATTTTGGCAACAAAGTAGAAGACATCACTGCGCCGGATGCTGGCATTGTGATGATGATTAATGAAACGCCGCCCATTCGAAGTGGCGAATCAGCGGTGGCTATTGGTATCAGACAGTAGGTTAGCGCTTGCGCGTTTAGCTTGCGCGGAATTAACCTGCCCGGATTGGGGCAGCTACCCGTTATAGTCATCGGCCCGAAGTCGGCTTGACCGGGGCTCCGCGTTACACGCCTGGCTGGAACAAGGCGTGTAACGCCGGGTAGAGGCCACTAGCTCTCAACTTCGGCTTTGGCTTCGGCTTCTTCAAGCCGCTGCTCTTTAAGCTCCAGCTCCTTAATTTCGGTCTGAATAGTTTCCCGCAATAAATCGTGCTGTTCGCGGCTAAGCGGGTAAATACGGTTGATATAACATCTGAATGGCAGCGAGTCCGGCACATACACAAAGTCCGAGCCTTCACTCAGGGTATTACCAAAACGACGATGCAACAACAGAGCGGCCGAGAAGCCAATTGCATCACAGCGGGGCACAAGTTTAATCAGGAAATGCCGCGACGGCGAACTTCTGAAGATCAGGTATTCGTCACTTAGCTGACCATAACTGTCCAGCCTGAAGGCACTCACGGTATGATCCCGCTCTAATTGTTGTTCCTCAACAAAATTTTCAATCAGAGATACCATTTCTTTATTGCTCAGCTGTGGCGACGCACAACTGGTAAGTAAAAATATCCCGACGAACAAAATAAACATCTTTTTCATCAATACGCTCCTACACAAGCTTGTTATACTCATTGGGCAAGCGCTGCCAAAAATGGTTCCATTTATAAACATTCGCTCAATGTAGCCTTATTTACTGAGTTAAAAATTGGATATTAAAGAGTTTATTCAGGTTCGCCGGTTTATATTAAAACTCGGCAAAATGTTGCATAAATACGGTACTCCGGCGTTTCGGTTGGAGGCTTACCTGACCGAAGTTGCGCATTACCTGGGCGTGCATGCGTCGTTTATTTCTACTCCAACCTCGTTATCGGTGGTCATCTGGAGCGATCGTCACGAAGAAGAGTACAGCCATAACGCCCGTCTGGCGCCCGGTGAGCTTGACTTAAACTCACTGTCGCTCACCGATGAACTGGCCAACTTATTGCTGTCGGGTCAGGTTACATTAGCCGAGGCCGACCAACGCCTCGACGAAATAGATATCATGCCCAGCCCCTATGGCAAGCTGGTAACGGGTTGCTCTTACGGGCTCTCTACCGGCGCCTTCGGTATGTTGATGGGTGGCAGCTGGTCTGAAGTGTTGTGGTCGGGCTTATTTGGTTTCGTTGCCTATTTTTGGGTGCTGTGGTCAGAGCGTTCCAAGCGGGTGGCAATGATGATGGAACCGGTCTCAGCGTATGTAATCGCTTTTTTAGCCTGCGCCGCCAGCCGCTATGTTGATCCGGGCATTAATATACCGCTCATCATTTTATCGTCGGTGATTATTTTTGTGCCCGGCCTGGCGCTTACTATGGGCCTGGCCGAGTTGTCATCGCGCAACATGGTGTCGGGCACAGCGCGCATTATGGACGCCATGATGCAGTTATTTAAACTCTATTTTGGCGCGTTTCTAGGCGTCGCAACCGGGTTTAGCTTATTTGGCGAAAACACCTACGCGCCGGCTGAATCACTGCCCTACTGGTCGACTTTTGTGGCTGTTGTACTGCTGGGATTTGGCCTGGTCGCTATTTTCAAAACCCGCGCTAAACATATTCCCTGGGGCCTGGCCGCCGCGCTGATTGGCTATAGTGCCACGGCCCTGAGTTCTGACTTTTTGCCGCAAAATATCGGCAGTTTTATGGGCGCATTTACCCTGGGGGTGTTTGCCAATGCCTTTACCCGCATTGCCAACCAGCCCGCCACCATTGTTGCCATGCATGGTTTGATTGTGCTGGTTCCGGGCTCCAAAACCTACATCGGTTTAAATTCCTTTGTCTCGGGGCAGGATTTTGTTAATGCTGAGCACATCGGCCAGGATGTATTTTTAATTTTTATGTCGTTAGTGGCCGGGCTTATTTTTGCCAATGTGGTGTTTCCCACGAAGAAGGCGTTGTAACGGCGGTCGCTCAACGCCTAACCCAGAATCCCCAGTTCCACCGCCCGCAATACCGCTCTGGTGCGATCGCGGGCGCCCAGCTTAGCGAGGATATTAGACACCTGATTTTTTACTGTGCCCTCAGACTTATACAAGGCCGCGGCAATTTCTTTGTTGCTGCAACCCGATGCCATAAGACGCAGGATCTCTTTCTCTTTTTCGGATAACGGCTCTGTTAAGTCAGGTTCATCTGAGGCAGTTGCCAGGCCCTGTAAGCTGTTGAGCAATGTGGTGGTAATGGCTGGCTGAATTAGCGATTCGCCGGCATGTACCGCCTGAATGCCTGCCACCAGCGTTTCCAGCGACACATCTTTTAACAGATACCCCCTGGCACCGGCGCTTAAGGCCCCCATCAGGCTTTCGTGATCATCAAAGGTGGTCAGCATAATAGTGGCAATGAGAGCGTTGGCCTGCTTGAGCGTATTGAGTAGCTCGATCCCCGTCATACGCGGCATCCGAATGTCTAACAGCATCACATCCACGGCGTCGGGGTGACGTTGCAGCCATTGCTGCGCTTCTACACCATCGTTGGCCTGTCCGACGACCTCTATCTCGTCTGACAGCGCCAGCAAACTGCACAGCCCCTGGCGCAAAAGCTGCTGATCGTCGACCACCAATACCCGTATCATCGCGGCTCCGGCAAACTTAAATAGGCATGAAAGCCCGTTTCGCTGCAAGTAAAGGTAGCGCTACCATTTAGCTCTGCCATCCGCTCTTGCATGCCCTTGAGCCCGTTACCCGGCGTAAAACGGGTACTGCCTGAGCCGTTGTCGGTGATATCAATGATTAATGCGTCACTGGCACGGTAAATATGTATGTCCAGTGTATCGGCTCTGCCGTGACGCAAACTGTTAGTCAGGCTTTCCTGAATACAACGTAACAAATTGGTGGCCTGCAACAGACTTAAACCACTAATATCGGTATTGCAGGCAATATTGACCTGTATTTTATCGCGCAGTGGGTCAATCAGGGCTTGCAGCGCCTGCAGCAAGTCGAGCTGACCAAATTCACGCATATCTGATACTGCCTCGCGCACATCGGACAACAATAACCGGGCAATACTTAAACATTGATCAATGACTGGCTTTTGCGCGGCCGGAACGGTGCGTGATGCCACCTGTAAATGCAACGATAATCCGGTTAGGTGATGACCCACCAGATCGTGAATATCCCGCGCAATGCGGGTACGCTCTTCCTTGCGGCCTGCCTGCTGCATGAGATCCTGCAGCGCCCGCAATTCACGGTTTGCCTGCTCTGCCCGCTGTTTCTCCTGTTCAGCCTGGTTGCGACTTTCCATCATAACCAACGCAAACAAATTAAATGTCCAGAACAAAATGGCGGTGATCCACAGACCACCATTTTGCTGCCATGCGTAAGCGTATACCAACCACGGCCCAACCGACCACAATGGCGATAACCACACGGCTTTTTTAAACGGCATGTAATACGGTAACAACGCCGACCAAATCACCAGCAAAATGGCGTTAAAACTCAGTGGGCTAATACTAAAAAGTGTTAGCACCAGTAGGTATTGGGCGACTATCAGGGTATAGCGCACAGGTAAATCGTGTTGAAAGGGTTGCTCGCGCGTTGCCAGCAGGAACATCGCCGTAAATAGCCCAAAGCACGATAGCACCCTGAGGATATCAGTTAAGTCATAACGCTCTGAGCCAGCCAGCACCCAGGCGTTAGCCAGGGCCACCACAATGATGGTAACAACGGCACCAACTTGTTCAGGGGTGATAGGTATTCGGGATAATTTCATGCTAGCCAGTATTAGTTAAATCGGCGGGTTTTGGAATAGGCCAAAAGTCATCTTTTACAAGATGACTTTTACCACTACAGGGCAACCAGGCTTATCGCTAACCTTGTTTACGTCAGATTGTTAAGGAGATAGCGATGAGTTACCTGTACCAAACCCTGTTACTGAGCCACATTATTGCCGGTGCGATTAGCCTGGCGCTTTTTTGGGTGCCCATTACAACGCGTAAAGGCGGGTTAAATCACCGCAGGTTTGGCGCCCATTATCGCCGTATTATGCTTGTTACCATAGCCAGTGGCGCCATCATGGCGACGGTATGGTTTTACTCACCGGCCTCGGTTAATCCGCAATTAGCGGGTCATCCTGAGGCCATTGCCAACTTACAACGCTTTGCGCTGTTTTTGCTGCATTTAGCGGTACAAATGTATGCATCTGTCATGATGGGGCAGTGGGCACTTGAAGCCAAACAGAGTCGTCAGTCGCTGCGCCGGGTATCACGTATTGCGCCGTCTGCACTGCTGGGCGTAACTAGCATTCTGATTGGTGTCATCGGGATAATGCACCAACACGTGCTGATGCTGGTTTTTGCACCACTGGGACTGTCTATTAGTATTGGTCAGTTGCGGTTTATTTTTGCCCGTCAGGTAGCGGCTAAAGCCTGGCTCATTGAACACCTTGCCGGTTATATTGGCTCTGGCATTGGTGCGTACACTGCGTTTATCGCCTTCGGCGGACGCACCCTTTTCAGTGATATTGGCGCCTGGCAATACACCTTTTGGGTACTACCCGGATTAATTGGTGGCATCGCAATTAGCCGCCTATCGCGCCAGTACCGCGTTGATTCAGCCGCGCCCGTCGCCAAGGTTAACCACTGTTAACGGGTATAAACCGCTAGTCCTTAAGCAACAGCGCAACTATGGCTTGAAATCCTCGGCAGTGAAGCGGTCGAGGATTTTAAGCAATGCCAGTAAGTTGTGTTGCACATTATCGACCCGTATTTCGTTGTCATACACTCGCGATCGCAGTCCGCCCCTCACCGCTTGCTTGTCTTTAACGTAGTACATTTCCGCATCGTCGACGAACTCCAGCTGCATTGCATGACGAATGCCTTTTACAATAACCAGTCGATAGAGTTCTTGCCTGGTCTCGTCACCCGTTTGTTTGGCCAGCAACCAGGCATCAATAAGCCCTTCAAGGTAAACGCCTGTGGCTGAGGCATGAGGCGGCCCCAGGCCCCCATCAGGAAAATAAAAGCGGCCTTGAAAATCCGGATACTCATAGCCTAAATGCTCTTCGTAGCCTTGCATAACGATCACCAGCCAGTCGTTCATTTCTTTGATCGCGTCTGCTAAAAAAGGGTCCTGCGTGATTTGCCATACTTTAAAGTACGCCTGGGTATGCCAGGGAATAAACGCCGGGTTTTTGGCATTTCTATGCCAGGCCATGTACGTGCGGGCGCTGGCCATGAATTCATCTAACAGTGGCGATGATGGTCCTTGCTGCTCAATAACGTGGGCCCAGTAATATAATGCTTCACCTGGGTAAAAGTTGTGTTGATCATTACGCTCCTGACGAATGAAGGTTCTGAACATACCGTCTGCTTGCCACTGCTCGGTGATCGCCTTCGCCAGACCGTCGTAATAGCGCTCAAAATCAGCACTGTCCGGGGAGGTGTGTATTGCCAGCGCAGCCAGGGCGGCAGCGCCGAGTTTGCGTTTACCGCTGTATTCGATATAGCCAATATCGTCTTCACTTTGGTAAAACGTGTCCAGGTTATAGCGTAAATTTTGCTGTGCCAGCCCAAGCAATGCCTCATCCTGCTGCCGGTTAGCCCATACTTGCAACGCGTAGCTCGCCATAAATTGCCGAATCATATTATTCGACGTTGAGGATGCATTTAAGCTGGGCCAGTATTTATACTGCGTCTGGCCGGTTATTTTGTTGGTGTTGTTAACCAGCCACCCCGCTAACCGCTCGCTCATTGCGGTGACATTTTCCTGCGTCACATCGCTTAGTGGGATAAGGGTATTGCCACGATACAACGCAGAGACATTTTGATTTGTCAGATCAACGTAGAACTGCTCGTTCTCATAGGTTTGCATCGTTAGTTGCGCTGAATTAAGCGTTTCCATATCGACGCCCATTTGTGTAGCGAAATCTTCGAGAATTAACCAGGGTGTGCGGTTTGTGGCGATGGCAATTAATCCGCAATAGTTAATAAATCTGCCGTTATATTCAAACTCAATACCTTTTACACCGGTTAAGGTTTGATAACTATCGACTGACTGAAGCGGTGTTGCTGCTGGCTCAAAATTATAACCGAAGCACAGTGTTAACTGGTTATAGTCAAATTCCTGCAGCGCCATGAGACCGCTGTTAAGCAGTGCCTGCCAGCCCTCCTCACTTTTAAGCGCGACCTGACCCACCATCGCGCCATCCTGTCGGGCATATATCTGTAAAAACGTAACCTGCCCGGCATGCGCCAGTTGCCCCTCCAGATAGTCATGAACAAACGCCAGAGGCTTTTTTTCCGGGGGAGGATTTGACTTGTTAATGGCCAAAAAAAGACCGACACCCACGATAAGTGTCAGTATTAGCAAAATCCCGCCTCGCCGTTTACTCATTTACCTGCTCTCCGATGTTCAAGCCACGCGCTCATTTTTGCCAGCTTAAATAGCGTACCTTTTAATGATCTCTCCGTGTTGCGCTAATATAAACCAAAATAGCCGGAGGCCGTAAGCTAATCCGGATAATTCAGTTTATTGCGAATTTTCATCGTCGCGTTGCACCGGCAGCATAAACACCCGATTAACCGGTAAGTGATCGTTGATGGCATCATCTGAGCGATCTTTTAATGCCACCCCGCTAAGCTGCTTATCGCGGGCACTCGCCATTAAATAGGCACAGCGATGGGCCGCTTTATCGGGGGCGAGTCCGGCTGGTCGTACATTTGAGATACAGTTTCGTTTAGCGTCGTCAAAACCGCGCCTGGGCGCCCAGGTGAGGTAAATACCCAAGCTGTCGGGCGAGCTTAATCCGGGCCGTTCGCCAATCAGTACCACCACCATTTGAGCATTGAGTTGTTGTGCAATATCATCGCCTATGGCTACCCGGCCTTGCTCTACAATACAAAGCGGGCCAATTCGCCATGGCCTGTCAGCCTGCTCTAACTGCTTAAGCAATGCCGGTAAAAAGCGGGGGGCTTGTTGGTGTACTGCCGTTGCAGAAAGACCATCAGCCACCACTACCGCCACATCAACGGGCACATCACAGCGATATTGCTGTAATTGATAAGCGCCTGCTTCTCTCAGCTTGCGGCCCAAATCCGGGCGTTGTAAATAAGTTAAGCGATCCGCCGCTTCACTTTGCAGAGTGATTATTTCAAGCGGCTTAGCATGGTAAGTAAGTGCCTGCATACTTTGCTTAATACCGGCGCTATCGAGCGGGGCATGCACGGCATCAATGGCTTGCGCATGTGCAAGCTGAAACTTGAGTAATTCGCTGGTTGCCAGGCTGGTGCCAGCGCGGCCTAAACCAATGCGCGCCGCGGTAAACTGGCGCAGTTGCTGCCAGCGGTCTTCATGCAGGTGCTGCTCGTTGTGGCGCGCCGGTTTTTTATTCTGATGGTCAGACATTGGCATTTCCTCCGGGCAGCATGGCGGCAAAGCGTTGCGATAGTTCGTCGGTTAACCATGCTTTGCCACCTCTGGCAAAAATTTTCTGCTCTTGTAGCCAGGCGTCAAACTCAGGTGCGGGTCGGGCACCAAACAACTGACGAATATACAACGCATCGTGGAACGAGGTCGCCTGGTAGTTCAGCATGATGTCGTCGGCCCCCGGAATGCCCATAATGAACTGACAACGGGCACTGCCCAGCAGGGTCAGTAAGTTGTCCATATCGTTTTGATCGGCTTGTGCGTGGTTGGTGTAGCACACATCGCAGCCCATAGGTAAGCCCAGCAGCTTGCCACAAAAATGATCCTCCAGTCCCGCGCGGATAATCTGCTTGCCGTCATAGAGGTACTCAGGGCCAATAAAACCTACCACGGTATTTACCAGCAACGGGTCGAGCACCCGCGCCAGACCATAAGCACGCGCCTCACAGGTTTGCTGATCCACACCATGATGGCCGTTCGCCGACAGCGCACTGCCCTGGCCCGTTTCGAAATACATTAGGTTATGACCCACCGAACCGCGTTTCAGCGACAGCGCTGCTTCGCGGGCGTCCTGCAGCATGGCCAGCGACACGCCAAAGCTGTCATTGGTTTTTTGCGTGCCGCCAATCGACTGAAACACTAAATCTACCGGCGCGCCGCGCTCTATTGCTTCAATGGTGTTGGTAACATGAGTCAGTACACAGGATTGAGTAGGAATGTCATAGTGGTTAATCAGTTCATCAAGCATATGTAACAACCTGATGGTTTGCGCCACGTTATCGGTCGCCGGATTAATACCGATAACGGCATCGCCGCTACCGTACATGAGCCCGTCAAAAATAGACGCGGCAATGCCATTGAGATCATCCGTGGGGTGATTAGGCTGCAGACGAGTGGAGAAATGCCCGGGCACGCCAATCGTATTTCGAAAGGCAGTGATGACCTCACATTTACGCGCCACTAAAATCAGATCCTGATTACGCATAATTTTGCTCACCGCCGCTACCATTTCTGGCGTTAAACCGGGACTCACATCCTGCAGTACCTGTGCATCAGTGGATTCCAGTAACAGCCAGTTGCGCAACTCTCCCACCGTAAAATGCGCGACCGGTGCAAAGGCCTCACTGTCGTGGGTATCTATAATAAGCCGGGTAATATCGTCGTGCTCGTAGGGGATGAGCGCTTCATTAAGAAAGGTAGTGAGCGGTAAATCAGCCAGCACCATTTGTGCAACCACTCGCTCTTCTGCGCTGGTAGCAGCGAGCCCTGCCAGCTGATCGCCGGAGCGCAGCGGCGATGCTTTGGCCATTACCCCGGCTAAATCTTTAAACCGAAAGGTACGCTGACCCAGTTGATAACGATATCCTGCCATAGCGCGCCTCCCTGAGACGGTGAAGGGATGTAAATCCTTCTCCATCATGCCCCCGACGCTGTTATTTTGCAATGCAGGGGCACTTAACGCATGGGCTCAGGTAATCAGCATACCGCGGCAAAGGCTTTTGCTGTGGCTTCCAGGTTGTTGCTGTTTAACCCTGCAATACACATACGGCCGCTATCGATAAGGTAAACACCAAACTCATCTTTTAAACGCGCTACCTGCGCCGGACTAAACCCGGTATAACTAAACATACCTCGCTGCGCTGCCAGGTAGCTAAAGTCATAGTCCGGACGCAGCGCAGTTAACTGACTTACCAGTTGCTGGCGCATGTCATGCATACGCTGGCGCATTTGCGCGAGTTCCTGGTGCCACAAGTCCGTCAGCGCCTCATTGCTAAGCACGTGGCTGACCAGCCTGGCGCCGTAAGATGGCGGCGTAGAGTAATTAGTACGTACGGTAAACTTTAGCTGACCCTGTATGGTTTGGGCTATCGCGGGCGTTTCACACACTACATAGAGCGCGCCAATGCGTTCACTGTAAAGAGAGAAAATCTTTGAAAAGGACTGTGCCAGTAAGAACGGCTGGCCCGACTCAGCCATCAGTTGGATTGCTCGGGTATCTTCGGCTAAGCCTTCACTAAAGCCCTGATAGGCCATATCAAAGAAAGCCAGCAACTGACGCTCGGTAATAATAGCAATCACCTGTTGCCACTGCTCGGTAGTAAGATCGATACCCGTCGGGTTATGACAGCAAGGGTGTAACAGCACTATCGATTGTGCTGGCAGCTTGCTTAAGTCTTCCAGCATACCGGTAAAATCAAGTTTTCTGGTTTGCGGGTCATAATAACGATACGTGTTGGTCGTCAGGCCCGCCCCTTTAAAAATAGAATGGTGATTATCCCATGTCGGGTTACTCACCCAGACCTGTGAATCAGGAAAATAGCGTTTAAGTAAGTCAGCACCCACTTTCAGGGCACCGGAGCCGCCAAGGCTTTGTATTGAGCTTAGCCGCTCCTGCACCAGCGGTAACGACTCGCCAAACGCCAGTGACTGTACCTTCGCGCGATAATCTGGCATACCGTCCATAGGCAAATACACCGGACTCGCCGGTGGGTTATCAGCCAGCCAGGCTTTTGCCGCATTAACACAACCAAAATCGGGGACCTGGCCGTTATCGTCAAAGTAATAGCCAATTGTCAGGTTCACTTTGTGCGGACGTTGGTCGCTGACAAATTTCTCCATCAGCGAAAAAATAGGATCGCCGGCATACGCGTCGACATGTTCAAACATAGTGTTTCCTTATCATTACTATTTGGCGGGTCATAACACGCCTGGTTATCACCCGGGCACGCCGACGCCAGTCAGGCTAAATAGCGGTCTTTACGGTGGTTAAACGCAATCAGAATATTCAGCAATACCGCCCCGAGTACCGACGCTATCAGCGCCGGAATACTCACCACAAAGAAGGCCGCACAGACTACCAGCACGTCCACGCCCATTTGCAGGTAGCCGGCACGAAAGCCGGTTTTGTCCTGCACATACAAAGCTAAAATCGTCACGCCGCCAAGACTCGCGCCGTGGCGAAACAGCACCACAAAACCCGTTCCCATCAGCAAGTTGCCAAACAAGGTTGCGTAAAACAGATCGAGTTCGCCCAGTTGAATAAACGACGGATGAACGTGGGTAAACAGTGAAACCAGGGTCACGGTTGCAAAGGTTTTGAGGGTAAATACCACGCCCATTTTTTTCAGGGCCAGTATATAAAAGGGTATATTAATCAGGAAGAACGCCAACCCAAATGACATCGGCGTAAGGTAATTAATTAAAAAAGCCATACCTGCAGTACTGCCGGTGAGTGCCCCCACTTCGCCCAGCAGAATAGCGCCAAAAGACACCAGTAACGTACCGGTCAGTAACGCCAATACATCTTCGATCCAGCTGTGATGAACCGGTTTCGGCCCGATGATGGTTGCTTCGCTCATGATTATGCGCCCTGTTGTTCCGCCCGCTTGTATCGGCTCACCAGCACAAGCATTCGAAGGGAGTTATTAAAACATGAGAAATATAACACAAAATAACGCACATCATGCAATATAAATAAATTATTGCACGCTATGTGCGAAAACAGGTTTAAAAATGAAAACTACAACCAAACACCATCTTCTTTAAGCCGTTCAAGTACCACGGCGGTACGAATATGACCCACAAATTTGTGCGCGGCCAGGTCGCTGATGAGTGCAGACAAATCACTCAATTGGGCTACTGCCACCTTTAAGATAAAGTCGGCATTACCGGTGGTTTTATACATGTCCAAAACCGCCGGTGTCGCCTTAACCAGTTCGTAAAAGGCGCTCACCGCCTCCGGCCAGGCTTCGGCGAGGGTGATCTCCAGTATGGAGCAGATCTCTAAATTGAGGGCCGCCGGCGAAATTCTGGCGCTGTAGCCAATAATATAGTTGTGCTGTTCAAGCTGAATACGGCGGCGGGATATTTGCGACGCCGACAGGCCCACCAACTCGCCCAGCTCCTGATTGGTAAGACGGCCGTTGTCCCGCAGCAGCTTAAGGATGTGCTTATCGTAATCGTCGATGTCATGCATAATAGTTCAGGTTGTTCCGGTTTGTAGCGGCTGATGACGGTCACCCGGCAATGAGATCGTGTAGTGACTCTATCGACGGCAACTGGCGTTCGGGCTGATAAAACAAGCGGTTTAAGCGTCCCAAAAAGTTAACTTTACGGCTGGGATCGTGAGGCTTCACCCGCCGCTCACTGGTAGTCTGTAAAAATTCCCATGGCTGCAAATCCAGATCCCTGATTTCGTCAGTAGTCACGCCATGACTATGCACCGTGCTCAGAATTCGCTCCGTTTTACTTTCCATGATGGGCATAATGTCGTTGGCATAAATGTCGCTCACAGGCTCGCCAATGGCTTCCAGTGAGTGATTAATGGCCGCCCACAGTGCGTCGTGTTCGTAATGTACGCCGGCCGGGGCATAGTAACCCATGACTTCCCATTCAAACTCGGCATTACTGGCCGCAATAGAACTTTCCGCTACCGGTGAAAATGACAAATCCGGCCGCGCACCAATGTTGTACGCATCCACAGACATGCCAATACAAATCACCAGTTCGCCCATCACCGCAGGGTTATAATAAAGCGCCTCAAATGCCGCACGCTTAACTCCCATCCAGCCATGAATAAGCGGTTTTTGCTGAGCGAAATGACGAATGTCGTCGGGCAGATCTTCACCGTATTTTTCTACCAATAACGGCATTGGGTTGGCTTCCAGTTGGTTGTCGGGTACCCACACTTCGTACTCAAGCCGGTTATCGGCTTTACCCCGGCTCTTAATCCCGTACGACAAATTTACCGGTCGGCAGATACTGCGGTCTTCACCCACCCGGTGAAAATACTCTGAGCGCAAACGTTTTATGAAAGGCGCATCCAAACCAGCCAGCGCGGCTGTGGGGTAGCGATAGCCGCAGTCGCTTTGCTCAACCAGCCTGAGCCCGGGAACGGCCTCAACCAACGCCCGCTTCAGCCCTTTAAACGTGCGAAAATCGGGCAAAATAATGCTGCGCTCCGGCTCTATAGTGAATCGCTCACCGGTGTCGCTGACAAATTTTGGGGTTTTCCAAAATTCATAGTCAGTAAAACCCAGTTGCGCTATTGCGTTATCCCGCAGCCTGGAAATGTCCAAAAACAACGCTTTATGGTCGCGAATGTGTTTTAACAGTGGTCGCTGCATTTACCCAACATCTAAAAAGCCATAATCTGGTGTCCAGTCTGCCAGAATTATGCTGACAGGTTAAGTAGTTAACACACAGATAGTCACAAGTCATGCAGAGACAATAAATAGCATGATGCCCCGCGTTATTCGCTCGGCTTACCAGCAGTGTGTACTAAAGATGTCATATTGCGCGCGACATCCGTATGCTGGATTATTCATTTTAGCGGCGTGTGATCTGCCAGCAAAAAGCGATATACTCGTGAAAACAGCCAAGGAGAGCTACATGGAACAACAGGATCAATACTGGGGAATGTCACTCAGGTCATACTGCATGCTCATTCACCTCAGTCAACTTACTAGCATCGTCGCCCCCGGACTGGGGTTTATTATGCCCATTATCTTGTGGGTCGCCAACAAAGACCAACACCCCGATATTGACCGGCACGGTAAGGTCACCGTTAACTGGATAATCAGTTTTGTTATTTATGCCATTGTTAGCGTCATACTGTTTTTAATATTTATTGGCTCGCTGGGCATTTTGGTGCTGGTAGTACTCAACTTTCTGTTTGCCGTGATTGCCGCGGTAAAAGCTAATAACGGCCAGCTGTGGGCTTATCCATTAAGCATCAAATTTTTAAAATACTAAGTTTTACTTAGTCACGCCGGGCAGCGAGGTACTTGTAAAGGGTCGACTCGCCAATATTAAGCTGTCTGGCGACGTCTTTTTTCTTTATGCCTTTGGCAATGAGCGCCCTGGCTTTTTTGACGACTGAAGGCGAAATGGCCTTGCGGCCCTTGTATTTACCTTTGGCCTTCGCTTTAGCAATGCCGATGGCCTGACGGTCGGTGAGTAAGTCTTTGTCCATCTGTGCGGCGCTGGCAATCAGGGTGTAAATATCCACCGCCGGATTACAGGCAAATTCCAGGTTATCAACCACCAGCATGACCCCCTGCGCAGCCAACTGGCCGCTGATCTTTGCCGCCGCGCTAATACTTCGTCCGAGGCGGGAAATATCATGCACAATCAGCCTGTCGCCACTTTTTAAGCGTTTTAACAATCGATTCAGCTTGGGCTTTTCGCCGGGATCAGCGTTGGGTTCACGCACGACAATGTCGTAAGGATACTTGTTGACGAGGGCCTGTGCCTGTTCACCAATGTCCTGCCTGTCGGTGCTGCTGCCAACGTATAAGTAGGTGGTCACGAAAGACTCTGCATAGATTCAAACACTACATAAAATGATAGTGAATACGGCACTTAATACAAGCAGTAATCGCTAATTTCAGGTCAACCCGCGCTCAAGCAAGCTCTATAACCCTGCGGCATACGCTATGCCGCAGAGACCTTTATAATGGGGCTATCTAAAGCGAATATGGTCACGATTGAGATCGCTTATCTTACTGCACCCCATTAAGCGCATGTCGCGTTCAATTTCGGCAACAAGGAGCTGCATGGCCCGTTCTACGCCGGGTTGTCCCGCTGCCGCTAATGCATACAAATAGTAACGGCCGAGACCGACCGCTTTGGCGCCCAGCGCGAGTGCTTTAAGCACATGCGTCCCCCGCTGAATGCCGCTGTCGAAGATCACATCGATTTTATCACCTACCGCATCAACAATTTCAGCCAGGTGATCAAAGGAGCTTCGCGAACCATCGAGCTGGCGACCGCCATGATTAGAAATAATCACACCGGTGCAGCCAATATCGACGGCGCGCCTCGCATCATCGGCACTCATTATGCCTTTTAAACAAAACTGGCCGTCCCAGAACTTCACCATTTCTTCGACGTCCTGCCAGTTCATGGACGGGTCGAGCATATTGGTAAAGTAATCGCCAATAGAGCTGCTGCCACCGCCCATATCGATGTGTGCATCTAATTGTGGCAAGGAGAATTTTTCGTGCGTGATGTAGTTGATTCCCCACATGGGTTTACTGGCAAACTGCCACAGTCCGGCTAAATTGAGCCGGAACGGAATAGAAAAGCCGGTTCGCAAGTCACGTTCACGGTTACCACCGGTGATCGAATCCACGGTCAGCATCATAACTTCAATGTTTGATTCTTTGGCCCGTTCCATCATGGCACGATTAAGGCCACGGTCCTTATGAAAATAAAACTGATATACCTGAGGCGTATCGTATTGCCTGGCAATCTCTTCCATGCTGACCGTGCCCAGCGAAGACACGCCGAACATGGTACCAAACTTTTCTGCTGCGCCGGCGACCGCCCGTTCCCCCTGGTGGTGGAACAATCGCTGTAAGGCAGTGGGTGACAGGTAAACCGGCAAGTCCAGTTTTTGGCCCATGACCTCAACGCTCAGGTCGATCTCTTTAACCCCGGTCAGCACCCGTGGGATCAGGTCACATTCGTCGAAAGCTGCTGAGTTACGACGTAGTGTCGTCTCATCGTCTGCACCGCCGTCGATATAGTTAAAGATCGGTCCCGGCAGGCGCTTTTGAGCGAGTTTGCGGAAATCATGAAAATTGTAACACTGACTTAATCGCATGCTGATTGTCCGTAATTAGTGGCTGAAATACTACAGGAAAGGTTAAGCATATGGCATGTGCGCCCGGATATTCAGCTATGTACTGTGTTAATGATAATTGCTCTGCAACGATACAATAAAAACACCAGCAGCGGCCAAAACCCAAGCGAAAAAATGACCAGCTATCTTCGTTTCTAAACTGGGAGGTAAAAAAACGAAGTAAGCTGATCAAGCACACTCTTTGCTAAACCGGCTCACAAACGCGAGCCGGTAAGATGGTCTCGTGGTTATACGATACCTGAACCGGTGGCATTCGGATCCCGTGGACGGGCCTCAGCCATACTGGCGCGATAACCAACACTGCGGTAAACGCTAAGAGGATCGATAGCCGCCCCTTTGCGCAATCGTGCCATGGCCAGAATTGGCGAGACATCCAGATTAAACGCGTTTTTAAGCTCGAGCGATGCCATTAACGCGTCATTGTCATCCTGGTAGCCATAGAGTTTTTCGCGGTTAACTAACAGCGCTTTAACATACGAGCGTTGCACTTCAATCGCTGAGTTAATCAGACTCTCTGCCGGGTCGGTCACATTGTGTGACTGGTCGAGCATATAGGCCGGGTTAAACTCGCTTTGCTGGCGATACTCAGCATCCACCAGTTCGTTGAAAATAAGGAACTGCTGATACGGGTGCAACGAACCGCTGTCAAGGTCGTCATCGCCGTACTTACTGTCGTTAAAGTGAAAGCCGCCGAGCTTTTTAAACTGGATGAGGCGCGATACGATCATTTCGATGTTAGTGTTAGGCGCATGGTGGCCAAGATCGACCAGCGACTTACACTTTGGCCCCAGTTGCATGGCCGCCAGAATATTCGATCCCCAATCCTGAATAATGGTCGAATAAAAAGCCGGCTCAAACATTTTGTGCTCAATGTGCATTTCCCAGTCATCAGGCAATCCCTGATAAATCTTTTCCATACTGGCAAGGTAACGCTCAAAAGCACGCTGAAAATGCTGCTGACCAGGATGATTAGAGCCATCGCCTACCCACACGGTAAGGCTTTTTGCACCCAGTTGCTTGCCATACTCAATGCAATCGAGGTTGTGTTGAATGGCAAGCTCACGGGATGCCGCCTGGGTATTACTTAAACTGCCGTATTTATAAGAAACTGCCTGACCGGGCTGATCCTGAAAGGTGTTAGAGTTAACCGACACCCACTTGATACCATACTCGTCCGCTTGCTGTTTGAGTTCGCTGAAGTCGTCAACCTTGTCCCAGGGGAAGTGAGGCGACACCGAGTCAGTACAACCTGAGAGCTCATTGATAACCGCGCAGTCTTCGAGTTTTTCGTAAATGTTACGCGGCTCGCCGGTACCCGGGAATCGGGCGAAACGGGTACCACCGGTGCCGGTTCCCCATGAAGGCACGGCAATCTGAAACTCCCCCGCCGCTTTGGTGAGGGTTTCAATATCGATATCCTGACGGGCCAGTTTGTCGCCCAGTGCGGCATAATCAGTGTCTAAGTCGCTTTGCAACTTGCTGTTTTCAGCGCTGATGATGGCTGAATCTATTCTTCTTAACATAATGAACTCCTAGCGCAAGAAGGCTTCATGCAGACCACCGTCTACACTGACAACCTGTCCTGTCGTTTTACTCAGTTGACCCGATATTAATAAATAAGCAGCTTCTGCCTGGTCATCCGGTGTAATGGGTTGCTTGGTCAGGGTACGCTGTGCATAGAACCCTGCCAGTTTATTGCGTAATGTTTCGGTTGATTCGCTTTCTGAAAATTCAATATTGTATTTGCTAAGCGATGAAATTACGCGGTCACGGGGAAACATGTTACTGCCCTGCACTACCGTCGCCGGAGCCAACGCATTAACGTTAACTAAGGGGGCCAGAGTGACGGCTAACTCGCGCATCAGGTGATTGGCTGCCGCTTTACTGGTGTCATAAGCCAGCGAGCCCTTCTTCGATACCGCGGCATTAACACTGGTGGTTAACACCATTGCACCTTTAAGCGCCTGTTGCTGCCAGATTTTATTTGCCTCCGAGGCCACCACATAACCGCCTTTCACATTAACGCCAAAGCTTAGGTCAAACACGTCGTCATTTTTAGCCAGATCAGCGCCTTCGGCGATGAATACACCCGCGGTAACAACAACTTTATCAATACCACCGTAAGCCAGCAGTACCTGCTTAAACATCGCCTCTACCGTGTCGCGTTTGGTAATGTCTACCGCCAGCGCAATGGCAGGTCCACAAGCAGAAAGGCCGGTGCCGGCTACGCCAATGCCCTGACCATAAATGGCGGTCAATTCGGCAGCAGTTTGTTCAGCATTCTCCAGCTTAAGGTCGGCGCACACCACGTGAGCGCCTTCTTTAGCCACCCGGTGTGCCGTTGCTTTACCAATGCCATCACCGGCACCAATTACCACTACCACATCGCGTGCCAGTGTTTTTTCGGCTGGCATACGTTGCAACTTGGCTTCTTCAAGTGCCCAGTATTCAATATCAAAGGCTTCCTGCGCTGGCAACGCCGTATATTCAGAGATGGCTTCAGCACCGCGCATCACTTCAATGGCACAATTGTAAAACTCGGCAGTTACCCGCGACTCACTCTTATTTTTACCCCAGGCAATCATGCCGACCCCCGGAATTAAAATGACGGTTGGGCTCGGATCACGCATTGCCGGTGAATCGTCCCGTTTACAGGCATTATAATAAGCGGTGTAGTCTTCGCGATATTGCTCCAGACCCTGCTTAAATTTTTCTATAAGCGTTGCCAAATCATCATTTTGCGGGTCAAAATCAACAAACAGTGGCTTAATTTTGGTGCGCAAAAAATGATCCGGGCATGACGTACCCAATGCCGCAAGACGCTTGGCATCGACGCTGTTTACAAACCGCAGGGTGGCGTCGTCGGTTTGTACTGTACCAATAAATTTAACCTTGTTTGAAACCAGACCGCGGGCAACCGGTAAAAATCCGGTGAGCAGTTCGGTGCGCTCTGCTTCACTGAGTGCCGCATACTTCTGACCGCCGAAGGTCAGGTCGCCCTTGTCATGTTCTTCAATATAACGGGCTGCGGTTTCTATTACCCACAGTGATGTTTCGTAACAGCTTTTACTCTCTGATGACCAGTTGGTATGACCATGCTGGCCAAGCAGAATGCCCCATATATCAGGCTTCTTTGCATAGGTGTCTTCACACAGTTTGGCGGCTTCCCAGCCTGGGCGCATCCACGGCACGTAGGCGAGCTTGCCACCCCATATCACTTCGGTTAACGCTTCCTGATCTTTACATGAGGCAACCGAAATCACCGCGTTAGGGTGCAGGTGATCAACGTGCTTCTCATCGATCATTGAATGCAGCGGGGTATCAATAGACGAAGCTCGCGGGTTCAGACAAAAATTACAGTGCTTAAACATGCCGACCATGCGGTCTTCGCCTGCCGACTTGTAACCTTTATCGGAATAAGCCTGATACACGTCATCCAGCGCATTGAGTTTATCCTGATACAGCGACGAAAAGTTTTCGTGTTTGGAGGTGCGTAAATCCCCCCCAGAGCCTTTCACCCATAGGACTTCCACTTCTTCACCGGTGAGCGGATCCTTTTCTGTCAGCTTGGCTGAGGTATTGCCCCCACCAGTATTGGTTATGCGCTGATCCTCACCCAACTTATTAGAGCGATACACGAGGTTATCAACGGGACTGAGTTCATCAGCAATGTGGTCTTCCCACAAATAATTGACGTGTTTATATTCATCGGGTTTGTAAGGCATAGCGGAGTCCTGTGAATTCAAGTAATCGATTTTGGCGGTTATTGAAAATTACCGTTCATTTAAATTCAATATACATCTCAACCAATCTTTGTCAATCATAATCAATCAATATATAACAACATTTTTACAATTGTTTTATCTGTGAAACTTACTGAAATATAACCGGGAAACTGACTAAAAATTGAACGGCAGTCAGGCAGTGCAATCGCCCGTTTAACAACACACGGATAATTGGCAGGAAAAAAAGTGCAGAACTTTGAATAAAACGAGGCAGGTACCGACGTTGCCGCCGGCCACAAAGGAAACTAACCGCAGGCTTCTACCACCACAACATTAATGCCGCGCTGACGAATTTTATCGAGGGCTTCCGGCGCTGCATTGCTGTCGGTAATGATGGTATCCACTTCGTCCAGCCCGCAGAATATTAGATTTCCTTTTACACCAATCTTAGTGCTGTCGGCCAGCACGATGAGTTTGTCAGCCCGCTTACGCAGCTTTTGTTCAGCCAGAATCAACAGTGGGTCACTCTCCATAACGCCAAACTCGCTGATCCCGGGCGTGCCCATAAACATTTTGCTGCCACGGTAGTTTTGCGTAGTGTCGTTTTCGAATGAACTCAGAATAATACTTTGCTTACGATACACTTCACCGCCGGGTAAAGTGACCTGATTTTGACTGTTTTCCAGTAACTCATGGGCCAGCACAAACGAATTGGTAAGAATGTTCATCCGCCGTTCGGTAAGAAATTCAGACATCATAAAGGTTGACGAGCCGCCGTTGATGATGATCGACTCGCCATCTTCACACAGTTCGGTCGCGGCTTTTGCAATCATTCTTTTGGTGTCGACATTACGCTCCCGATCAACCAAAAACGCGTTGCCGGATAACTTAAAGCTGGCAACAGAGCGGTCTTCAAGCACCTGGGCGCCACCACGGATCTTTTTCAACTTATTGGCATCGGCCAGTTTGTTCAGATCGCGCCGAATGGTCGCTTCGGAAGAATCTAGCTGGGTACACAGATCTCTGACGCTAACAAAGGTCGTTTCGTCAAGAATATCCAAAATAAGCTGGTGTCGCTGCTTTTCCAGCATAGTGCTTCCTTTATAATCATTATTAGACTGTAGGAAGTTAATATAATCACCTATCCTCACGCAAGCAATCAAAAACGTAGATTTGTGATTGCTTGTGAATGTTTCATAATTGAAACTGATTGCTTATTGATTTATTCGTTGGTACCAGTTTTGTCGATATTCATCCAGGCCAGTGAACGCTGACGCCCGGCACGGTTGCAGCTCCAGGGCCATTGCGGTATTGCTGTCGAAACCGATGAGCGCTGCAGCCCCCATCACCGTACCGGTATTATCTTGTGACAACATCACCGTCTGCTCAGGGCGCAGTTGCGCTACCAATTCACACAGCAAGGTATTTTTTAAAAACGCGCCTTCAATATAAATAGGGCCGGTAGCGTTAAGGTCATTCAGGCGTTGATCGATCATCAACGCACAATAGAGTGTGGCAATCGCCTGCGGTGCTGGCGGCTGCGCCGGACACGCCAAAACGGGCTCAGCGCCACCAAAGGGGCCATTACCATTACTGAAGTCAGGCGTTACCAGCCAGCGTTCATTAATTGCTTGCTGAATGTCGGCAGGTTGCGCGGCCATACTGATATTACCGCCCAGACGTGCACATATTGTTTCGTACTCTCGCCCGCCCATAAAACGGGCACAGCTCACCGGCTGCTTAAAAATATCCACATTCGCCAGCGTGTCGCGGTGGGCCCCCAACTGACTGACATCACCATTAGCTTGCATCGCAATTGTCCACGTACCGGTTGAGATTACCGTGAAGCTCTCATCCGCAGCACAGCGCTGCAAGAGATAACGCAGTAAACTGGCGTTACTATCATGAATGCCGGTATAGATCTTACAATCTGCCGGCAGGCTGGTCTGTTGTGATACTGCCTGGCTTACCGTACCCAGCTCATCCCAGGCATTCTTAAGCGGCGGAAATAAGTCTCGCCAACCGCAACGCTCAACCAGCGTAGAATAGTCTTTAACCGCGGGTTGCCACAGATCGGTATGACAACCCAAAGAAGTGACTTCGGATGCCAGCTCTGCGCCCAGTCGCCAGGCCCAGTATTGTGGATACATAAGAATATGGGTGACCCGTGAAAACGCCTTTGGATACTTAGCTTGCAGCCAGAACAGCTGGCGACCTAAATTAAGCCCGGCAGGCAGCTGGGGCGAGAGAGTTTCATTAAAATCGGGGCGCACTGCGGCGTAATCTGACTCACACTGCGCTATGCCATCGTACTCATAATCGAGTACCGCTAACGCCAGCGCTTGGTCGCGATCACCGACACTATTGTCAATCAGCGCCGCCGTAGCACCATGGGTGGTAACAACGATTGCGCTTATCTCGGCGGTTCGACTGTAAGACTTTAACGTCTCAGTTAACCATCGCCAAATACCGTCCACATCAGCCTGGGGGTACATCCCCATGAGCGGCGCATTTTTACTGCTAAAACTTGCAGCAGGCTGGCCATTTTCGATCACCAACAGTTTAATATGCGTCTTGCCAATATCGAGAACAGCTTGCAACATTGCGAAACTCCAACAGCTAACTAAGACCAGCAAAAGCTGACTGGCCATTTTTTGCGGCAGTAATTATCACCACCATTCATTAACACGATTCCAACAAAATACACCAGCAATCACATTCAATCAATACCAATCACAAAAAATCATAATGTTAACCAGCCGTTAATAGTGATAGTTGATCCAAGGCGTATTATGCGCGCCTGCTTGGGGGAATGTTGAATAAGGTTATTGCCGGCGGTTAACAGGCCTGCGCTGTGAAGCATGGTTTAACATGCCATATCGGCTATCTGCTAGCACTGCCCGAGACTAAATGCCGCACCACCGCTGAACAGCATAAGGTGGGTTTGATCATCAATAACCTGTTGTTGACCCAGAGCTATCCACTGATAATACACATTGCGATGCACCAGCGCCTTCAGGCCGCGGTGTATATCCACATACAGACGCGGATTTTCCGGGTTGCTGTCATCAAAGCTTAACGGGTGGGTTTCACCAAGCAGCACCTTATGCCCTAAGTTTGTGCTTACTTCTATTACGTCGCCGTTATCAGTGTGATGCTGTTGCCATTGAGTAATGACATATGGAGCATCTTCAACCTGAATTCGGACCAGTTCGGCAGGGGTTTTTAAATAATAATCATCGCCGTCCCTGAGTAACACGTTGGCGAACAGTTTAACAAGCTTTTCCCGTCCTATGGGGCTCCCCATGTACCACCAGCTGCCATCGGCTTTAATGGTCATGTCAATATCGCCACAAAATGGCGGGTGCCATTGGTCAAAAGGCGGTGCCGCGTCGAAATTTTCGATTTGTGACGATAGTGTTTTAAGATCCATGGTCATGGCGCCCGGTAAGTGAGGTCGCAATCATATAAGCAAATTTTGCAGCCCAATGACAGGCTATTGCGAGTTTTTTTGCGGCCGAACTCAACAAGGCTCCCCCAGCTATGCGTTTTTGGTATGCCGCTCTTACAATAAATAATTTGGTAGAATAAGCAGACTGCTTTACCGTCTGATCACTTCTGCTTAATGACAATTCAGTAAGGAACTTAGTATGGCTGGCCTAAGCAGCACTAATACCGATGACGAACACAACTTACGCGTCGACCTGGCTGCGGCCTACCGCTTACTTGATCTTGAGGGCTGGGGTGACACTATCTTTACCCACATTTCAGCTCGCTGCCCCCATAGCGACAACCGTTTTTTACTTAACCGCTATGGCTTACTGCCAGAGGAGATTTGCGCCTCCAGCCTGGTTGAAGTTGATGTGCAGGGTAATCATGCCGGCCAGGGTCAGGCGTTGGTCAATCCGGCCGGTTTTACCATCCACAGTGCCGTGCACATGGCGCGCGAGGATGCGCATTGCGTCATGCACACCCATACTATGGCCGGTATGGCAGTTGCCGGTCTGACGATGGGTTTACTGCCACTTAATCAAACCAGCATGGAGTTTTTTAACCGCATAGCCTATTACGACTACCAGGGCATTCCGCTGGAATGTGATGAACGCAGCGCTATTGTCGATGCCCTGGGAAGTCACCATAGTATGATCCTGCGCAACCATGGTTTACTTACCGTAGGACGCAGCGTTGCTGAAGCGTTTTACCGCATGTATTACCTCAATAAGGCCTGCGAAATACAAATAGAGACTTTGAAAACCGGTGGCGAATTGTTAATTCCCTCTGACGAGACTGCCGAACATGTTGCGCAACAGGCCGCCAATCCTGATTATCAGGCGCAAAGTATCGCGCTGATTTGGCAGGCGATGCGCCGTAAACTGGATCGTATCGACCCCTCCTACCAGCATTAACCGCTCGATAGCCGTTACACCAGACAAAAAAAGACCCGCACAGGCGGGTCTAACGAAGAACAAAAAGGCAGGTTAACCACCTTTTGGTTCACCATGAATGCTCTTAGTAGCAATCATTACAATACCGCGTGCTGACCAATAATGTCGGCCGAGTGCCTAAATTTGCGTTGTTCGCTGGCATTCAGATGCAGTGTGAAACGCTTACCTAAACCAAAGCTACCAACCTGACTTGGATGACTGATGTAGCAACCTGCCTCGCGGTCATAGACAGACACCGAAAATACGCGCCGGCTGTCGGTGAGAATGGCGGTGCAAATGTTTGTCGCTATCGCGGCAATACCAAACTCGGTGCATTGCTTACCGGCATAGATGTCGCTGCCAAGGTCTGCGACCTGTTTTTCCAACTGCGCTTTCAACTCATCGGACAGGCTGTTTTCCACCGCCTGACCTGCCACACGCAGTGAAGACCACACTATAAACTGCGAATCACCGTGTTCGCCGGCAACATAGCCCGCAACATCGGCAGGGCTCACGCCTAACAATTCACTCAATACTCTTTTTAAACGCAAGGTGTCCAGCGCGGTGCCGGTACCAAACACACGGCTGGCAGGTAAGCCCGATTCCTGCTGCAAAACCTGCGTAATCACATCACAGGGATTGGTGATATTGAGCACAATACCATCGTAATCGGCCGCGTGAAGCGTGTGTGCCAACTCAATAATACTGGCTTTGTTGCTGGCGTACTCTGCGAGTCGGTCCAGCGTGCTAATGGTGCGCGGACCTAACGCAACCACAATAACATCGGCGCTTAGCATGGCAGCCGTATCGTTAACCCTTATCGTCACGTGTTCGTCCAGGGCTACCAACGCGTCCCGTAAGTCCGTGGCATGGCTGGTGACCTTGTTAAGGTCGCTATCGATTAGCGTCAGTTCATTCACAATGCCTTTATTAATGAGTGAATGCGCCAGTGCCCCCCCAACGTTCCCGCAACCAACAATTGCAACATGCCTTGTCATAATGCCCTACTTGTATGGATGTTTTTGCGTCAGTGTAAGTAGACCAGACAACCGGCGCTATCAGTGTTTTTGAATAGCGGCATGCGCTTTTGGAATACCCTGTTGGCAGATTAACTGGCAATACCACTACGCTTCATCGGTGATCGCCTCATAGACCGAACGGTCCAGCCTGGCGCCAGCCTTTTCCAGACTGCTGATGATGGTTTTTAACACCAGCAATGTGCGTTGATTCATGCGCTCCTTTGGCTCGGTAACCAGATACACAGACTCGCCAATCTGATGGCCGGTTTCGATGATCTGCATTAAACGGCCCTGTTGAATATCATCACGCACTTCAATGATGTCTGCCAGTGCCAGTCCCATGCCCAGTCGCGCGGCTTCAATCGCCTGATAGGCATAATCAAAATACGTATGCTGCCTGGCCAGCGATGCATCGAGCCCATGCGACGCACACCACTGACTCCACTGGTTTAAACGGTCGTGCAACAGGGGATGGGCCAGTAACGCTGAGGGCGACGTCAGGCGTTGCCCGTTTACCAGCTTAGGGCTGCACACCGGAACATAATATTCATCGTACAGCTTGCGCACTACCCGACTCTTATCGGTTGGTGCACCCAAAGTAAGGGCAATATCAAATTCCTGCGACAGGTTTTCCTGCAGCGGTTCAACGGTTTTTACCCGCAAGGTAATTTCCGGATATTGTTGTTGCACCAGCGTGAGCAACGGCAGTAGCCAGTTCATTGAAATCGTCGCCGTACAGGCAATAATTAATTCACCGGCAATCTGGTCCGGATTCATGTAGTGCAAGCCGCGGTTAATTTCCATAAAAGCGCTCTGCACCGAGACCAGTAAACGCCGGCCAGCCGGGGTTAATTGCACACCGTTACTTTCGCGATGAAACAGATTTACGCCTAAGCGCGCTTCTAACTGACGAATATGACGACTCAGCGCTGAGTGCGACACGTGCAGTTCTTGCGCCGCGCGGCGTATATGGCTATGCCGTCCGGCAGCCTCAAAGGCTTTCAATGCCGTGAGTGGTATTTGCCTTAAATCTAAATAGGGCGTTCTTTCTGGTCTCATAAAGTTACCAAGGTGGTATTAATTCGTTACTTGAATGTGCTAATTAACACCATAAACTGGTACAAACATCAATCCTATTGGAGCAATTACTGATGACTACTGATTTTTTCCGGCGCCGTAACCCAAACGGTAAAACACAGAGAATGCCACACTGGGGGATGAATTCTGAATACGGCGTACTGCAGGATGTTCTCATTGGTCCGATGGACCATTACAGCTGGCAAAGCGGTAACGCCATGTCGCGCCGGTCCATGCGGTTGGGTCGTCGATTCGATAAAAGCGTGGCGCAGCAGCAGTATCAGGAAATGATCGATATCTATCAGCATTGCGGAGTGAATACACACTTTCTTAAAGCCGACCAGGCATTACCCTATCAAATTTATGCCCGTGACTCATCGGTGATGACTCCCTGGGGGCCAGTCGTCACGCAAATGTACAGCCCCTGGCGGCGCGGTGAATGGCTCGAAGTGGTCAAGTTTTACCAGCAACATGATATTCCATTATACGATGTGATCACCGCCGGGACATTTGAGGGCGGCGATTTTATGGTGTTAGAGCCCGGCGTTATTCTCTGCGGTTACACCGGCGAGCGCACCAGCAAAGAAGGCCTGGAGCAAATGCGAGGTTGGGTCGAAAAAGAAGGCTGGGAATTTAGAGCTTACGAATTCGACCCCTATTTTTTGCATCTTGACGTTAAGGTCGCCATGCTGTCAGATAAACTTGCTGCAGTATGTAAACAGGCTGTCGAACAGGAGCTGCTCGACTGGTTTGACGCACGCGGCATCACCATTATCGATTTGTCCTATCGTTCGGTGCTGGAGTTAGGTGTTAATGTAGTCGCTTTGGGTAACGACCGGGTACTGGTACCGAGCAGCAGCACCGAATTAGTCGACAAAGCCAAAGCCCATGGTCTGGAAGTGTTTAGCCCTGATATGTCGATGTTTACCTCCGGTGGTGGCGGCGTGCACTGCATGTGTCAGCCACTGAGCAGAAAAGACGCATAGGAGTGCAACGGATGACAGCATTAGCAATCAACAAACAGCGTCTGTGGTCAACGCTCATGGAAATGGCCGCCATCGGCGGCACCGAAAAGGGCGGCTGTAACCGCCAGGCGCTGACAGAGCTGGATAAAGCCGGTCGAGAGTTATTTATTGGCTGGTGTGAAGATATAGGTTGTCGCTTGCGGGTTGATCAAATGGGCAACCTGTTTTTACACCAGGCTGGCAGCGATGACACTCTCCCCCCGGTACTGATGGGCAGTCACCTCGATACACAGCCCACTGGCGGCAAATTTGATGGCGTGTACGGCGTACTGGCCGGTCTGGAAGTACTGCGTACCCTCAATGATGCAGGCATTACTACTTTGCATCCCATCGAAGTGGCAGTATGGACCAACGAAGAAGGTGCGCGCTTTTCACCCGCCATGATTGGCTCAGGTGTGTGGAGCGGTGAGTTTGACTTAGCCTATGGCCTTAGCCGCACCGACAAACAAGGCGTGAGTATTGGTGAAGCCCTGCAACAAACCGGTTTTGCCGGCACCGAACCATGTCAGCCATTTGCGGTTAAAGCTGCGTTTGAGTTGCATATAGAGCAAGGCCCGATATTAGAAGCGAAGCAAAAACCCATTGGGGTGGTTAAGGGGGTGCAGGGAATGCGCTGGTACGATCTCATCATTGATGGCCAGCCTGTGCATGCCGGTCCAACGCCCATGGAGCAACGCCGCGATCCTTTTATGGCACAATGTGCAATAGTCAGTGAACTTTATGAGCTGGCTGCCAGCTATGCGCCCTTAGCCCGGGCCACCTTTGGTGATATCAAAGCCGAGCCGGGCTCGCGGAATACCGTGCCCGCTCGCCTCACACTGGCGGTAGATTTACGTCACCCGGACCAGCAAATACTGGCCGAAATGGATGCAAAGTTTCGCGCGATAACCAAACGCAGCTGCGAAAAGTTCGGCCTGTCCTACTCAATTAAAGATGAGTGGCATTCGCCGGCAGTAGCATTTAACAGCGACTGCGTAGATGCGGTGCGCGCCGCCACAGAGCACTATGGTTATGACTACGAAGAAATGTTCTCCGGTGCGGGCCATGACTCGGTGTATACCTCGCGGGTGGTGCCGACTTCCATGATATTTATCCCCTGCGAAAAGGGCATTAGTCATAATGAAGCCGAGAACGCAACGCCGGAAGATATTGAAGCAGGCTGTAATGTGCTACTTGGCGCTGTACTTGCCATGGCAAATGGGTAAATAAAGCCGTTTACAGCGCCGCACTATTAATTAAACGCTGAGCCTGGAGCTTGGCGAACGTGAAAGGACAAATAACCATGACGACCGCCTATCAGCACCTCTACATCAACGGGCAGTGGACAGCGCCCAATTCTGACCGCCAAATACGCGTTGTTAATCCGGCAAATGGCGAACTCTTTGCCACCGTCCCCAGTGCTGACCATCACGACATTGATGCTGCCTTACACGCTGCCAAAGAGGCCTTTGCCAGTTGGTCAGCAACCACAGCGGCATACCGGGCCGGCCTTATTCATGCCATTGCTGATGGCATGGAAGCCCGAAAAGACGAACTCATCGACGCCGTTATTGGTTCAATGGGTTGCCCCATTGCTCTGGCCGACGAGCTACAGGTACAGGGTAGCATTGATGCATTTCGCAGTTTCGCTGAACTGGCGGGGCACATGGATGACAGCGAGACCTTTGACAACTACATTACCGTTAAAGAGCCGGTGGGCGTTTGTGTATTGATAAACCCATGGAATTACCCGCTATCACAACTGGTGGGTAAGTTAGGCCCTGCTCTGGCGGCGGGGTGTACCGTGATATTAAAACCCGCCGAACAAACACCGGTGCAGGATCTGATCCTTGCCGATATCATTCATAACGCCGGCGTACCGGCAGGCGTAGTTAACGTACTTACCGCTGTAGGTGCTGATATTGGCGAGTACCTGTGTAGCCACAAAGACGTTGATATGGTGTCGTTTACCGGCTCCACCGTTGCGGGTATAAAGGTGGCTCAGGCTGCCGCGCCCGGCGTAAAACGAGTGTGTCAGGAGCTGGGCGGTAAATCCCCGTATATTATTGCCCCTGGTGCCGATCTGGCAGCAGCAGTTCGTTATGGTGTAGAAGATGTCATGATTAACGCCGGGCAAACCTGTTGTGCGCTCACCCGTATGCTGGTGCCTGCCGGGCAGCTCGAAGCAGCCGAGCGCATTGCCGCTGAAGTCGCCGCCGAATGGCAACCCGGTAACCCACGCCACCCTGACACCATGATGGGCCCGCTCAGCTCCCATGCCCAGCAATCCCGGGTTCAACAGTATATTGAATTGGGCATAAACGAAGGAGCCAGGCTTGTGTGTGGCAACGAGCCACTTGATGCGGCGCTTAGCGACGGCGCCTATGTGGCACCGACCATCTTTTCCGCGGTCACTAACACAATGACCATTGCCCGCGAAGAAATCTTTGGGCCGGTGTTATGCATTATGCCTTACGACACTCTGGAGGAGGCCATCACCATCGCCAACGACACGCCATATGGCTTATCCTCCGGCGTGTTTGCTAAAGATGCCGACGAAGCCAAACAGATTGCCCGACGTATTCGCGCGGGTCAGTGTTATATACAAGGCGCGCTGTTTAATACCGATGCGCCCTTCGGCGGTTACAAACAGTCGGGGAATGGCCGGGAATGGGGGCTAACAGGTTTGCACGAATATACCGAAACCAAAGCACTGATCATCTGACACAGTGCTGAATAAAACAACCAGGGGGGTGTGCAGCGAATAGTTGTCTGCGCACCCTAACCACTGACTACCACTCACTTTCCGGTACATGCACAATCAGCCCCTCAAGTGCATCGGTCACCTTAATCTGACAAGACAGTCGACTGTTTGGTGTCATCTCAATAGCGCTTTCCATCACCGCGATCTCGGCTTCATCGGCAGTGCCGACTTTACCAATCCAGGCATCATCGATAATGCAATGACAGGTGGCACAGGAGCAACTGCCGCCGCAATCGGCGGTGATTTCCTCAATGTCATTGTCCACGGCTGTTTGCATAATAGAATCACCGTCTATGGCATCCACTACTTTGATGCTCTCGTCCGGCAGTATAAAGGTAATATTAGGCATAATGTTCTCCAACTCGCCCATGGGGGCGACAATACAGGTTAAAAGGCTCGATACAACAGGCTATTGGCACT
Organism: Alteromonas gilva; assembly: GCF_028595265.1. Taxonomy (NCBI): domain Bacteria; kingdom Pseudomonadati; phylum Pseudomonadota; class Gammaproteobacteria; order Alteromonadales; family Alteromonadaceae; genus Alteromonas; species Alteromonas gilva. The sequence goes on along the minus strand of NZ_JAQQXP010000002.1, from coordinate 144,380 downwards.
GCATTTTACGCAGCCACATTTGATGAAACGACATATTGACCTGATCCCAGGCTTGCACCAGATTGCCCTGATCGGCCACTTTTGAGGTTCTGGTATGCTGCAGCTTGTCGAGCAGTTCGATATCCTGCTGATTTACTTCGTTAAGCACATCGCTAAGTCGCGCCTGCTCCTCAGTATACTCATCGCTGGCTGCGTCTTCGCTGGTCACGTAAACAGACAGTGTTTCTGCGGTGCTGGTCACGCCAGTGGGTTTCACCACGATGGTTTGCACCCAGCAAGGATCGACAAAAAACAGCGTGTTGGGGAAAATACCAAACCACTGCTGCGTGCCCTGACGCTCGGCAGGTAACCCGGCAAAATGCGGCAGTTGCTTCGCGGTTTTAGCGGGCTTATCGCTGGCACCATTGGCTAAACGCAGGCCAACAATGTCTTCCGACAGAAAGAGATCTTCCTGCTCCAACACCGACTCAACGGTACACGCCTGAGAATGCACAAACGGTACATGGTAGCCATCAAGAAAGTTATCTACCGCCAGCTTCCAGTTGACGTCACCCCGGTAGTCGGTCGCACTGATCATTTGAATATCATGCTGCGGATAGCCACTCAGCAATTCATCCAGGGGCTTAATAAAGTCCTCGAAGGGCTGGGCGTCACCTGACACATTCACAAAGATAATATCCCACCAGATAGCAAAGCGTACTGGGATAAGCCCTTTATCGGCCTTATCCTGGGCCGAGATGGGAGTATTGTCACGACCGTAGTATCGCGGCGCACCCATCAGTTCGCCATCCAGTTTGAACGACCACTTGTGATACGGACACACCAGGGTACGTTTGTTACAGGGGGCATCTACCAGCGGCGCCGCTTTGTGACGGCACACATTATGGAATACGCCGACTTCACCGTTTTTATTACGCACGGCAATCAAGGATACTCCGGCAATGGTGACCGGTAGAATATCACCGGGCTTTTTAAGCTGCTGGGCACAGCCAATACTCGCCCAGCCGCGGGCGAATATCTTATCCTGCTCTTGTTGATAAATGTCATTGTCGGCAAATACAAAGCCTGGCAGACCTCGCTTTGACACCGTTTCGCTTTGAATGTTAGTTAACTGGATTGTACTGGTCATTATCACTTGCCTGTTGTTTCATTTATTATTTTGCATGTGTTCATCAAATCATAATCAGCACCCGGCGGGTATACGCAGAATGTTATGTTTTACGCACACAGGTGGTGTTTAAGGGCGGTGCACAGCGCCGGGAACATCGCTCCCGGCCACAAATTTGCGCGCCGTGGCGTTAAAATAGCAGATGCGCAATCAGGGTCAGCAGCGGCAGCGCTATACAGGTTCTGATGGCAAAAATAGCCACAAGGTGGCGCACCGATAACGGAATGGATGAACGCATAATCAAAATGGCACTTTCGGCAAAAAAGATTAACTGAGTAACCGACAGCCCGGCCAGTACGAACTTGGTTTTGAGCGATGTCAGCTCGCTGGCAATAATGGTGGGTACAAACTGATCAAACAAGCCCAGAATTAACCCCGGTGCGGCGGCCCGGGCCTCAGGTATTTGCATCAGTTCCAGCAATACACTGAGGGGGTAAGTCAGGGTTTGAAACAGCGATGAATGGTAGTAGATAGCCAGTGTAAACAGCTCAATGGTCATTGCTGCTGGCATCATCATCAAATAAATGTCCATCATTGAGTGCCAGCCGCGCTGCAACGACACCTTTGGCGCCGGCGACTTTTCGGCCACTGCATAGGCGCGACTCATGGCCATCTTAAGGCGGGATTCACCGTGGTCGACGTCTTCATTGAGGGTTTTGCCATTGGGCGGATAATAGTCGTTTTTGACCCAACAAAGCGGTGGCAGTCGCGGCGTGATCACCGCGCACAAAGTGCAGATAACAAACATACTGCCGTACAGCTGTAAAAAGTAATCACCCAGCCCTGCCACGTTAGCAGTCAGTAATACAAAGGGCACCGACACCACAGAGAAGTTGGTGGCAATAACCGACGATTCGCGGCCACTGTAATAGCCTTTCTCATACTGTGCGTTCGTCAGCACCACCGCAATACTCGATGAGCCTACCCACGAGGCAACGGTATCTATAGACGCCCTGCCCGGTAAGTTAAATAGTTTCTGAAACGGGCGCTGCAACATGGTGCCAACAAATTCCAGCAGGCCGTAGTCGGTTAAAAAGGGCAACAGCAAACAGCCCAATCCCACCAGCAAAAATATGGCACCGGCGACGTCGATATAGGCCGTTACACCGGTCTGCGCGGAGATCAGCCATTGCGGGCCAATTTGAAACAATGTCATACAGGCCATAACCGCGGCACTCACATTGACCACTACCCACAACCAGTGCGAGGCAATCAACCGGTCGGCCATGGGTAGCTTCATTGCCATATGCCTGGGCGACACGTTGTAAATGACTGACACCACCGCAGCCAGAACAAAGCAACTGGTGGTAAATACGCCCATGTTTTCGCCCAGCCAGTCACTAATCTGGCCGGTAAGGATCCCCAGAGCAATGGTCCAGGCGCCGTCGATATACATCGGCGTAAGAAAAAATAAAATTCCAAATAAAGAACAACCGAGTAATTTAACCCATGTCATCGTGGTGCTAGAAGCGCTTTGCATTTTGAGAGCCTGTTCGTTATTACTCATGAGTTTGTCTCCTTAAAACGCATAACCGGCATTAAGGCCGCTCTCACTGACATTTATTAATGCCGTGGTACCCGCCAGCCGGGCTGCTTTGAGCGCGCTGGAAAATTGCTCAAGGGTATCGGCCTGGTATGCCTTGCAGCCCATCGATTCGGCCAACGCTGTATATTGAGGTGGCGCTATATTCACGCCTTCCCGCGCGACGCTGGCATCGTCCATAAAACGGCGAATTTCACCGTGGCCGGTGTTATTCCACACCACGTAAATCACCGGCACCTGATTTTCTACAGCGGTGATAATTTCGTTCAGTGAGAACTGCCCGCCGCCATCACCGGTAAGACCAATCACCGGCAGTTCACCGGCCCCAATAGCTGCACCAATAGCGGCCGGAAACGCATAGCCTAAGGTGCCGTAGCCGGTGGTCGAGTGAAAATAACGTCCCGGTGCAGCGGTTTCATAATAGGCCTGGGCATAGTAGGCGGGTTGGGTGGAGTCGCCCACAATAACGCACTCGCCAAGCACCTCATCGATCACCTCGAAAAACGCCGTGTACTGTGCTTTTTTAAGATCGGTCACCGCTTCACGCAACGCACTGACACGGTTATTACCCGCCTGGGTTAGCGCTTCGGGCAGTTGCTCACAGATGGCCTCAAGGGCCAACGTGGCATCGGCATACACCGCCACATCCGCGCGATGATTACGCAGTAATTGAGCCGGGTCGATATCGACGCGAATGACCTTCCCCTGCATGGCCACGTCACCTAAAAAGAAGAAGTCGTAATCGGTTTCGGCTAATTCAGTGCCCACGGCAATGACCACATCGGCCTGCTGTTCAATGGCGTTACGGATTGCCGGGTGCGAGGGCGTGCTCCCCACCCAAAGCGGGTGATTTTTAGCCATTACGCCCTTGGCATTACAGGTATTAACAACCGGCATATTTAAGCGCTCTGCCAGGGATTGGGCTGCCGCGCCTGCATGCCGGGCACCGCCGCCTAATATCATTAACGGACGCTGCGCTGTGCTGAGCAAAGCAACAGCGTCGGTAATTGCGGCTGGGTTTGGTCCCGGTGGCGCCGGCAGTGGCCAGGCGCTGACATCAAGATGACTGGCATCCTGAGCTAATACATCCAGAGGGATCTCAATATGCACAGGTCCCGGACGCTGGCTGCTAAACACCGAAAAGGCCTGCGCCATGACCTTTGGCAGGTTATCAGGGCTTAACAATGTATGACTAAACCGGCACACCTGCGAGGTTAGACCTTGTTGGTGCGGCAATTCATGTAAACGCCCCTCCCCCATACCTAACTGGTGCGTGCGGTTAACCGATGAAATCACCAACATCGGCACAGAGTCTTGCAGTGCCTGACCCATGGCGGTAACAATATTGGTCATGCCGGGGCCGGTAATAATAAAGCACACCCCCGGCTTCCCTGTTACACGGGCAAAACCATCAGCCATAAAGCCCGCGCCCTGCTCGTGACGCGGGGTTACATGTTTAAGATTGGCGTTCTCCAAACCACGATACAGCTCAATGGTATGAACACCAGGAATACCAAAAATAGTGTCGACACCGTAATTTTTTAAAAGCTCTACCAGAGCTTGTCCACAGGTTTTTGTCGTTGTCATTGTATTATCTTATGTCTCCCTGTGGGTGCGCATTACGCCCCGAATTAGTTGTCTGCGACAGGTTTCATTTACGTCGCACCTTTGTACTGACCAACACGAACATGCTGGGGATTTTTTAAACGCTGGCGAAGCTATTGCACCAAGTAGATGCAGCCGGCTGAACAGTTTCGGTGCCCGGAGGCGACGACGCGTAGTTAAACACTCACACAGAAACCGAATTCTCAGTCAATGTCCTTCTGGCCATATGACAAGCGGTTACGCCTGGCGGCGGCGCTTTAATGCGTCTTGCCACAATTGTTCAGCGGTCTTTTTTAACAGTAGCGCTTCGTCCCAGCGGTCACTCAGTTCGTAGCCATCCTCGCCGGTTATAGCATAAACCGGCGGGCCAAGTTCACTTAAGAACACACAACGCCGGTCGGATTCGACGCCGTGACGGTCGATCCATTTTTCGAACCCTTCCTGCCACCAGCCCTTAAATAACTCAAACCAGGGCTTATGTTGCGGGAACAATATCGGTACTTGAATTTGCTCGCGGGTTGCCACGCGTCCATGAAACGCTTCGGCTTTGCTTAAAAACTGTGATATGCGCTGCCGGGCTTGCTCATGAAGAGGCAAATACCATTCCTGATTGACAAGTACATGAGACAAATCGGCCACCATTAGCAAGTCGGGCACTTTGTCCATCAGTTGCAGGGTAAAAAGTAAATCGTTGGTCATACAGTTACGGTGTACTTCAACGTGGGTTTCTACACCGCCTGCGGCACCAATGTTCAGCCATTGCCGGGTAGTTTGCGCTACCTCATGCAGGTCCCATGGCTCGATTTGCCCCACGATCGCAATAAAACGCGGCTTAACGGCCTGAGACGTCACAAAATCAACAATTTCGCGGTAATGGGGCACGCTTTTTACAAACGCGTTGTAGCAAAGATCCAAACCAAATTCCTGCAACAGCGGCATTGCCTGACGAATAGTGTCTTCGCTGTGGTAGCCAATATCAAAGCTCACCCCTTTAAAACCAGCGCCAGCAATCCTGGCAATCTTTTCCCGCAGGGTCCATTCAAACCCATCCGGGCGTTTAAACTCCATTGCCCACATAGACTGAAATACATCCAGTGTTACCATTTTACATCCTCTTCAGTTAACGCACTGAGCCGCTGTGTTTGCCACTTTTTCTTAAGTGTTGTGAGGGGCTCTTTAAATCGCCGCCATTGCCCCACGTAACGGTTATGCAATGACTCTGTCACCTGGCTGGCACTGGCCGTTTGTGTGGCACCCGGTTGTTGATGGAATTGCAAACAAGCAGGTTCCCACGGCAGCTCACAGAACTCTGTCAGCCGACGACCGACCTCCTCCGGTCGGGCCACAAGGTGTTCGTAGCGTAAGGTTAATATTCGTTGTGGATAGGTCTCTTGCCACTGCTTGATCATTCGTTGGTAAGCCGGCACATAAGCGCCGATATCATCGAGTGAATATGAGTAGTCATACCCGTGCTTAAACAGCATTTTAAAATTGCTCAACGCGGTATCCATTGCATTGCGCTCTACCTGTACTACCCGCGCGTTGGGTATGGCACTTAAAATAATCGGCACAAATAGCGCGTTAAGCGGCAGTTTATCGGTGAATACTCCCTGGCAATTGAGGTAATCACCACTGAGCGCCATATACCGTTGGCCAATAGCGTTCATATCTGCGTTAGCGATGTTGGCGAGGGTCCCGGCCGTTATCGACTGAGGCCCGTCCGCCCAGCTACCACCGGCAGCTTCCAGAATGGTCATGGGTAGATAGTTAAGCTCGCCGCCACGCTTCACTTTAGAATGGCTGCCCAAAATCCCCTCAACAACTGTGGTGCCGGTGCGAGGCATACCAACAATAAACACCGGACCATCACTACCGCTTTGGGTTGGCGCAGCAAAGTCACCGTTACTGACCAGACGTTGCATAGCGTTAATCCGGGCGAGCTCATCGCTAACAGTAAAACGCTGTAAGTCGCGTTTAAGGGCCGCGCCCGTTGCATAGGCCGCAAACGCTGCCGGGTACTGCCGGGCATCTTCGAGTACCTTTCCTTTACCATAGTAAAGTGATGCCAGAGCGGCCTTAGCCGCTTCTGACCCGCTATCCTCATAATAACGCTGGCAGCGGGTTAATTGTTCCAGCACACTTCGCGGCTCTGGGTGCGGTTTAACATGAGCCAGCGCGCTGCAGGCTTCATAGTCTTCAGGATGCGCCGCTATTACCGTTTCCAGGTTAGCCGCGGCGCTGTTGAGATCGCCGGTATAGCGTTGTAATGACGCCAGGTTATAGCGCACCTGATGGTTTTCAGGCTCGCTATTAATTACCTGTTGATAAAGTTCGATTGCCCCGTCGATTTGACCACTTTGGTAATACAACAAAGCCAGTTCAAGGCGTTCTTCAACGGTAAGCGATGCCATTGAAGCATGTAACTTCCGCAGTACTTTTCGGCTCGCCTGCCAGGCGCTTAAACCGCTGTATAAGCGAGCCAGATGCAGCAGATACTGGCTGTTGTCAGGGTCAATACTGAGCGCTTTCAGGGCGCTGTTTATCGCCATACGATGCTGTTTTAAGCGAGCACTGATTTCAGACAACAACACCCAGGCAGCTGCGTCATCCGGGTATTCTTTTACCACTTGAATACAGTCAGCCGCTGCCGTATCAAGGTTGCCCTTGTCCAGCAGTTTACTGATAGCGCTAAGGCGATTTGCTGTATTCATTTATACACTCCGACGACAGGTAGCTGAACAAACCCGTTGCACAAGCTGACCAACAGTCAGGCTGTGCACCGGGCACTGGATCAGAACGAATAGCTAGCCGACACACCAATAGTACGCGGACGAACGCGATAAGCCGGATCGCCGAGCTGATCGGGATACTGCAGACCAAACTTTTCACCAGAGTAAATCTCGTCACTGGCACTGCTGGTCATATCATCACGATTTGTCAGGTTGTCGGCAAACAGACGTATTGTCCAATCGTCTTTGCTTATTGCCACTGAGGCGTTGAGAAGGGTCGAGCTATCGATTTTATCGTTGCTGAGCGAGTCATAGCCGGTAATAAAACTGCCCTTGTAGGACAGCCCGATACGGCTATTCATGGCTACTCCGTTGAGCACCTCAGTGCTGTGGATTAAGCTCGCTACAACCGTATTCTTTGGTACACCGGGCATAACGTCGCCAGCGTTGGCGATTACCGCAAATGACGCTTCCCCGCCTGCCACATTGGGTTGCACGAAGTCTTCGGTCAATTCAGCCTCGGTATAACTCCAGCCCAGATTTAATTTAACCGAATGACTCAGCTTTGCATTAACTTCCAGCTCCAGTCCGCGTGACTCGGCCTCGTCGGCGTTAAACATAACCGGAAAGCCACCATTTGGAGTCTTAAAGTTAAGAATAGGATCCTGCCAGTCTATGTAAAACACCGCCAGCGAGTAGTTTACCTCACCGTTAAGCAGCAGGCCTTTGGCGCCCAGTTCATAGTTGGTGGTTTTATCGGGGTCAAAGTACAGATAATCCGGATGCTCGGCATACACGCCGCCCTCGATCTGCTCAGTAGATAAATCATCCACCGGCGCACCATTCGCACCGCCGTGGCGGAACCCTTGAGCAATATTCAGGTACACTTTAGTGTCAGCATCAATATCAAAAGAGGTATTTAACCGATACAGGGTATCGGAAAAACTGCGCTGTCCTTCGCCGGAGCTATACCCCAGCTCTCCTTCACCGCAGAACGACCCACAGGGCGGTAATATCACTGACTGAAATGCATAGAAGTCCTGATCAAAATAGCGCAAGCCACCGGTGATCTGCCATTCATCGGTAATGAAGTAGGTCAGTTCGCCAAAGACCGCCCGGTCAGTAAACTCAGTAGCCTGAATGTTGCGATACCCCAGATCGGGCGCAGCAGGGTTGGTGATACCATAAAAAGTATCCACGCCGTAGATATAGTCCTCGGCAGTTTCGTCGTAATCCTGCTCGGCATAATAGCCGCCGGCAAGCCAGTCAATATTATCCAGCGAGCCGGTTACCCGCACTTCCTGGGTAAAGGTGTCAGTTTTGTAGCTTTTTATGCCGCGGACAACTTCGCGGGGAATACCAGCGTAAAACTCCCAAAAGCTCTGATAAGCATAGCCATAACTTTGATCGTGCATGTTAGTGGCGTCATTTTGGGTCAATGAGGTAGATGAAGTCAGCATCGCTGAGTCGCCTAACTCATGATCAATAACCAGTGAGGTGATTGATACTTCACGTTCAAAGTCACCGATTAACTTGGCACCGGTGTTATACCCGTCGAGCCCTTCAGAGGTGGCCGTAGAGCCTTTGATATCATCTTTTTGATATGCATGACTAAGCAGAATATCGGTTTGTGCAGACGGTACCCAACGGGCGGCAATCCGCGCCATCATGACATCTTCTTCGTTTATGTCATCCGCGGAAAAGACCTCGCCGGTAGGCTGGTTATTGTCATCCAGGCCTTCCAGGTAGTCAGCGTCAATGTAGCCAGCGTTATGCAGTTTAGCGACCACACCACGTATGGCAAAGGTGTCAGACAGGGGGATGTTCATAACCACATCGCCATCAAAGTCAGTGCCGTCAGACTCGGCGTTTTTCGCCAGCTTGCCATTGACTGTACCACTGACAGTATCGAACTGCGGCTTGTTTGGAATGTAACGTAAGGTGCCGCTTAATGATCCCGAACCATACAAAGTCGACTGTGGACCGCGTAACACCTCTACCCGGTTGATGTCGCGCAACTCCAGGTTGGCCGACATGGGCGTTTCACCCAAATAGACCGACACCGCAGGGTCTGTTTTAGAACCGAAGTTCTCAGCATTGGAGGCATTGGCATTAATACCACGGATAAAAATACTGTTTGAGATGCCGTTTTTACCGCGACCTACGTCATTTAAGGTAAGGCCGGGAATATTGCGGGCCAGGGTAGAAAAATCGGTAATTCCATTTTCCTGCAGGGACTTACCACCATAAGCCGAAATACTGTATGGCACTTCCTGAATCGTGGTCTCACGGCGGGTAGCGGTCACGCTAATCACTTCCAGATTGCTTGATTCCGGAGTGTCTGATGCATCGTTTGGCGTAGTCTGGGCAAGGGAACACAAAGGTAATCCCAGCAACGCACAACTGATGGCGATATTCACTTTACTCAGCTTCAACATTTCTTGCTTCCCAATAAAGAATTAGTGTTTGAGGACGGTTATTTTTATAGTTTTTCGTTTTGGCAAATCCATACTAGGGGGGCAACGAGACACCAGCAAACGATCAAAACTTGTAGCATCATTCCAAAATGGAATGCCACAACTTGAGCGTGTTTTGCCGACAATACAGCTCACAATGGTAGGTGCGAAAAGAAGGGTTCGTGGTATGCTGTAAAGCCTGGTGATGGGTTGAGTAGCCCGCCGTTTTAAGCGGAGGTCGCTGCCGGTTGCGGTAGGTATTTACCACTGCCCGTTGCCATGCAAACTATCATCAACCAATGCTGATGCGCCTGCCAGACGGGTCTGCATTCAACTGCCTAACCGGGTATCAACGGCACTCAGGTGTCGCCCAACCGTTAAGAAGAGGTGTTTTAATGGCCCGAAAACTGCCGAGTATTACTTCTTTACAGTGTTTTGACGAAGTCGCCCGTCATCTTAATATGACCTATGCCGGAGACGCCTTGCATCTGACCCAAAGTGCCGTGAGCCGGCAGGTGAAAAATCTTGAAGAATTCATTGGTCGTCCGCTGTTTTATCGCTACGACAACCAGTTAAGCCTGACCCCCGTGGGGGAGCAATACGCTCAGGAAGTTCACAAAATACTCAAGAGCCTGGATACGATCACACAAAAGATTTCGTTAAATGAAATATCAAAACAAGCCGTGGAGCTCAAAGTCGTTACCGAGCCGACCTTTGCCATTGCCTGGTTAATGCCACGCTTAACCGAGTTTTACGTAAACTATCCCGACATCGAAATTACCCTTGGCACCGATTACGAAACCGTGACCCGTAACACCCGCAAAAGCGATTTCGCTATTTTATGGGGCAACGGTGACTGGCCCCACTACAAAGCTGAGCCCTATCGCCGCGATACTTACCTGGCGGTTTCTACCCCCCGCTATATGAAAGGCCGGCAGCCTGCACGCACCATGGGTGACGTAACCCAGTTCAACTTTATTCATCAAAGCAGTGCGATTTCAACCACCGACGAATGGCTGCGAAAAGCGGGCTTAACCGACAAAGAAATTTCACAAATGGGCGGGCAAAACTTTGAGTACTTCATGTATTTGCTGCAGGCTGTTAAAAGTCATTTGGGCGTGTCGATATTCCCGGAGTATTTAGTCAAAGACGCACTGGCCTCCGGCGAGCTGATTTTGGCCTGTTACGAAACTTACACGCCAGATGAATGCTTCTACATGCTTTACCCCGAAGAGCGCCAGGAAGATTACGCCATCCGCCAGTTTCGTAAATGGTTACTCACCCATAAAGACGATCGCTAATGGCCACTCTGTCTGCACAGCCCTCCCTGCAAAAAGCGCTGGAACAACTGCCCGGGGTAGTTCGTGAGCTCGATGGTAACGGTTTTTACGCCGCCCTCATCGAGTGGGTTTGTGGTTTTTTAGCGGTCGATAGCGTATCGGTTATTGCTTACGCCCAAGATCGGCCGCCTACTCTGCTGTTCGAAGCCCTCACAGAGCGCGAACGGACACTCTTTTTTGCTCGTTTTATGGATGGCACTTATGTGGCCAGTCCGTCCTACCGTGGTGTTATCGATAACGCACCGCCCGGCGTCTATTTATGGTCGGCACTCATGCCCGATAACTTTCGTCAGTCAGCGCTTTACAAATCTTATTACCAGCCCAGCCAGATAGAGGACTTAGCCTATGTATTTTGCGTGCCGGCACCGGGAGTGCACATTCAGTTAGGCCTGGGGCGCCACGCACCTAACCCGGCCTTCAGCAGCGGCGATCTGGCCAGCTTATACGCCCTCGAAACGTTAATACTGGAGTTGGTCAATAAACACTACCACCTCAGTGGTCGCCATGTTGCACCTGATGCAGTCGCTTTATCACGCCATGTTAACCAGCGAGTAAAAGAGGTGCTGGATAATTTTGGTGAAGGCGTATTAACTGAACGTGAAAAAGACATTGCCAAACTTATTATCTCCGGCTATTCCTCTCAGGCTGCGGCAGATAAGCTGTGTATTTCACCGGGCACAGAACGCGTTCATCGCGCCAAGGTATACGCCAAGCTTAACCTGCGTTCTAACTCTGAGTTGTTCTCGCTGTTTTTACGTCACCTGACCGCATTGTCGGGTTAACGTAGCTTAATTAAATGCACGGTTTGACAGACCAGACACCGCCAGGCCTATAGCATCTAACCACGCTGAAGGTGCGCATCGGTAATTTGCGGGTAATCCTGCGCGCATTGTGTCAGGGCTTCGATAAACAGCCGCACTTTTTTGGGCTCTGCCGGTACTTCTTTATGCACCACCGATTGCGAAAAGTGATACACGTAACGCTCAGCCGACAGCACTTTAAAACTGCCAGAGCGGATCTCTTGCGCCATATAGCTTTGGGGTAAATAGCCAATAAATTTACCAGAGGCAATCAGTGCTTTGCGCGAATCAAACTGATAGGCCGTTGCCCCGGGGTTAAGCTTTTTAACCTGCGCGCGGCCAGCCTGACTGATTTCTACACCCGGCACGACCGCCGGATACGCCTGTAGTGCATCGTCGTTAATGTCACTTTCCTGCATTGAAAATAACGGGTGGTCGCGGCTGCAGCATAAAAAGATTTGTTCATCGAAAGCCGCTTGATAACGCAGTCCAGCCATACGCCGGTAATCCGGGAATAACCCCACGTGGGCTTTATCCTTGATCAGCGCCCGTTCAATATTTTCAATGCGGTCACCGTCGAGTGTAATGCGCAGCGCCGGCGCTTTGGCGTTAATAAAGGCCACCACTTCAGCGAGCAAACGACTGCGGGTTTGATCAAGAATATCCGAATGCAGCACAACCAAACCGCCACTCACCTGCTGGCTCAGTTGCGTTACCGAATGGGAAAAATCACTGAGCGCTTCAAACATTCTCAGCGATGCCTGATACACCTGACGACCATCCGGCGTTAGCACAAACCCGCCCCGACCACGTTGGCAGAGCGTCAGCCGTAAGCGCGTTTCGAGGTTGTTCATATGAATACTAATGGTTGAACGGGTTAACCCTAATTCGCTTTCAGCCGCGGCAAAACCGCCGTTTTCTACAACTGATTTAAATACCTGCAGCAATTTAATATCGTATTCGGTGACTGCCCGTCCGGCCAACTTCATAAGTTTTATACCATCAAACTTTAGGTTTAATGTTTGGTATTTAACCTTGTTATGCAGCCTGATTCAATAGCCCTCTGTACAACACTCAGGTATCACTAATGAAGCCAGCTCTTTTAGCTCTGTTTGAACCCGCCTCTTTTATTGGAGGTGAGTGGATAACCAGCGACACAACCTTTGCGGTAACCAATAAAGCCAGCGGTGAATTACTCGCCAGCGTTGCCGATGCGCCCGCAGCGCATATGACCCAGGCCGTGCATGTCGCTAAGTCAGCATTTGCAGCGTGGTCGGCATTACCTGCAATTGAACGTGCAAAACTGCTACGCAAATGGTATGACCTAATGCTGGCGCATAGCGATGAACTGGCAGAATTACTGACCCTTGAGCAGGGTAAGCCGCTGGCTGAGGCCAAAGGCGAAATCAGCTACGGCGCCGGCTACATTGAATGGTTTGCCGAAGAAGCGCGCCGCCTTGACGGTGATATTCTGCCCGCTAACAATGCCAGCCAGCGTATCTACGTTAGCCGTCAACCCGTGGGTGTGGTGGGCGCCATTACGCCGTGGAATTTTCCGAATGCCATGATCACCCGCAAAGCCGCGGCTGCCCTGGCGGCAGGCTGTACGTTTGTGGTAAAACCGGCCAGCGAAACGCCGCTGTCGGCACTGGCCCTGGCATTCCTGGCCAAACAGGCGGGTATCCCCGACGGGGTAATAAATGTAGTAACCGGCACCAATTCCCGGGCACTGGGTAAGGTGTTGACCGCGTCGTCTGACGTGGCCAAGTTCTCTTTCACCGGCTCAACGCGGGTCGGCAAACTGCTTGCCGCTGATTGCACCGGAACCATGAAGCGCTTGAGTATGGAACTTGGCGGCAATGCCCCTTTTGTGGTGTTTGAAGATGCCGATATCGATGCCGCAGTCAACGGCGCAATGCTGGCTAAGTTTCGTAACGCCGGGCAGACCTGCGTTTGCGCTAACCGCTTTATTATCCACGAGCAGGTTAAAGATGCATTCGTCAGCAAGCTAACGGCAAAAATCGCGGCATTAAAAGTGGGCAATGGTCTGCTTGCCGACACCACGATTGGCCCGTTGATCACGCATACTGCGGCTGAAAATGTGCACAAGCTGGTTACCACCGCTATTCATCAGGGCGCCGTGCTCCACACCGGCGGCGAGTGGACAACGGGTAACTTTTACCCGCCTACGCTGCTCACCGATGTAACGCCTGATATGGACATTGTCAGTGAGGAAATTTTTGGCCCGGTGGTCACCGTGATGACATTTTCTGACGACGCCGAGGCCGCAGCGCTGGCCAATGCCACCGAATATGGCTTAGCCAGCTATTTTTATTCGCAGAATATCAGCCGCATTCATCGCTTTGCCGATGCCCTGCAGTTCGGTATGGTCGGCATTAACGAAGGGGCTATATCAAACCCCGCCGCACCCTTTGGCGGCGTTAAAGAATCGGGCTACGGTCGCGAAGGTTCAAAATATGGTCTGGATGATTATTCGTTCATTCAGTATCGCTGCTTAGGAGGTATTTAACATGTCAAACAACCAACAACTACAGGCCAGAAAAAACGCGGCGATTGCCTCAGGCCAGGGCACGCTTTATCCGGCGTATGTCGATCACGCAAAAAACGCCGAAATCTGGGATGTCGACGGCAACCGTTACATCGATTTTGGTGCCGGCATCGCGGTATGTAATACCGGCCACGCTCATCCCAAACTGGTAAAAGCCGTTAGCGAGCAAATGGCCAGGTTCAGCCATACCTGCGTGATGGTTAACCCCTATGAGTCGGCGGTATTACTGGCCGAAAAAATCACAGCATTAGCACCCGGTGATACGCCTAAAAAAGCGGCTTTTATTACCACCGGCGCCGAAGCGGTCGAAAACGCCGTCAAAGTGGCCCGCGCCTACACCGGCCGTCGCGGCGTTATTGCCTTTAACGGCGGATTTCATGGCCGTACCAATATGACCATGGCGCTCACCGGCAAAATAACCCCGTATAAAGATAAGTTCGGCCCCTTCCCGGCGGATATTTTTCATGTACCGTTTCCCATCGCCATGCATGGTATTAGCGAAAAAGACGCACTAAAAGCCCTCACCAACCTGTTTAAAGTGGATATTGCCCCGGCTGACGTGGCCGCACTGATCATTGAGCCAATACAGGGCGAAGGCGGCTTTTATGAGGCCTCACCGGCGTTTTTACAAGCACTTCGCACACTGTGTGATGAACACGGCATTGTGATGATTTGCGATGAAATTCAGTCGGGTTTTGCCCGCACCGGTAAAATGTTCTGTACCGAATATGCCGGCATTGAGCCCGACATCATGACCATGGCCAAAGGCATTGCCGGGGGTGTGCCCTTATCTGCAGTAGTGGGCAAGCAACATATAATGGATGCAGCACCGGTGGGTGGTCTGGGCGGTACTTACGGCGGCTCGCCACTGGCCACCGCTGCCGCCCTTGCGGTCCTTGAGGTCATTGAAGAAGAGCAGCTTATCGACCGCGCCAGGGCAATTGAAGCCCAGTTTTTTGAAACATTAGGTCAGCTTCAATCTCGGTACCCACAGTTAATTGGTGATATTCGCGGTAAAGGCGCCATGATTGCCATAGAGTTGGTAACCGACGGCGATGCGGATCAGCCTAATGTCGACCTGACCAAAGCCATCATCGGCGAGGCCATGAATCATGGTTTGGTACTGTTGGCCTGCGGCTTTTATGGCAACGTAATACGCTTTTTACCGCCCCTGACTATTGATGATGCCACCCTGGCAGAGGGGCTCAATGCGTTTTGTGCATTGTTTGAAAAGGCGGCTGCAACAGGCAAAACCAAAATTTAACATTGGTGTCCGATGGTCATTTTGCGGGGCAGACGCTGCTCCGCAGCGCCGTCTTCCTGCATAGTGTTGGATGCATACTGCGCCGTGCCAGTAATTTCACAGTTGCCCGCCCACGCCGCTTTGCATAGCACCAAATCGTTTTATCACGCTATTAACGACAGCCGACACTCACGGTAACACTGAACCTGCTTTAATCATCGTTTTTATTTGATCTTCTGGCATTGGCTTTGCGAAGTAGTACCCCAGCCCGATAAAACACCCCATTGAAATAATAAACTCTGCATGATGCGTTTTTTCAACACCTTCAGCATTAATGTCGCAATCAAAGGAATCAGCCAATGTTAGTGCAGCAGAAACAATAGCCCGATGCCCCTTGCTGGTATCAAGATCTGCAAGTGTATTGTTAATCTCTTCTGCTCGTTTGAGTATGAAGGACGACAAGGTGAGTGCCAGCCAAATGGCTATCCAAAACACAATTACCGATGTAATCAGCAAGCGTTTCACAACAAGTTGAAGTGTTGCATCCAGTAGCGCAGTTTCTTTGATATAGATGGTGGTAAACTCGTCATTACTTACACGAAACCAAAGATAGCTTTTGTCATCAATAGTGCGGCTTAGCTACCATTTGCGCTGACCTTTTCGATGCAATAATTTAGCTCTCTTTGGTACTAATACCGGCAATTTGATACACAGGGCACCAGCCAAAGAATAAGGAGATAAGATTCAGCACCCCGAATACCCGCAGTAAAACCTCAATGAACACATCATCTTTAGTAGAATACTTGGATTGGGAGCACGAGATTTTTTGAGCGCGCAAGCATTACGTCTTCTGTTACTTCTACGTTGCTTGCTACGCCAATCATTTTTGCCCGACTCGTTTAGGGTACACAGCATATCAGGCGCTGCTGTGACAGCACCCCGCAGAGGCATTTAAACAAAAATTAACCATGCCGGTTTGTTGGTAAGAAGGCTACGACAACGTACTCAAAGCGTCGGCGGAATATTGTTGTAATTCATCATTGCGCTGGTGTTTAATTTTGTTGGCCCATTGTGGATCTTGCAGTAACGCGCGACCAACGGCCACCAGATCAAATTCACCGGCGTCTAACCTCGATAACAAATCATCGATAGGGCGTGTGTTAGCACCCTGTCCTTTAAAGGCACCAAAAAAGTCACCGTTTAACCCCACAGAGCCCACCGTGATACTTGGTTTGCCGCTTAACTTTTTAGTCCAGGCTGCCAGATTCATGTCGCTGTCAGCAAACTCGCTTTCCCAGTAACGGCGTTGTGAGCAATGAAAAATATCTACGCCGGCATCGCTCAATGGCTGTAAAAACTGCGCCAGCTCTTGTGGCGTATTAGCAAGTTTTGCGGCGTAGTCTTGTTGTTTCCATTGAGAAAATCTAAACACTATGGGGAAGTCAGGTCCGGTCGCTGCGCGAATAGCCTTAATAATTTCTACCGCAAAACGCCCGCGTTTTTCCATTGTGCCGCCCCAGGCATCACTACGCTTATTGGTCCCCTCCCAAAAGAATTGATCAATCAAATAACCGTGGGCGCCATGAATTTCAACCCCGTCCATGCCGATACGTTTGGCATCGGCTGCCGCCTTAGCAAAGGCTTGTATCACTGCCTCAATATGCGCCTGCGTCATGGGTTCAGCACCCTGCTTACCGGGCTTAAACAAGCCTGATGGCCCGGCGCTGGGTAGCTCAGAATATGGCGCTTTGTCAGCCACACGTGCCATGCCAACGTGCCACAGCTGCGGCATGATTTTCCCGCCAGCCTGATGCACATCAGTCACGACTTTTTGCCACCCGGCCAACGCGCGTTTACCATGAAACTGTGGAATATTTGCCGACATGGTTGCCACTTTGTCGTTTACCGTGGTGCCTTCTGTAATAATCAGGCCCGTACCACCTTGTGCTCTGCGCGCATAATAGGCTGCGACGTCGTCACCGGGAACGCCATCAGGTGAGAACTGGCGGGTCATAGGCGCCATGACGATACGGTTTTTCAGGCTTAATTTACCGTCGGTGTAAGGGCTAAAAAGTATGTTCAGATGGCTACTCATTGTTATTCCTTGTGTATTGGGCGAAGGCGCAGGACATGCACCTGCCGCTGTAACAGCGGCGATACCACGCTATCGGTAGATAATAAAAGAGGGGGCTGAACAGTCAATTGACTATTTTGAATAGTCCACTATAAGGCAATACAACTATCAGAGCGCTACCGATTCACGCTGGTATCACAATGCTTGGGCTTGTTGTGCAATCAACGCTAACTGGCTTAAACTATTTCAATATCGTCCGGATTAAAATCTGCTTGGGGATAACTCATATTCAAAGATTCAAGCGCATTGACCGTCGCCTGTAATACGACCAGATCCCGATACCAGCGTCTTTCTGCGGGTACAACATACCATGGCGTATCGCTGCCTGAGCAATGTTCGATTGCTTCACTGTAAGCCTGCATAAAATCACCCCAATGCTCACGGTCTTTTAAATCGCTGGGCGCAAATTTCCAATGTTTGTCAGGACGGTCCAAACGCCGTTGCAAGCGTTCTCTTTGATAATCTTTAGAAATGTGGAGAAAAAACTTTAATACAACGGTGCCCTCGCTGACGAGTAAGCGTTCGAATGCATTGATGTGTTCAAATCGGCTTTGACATATATTTAAAGACTCTAACCCTCTCACGCGCGCAGCCACGACATCTTCATACTGGGACCGATTGAAAATGGCAATATGCCCACTGCGAGGGGCATGATGATGAATACGCCATAAGAAATCCTGACGCTGTTCTCGTTGCGTGGGCGCTTTAAAGCTTTTTACTTTTATACCGGATGGATCAAGGCGCCAGAATACACGGCGCGTGGTGGAATCTTTGCCGCCGGCATCCATAGCCTGAAATATAATTAATAAACTGTGTTTGCTTTCTGCGTACAGCAACTCCTGAAGCTCAACCAAACGCTTTGAAAGCTTATTAACGGCCTTTTTACCTTGTTTTTTGCTTAATCCGCCCTTTTCCCGTGTGGAAATATCCTGGAGCTCAACTACGCTTCCCGGTGAAATACGATAAGGCTCAACATCAATCATTGCTCCGATCTCCATCGCTAATTTGCAGGGGGAAAAATCCATTCACTTTTTCTGCGTTGTTTATATTAACTCAAACAAAAGGCAGGATGAGCGCTCCAACCGTTAACCATCCATATGCATCAGAGTAACGATAAGTCATCTCCAATCGTTAGCACGTTTTTCGAGTATACAGATTTGCCCATTCGTTTATACCATGTCGCAAACAAGTAAGGCTCACTGACAATCTGCATAGTGTGTAGCGGCCATCGACTGAACTCACAATACAATGCTTTCTGCCAGCATGAGTCTACTTCACTGCACTTTAAACGCCTGGCTTAACTCGCTGGTACCCAGGCCGCTTTTTTTAGTCACCACTAACTGGGTGGGAATACGTTCTTTCATAGCCTCGATATGGCTGATGACACCAATCATTTTGCCGGAGGCATTAAGGTTATCCAGCGCATCAAGGGAGATATCCAGAGTTTCAGAATCCAGCGTACCAAAGCCCTCATCCAAAAACAGCGAATCAATACTGGTTTTGTGACTAACTAAATCCGATAGCGCCAGGGCCAGTGCCAGACTGACCAAAAAGCTTTCGCCGCCGGATAAGGTTTTGGTATCGCGCTCCACATCGCCCTGCCAGGTGTCGAGCACACTGAGCGCTAAGCCCTCACCGGATTTACGTTTAAGCAGGTAGCGGCCATGCAGTTTATCGAGCTGCTTATTGGCCAGGTACACCAGGTTATCGAGCGTTAGACCCTGGGCAAACTTACGGAATTTATCGCCGCTGGCTGAGCCAATCAGGCCGTGCAGGTAGCTCAGGTCATCAAACTCCCGTTGTTTTTGTTCTATTTCAGTGGTGAGCGCCTGCAGTTTTTGACGCTGCTCTGCATCGGCCCGCAGGCGTTGTTCAATCTGGCCTTTTTGTGCAATGACCTCATCGCGGCGGGCCTGCATGCCAGCTAATTCTGATGATACCTGCTCTTTTGATGCTTTTGCCCACTCGGGCGCCTGTGCATGACTATTGAGTTCGTTGAGCCGGTTGGTTGACTCTTCAATGAGCGTTGTGGCTCTGGCTAAGCGGCTATCCAGCTCGCTTTTTTGGGCTGAGAGTTGCGCTCGTTCTGCTTGTGGCAGTAAAGCCTGCTCAAACTCGCTGTGGGTGTTAAATCGGCTCGACTTAAACGCCGCCTCCCACTGTGCTTGCTTGTTAGCTTGCGCCGCGGACTGCTGCGCTAAGTTATCCGACAACAAGGATATAGAGGAAAGCAGTGCCGACAGTGCCTTATCAGCCTGGCTCCACGCCTCCCGGCATTGTTCTTTTTGTTGCTCTTTTGCCGCGAGACGCTCATTTAACCCCTGGCGAGCCTCTGTGATACTCATCTTGCCAAATAGCGCCTGACGCTCTTCGGTTAACGCCTCTATTGAGCGGGTTAATGCACTGCACTCATCTTGCTGCGCCTGCATGCGCTGAGTTTGCTCGTGGAGTCGCTCTGACACGCTTTTTTTGTTGTTTTCTTCTATTATGATGGCCTGCTGAAGCTGCTCAACACATTTAGACTGACGCAAATACTCGTTGTTATCGGCCTTTTTTGACGTTATCCATTGTGCTAACGCCGTTTCATCCGGCGTAAATCCCTGGGCTTTGATGTGCTCGAGCAATGTACTTAAGGTGTCGCTTTTAAGCGTTACAGCTGCCTGAAACTTGCCTTGTATTGCCGTTAGCGCTTCGTTACTGGCAGTTTCTTTTTGCACCAACAGTCGGTGATCGGCCACTATGCGGTCGACCTCACGTTGCTGCGCATCGAGGCGCTCTTTCGCCTTGTGATATTCGGTGGCCGCCTGCCTGATTTGATTAATCCGGGTTTGCAGCGCCTCTGCCTGTTGAGAAATGCTGCTGCTAAGGGATTGCAGCCCTGGTTTATCAGTTACCGGTAGTGCACTGTTTAACAGCGCTATTTTTGCCTGCCAGTTGCCTGACTGCTCATTAAGTTTTTGTTCGGTTGATGCCAGATTACTTTGTAGCTCTTTTTGATGGCGCGTTGCGGCATCGAGATCCTGTCTTGTCTGGGTGCCGGATGCCTCTATTCGGGCAAGCGCCTGTTCAGCCTGTTGCTTACGTTCAATGGTCTCGGGGATATCCAGCGCCTGAGCGTCAACAGCGTGATCGGCACCGCCGCACAGCGGGCAGGCCTCTCCGGGCTTAAGCTGGGCACGGTATTGAATAAGCGTTTCTTCCTGGCTAATTAACCGGCTAATATCGTCCAGCCGCTCCTTTTGCTGTTTAAACGCGGTTCTTAACTCCTCTCGCTTTGCCGTGAGGGATTTTACCTTTTGTTCCACCGCGGCAAGCTCAGAAGTCAGTGTTTGCCGGGTATCACAAAGGTGCAAATAGGCTTGCTGTATATCCTGGGCGCGGTCTACCTCAAGCCGTTGCCGGCGTCGCTGGTCTAATTCGTTTTGCAGCGCCTCTTCTGAGGTATCGCCCAGCAACCGTTGCCAGGCAGAATGCGTTTCTTCAGCGTGTGTTGCCACCGTGCAGAGCGACTCTTCTGCCGTTTTTTGTTTTTCGGCAAGTGCCGCTGTATCGCGGCTAAGCGCTGTTTGCTGTTCACGCAACTGGTTGAGTTCACCGTTAAGCGCCGTTGCCTGCTGCGCGGCATTTTGCATAGTTTGCAATTGTAACGACCAGTCGCCAAGGCACTCACTGAGTGTTGCATCCTCACTATGCGCGGTTAAGTATTGCTGTGCTACATCGCGCTCGGCATAGCGCTGTTTAAGCGTGGCATTGGCATTGTCTAACTGCTGCTGAAACTTACGCACTTCAGCTTTGTTGTGTTGCAGTTGCTGTTCAAGACTGGCGTGCTTTTCCTGCTGCGATAGGATATTGGCATCAAGGGGCTGTACCTTGTCGGTGATCAATTGCTCTTGTTGCCGGTTATGTTCTTTTGTTTCCAAAAGCGCGGTTTCTGCCTGAGATAACGCCTCTTCGGCAGCCGTTAATGAGGCCTGCAGCGCGGGCTTTTTGGCGGTGTTGGAGGCAATTTCACCTTCGAGCCTGGCAACCTCAGCGTTAAGGTTTTTAAGCATTTCCCAGGGCAACCGTAATTGCTCGGCGGGCTCGCTGTTGGCCAGTTTAACTAACGCGTTTTGCGCCGACTCAACGGCTGCATCGACCTCGTCTTTATTACTTTTTGCCGCTTGTGCTTTGGTCTTTGCGGCAGCGAGGTTTTCCAGCCACGAGAGTTGCGACTGCAGCGCCGCTGAGCTGGCAACCAGCTCAGTTTGTGTGGCTTGCAGTTGTTTTGTTTCGGCTTCGAGCTCTGCTTTTTGCTCTTCAGACAACAGCGCATAGCCACCGGCTTTGGCGTGTAGCACGCCTAACGCTTGTTTACATTCACCATGATGCTCGTGCACGCGTTTGGAAATGAGCCCGTAAATTTCAGTGCCGGTGAGCTCTTCGAGCAGCTCGGCGCGCTGCCCTTCTTCGGCATTCAAAAAGGCGGCAAAATCGCCCTGACTTAACATCATCGATTTGGTAAAGCGACCAAAGTCCAACCCTGTAAGGCGCTTTACCTCGTCGCTTTTATGGCGAATTTGGGTAGCCAGCACTTTACCGCTGGCGACTTCTGCCAGTTCAGTTTCGGCTTGCTGTAAGTTGCCCTCAGGGTTGTTGCGCGCGCGCCGCATACTCCAGAATGCCCGGTAGGCCACCCTTTTTACTTCAAACTCTACCTCCGCCAAACACTCGGCCGTACCGCGAGTCATAATTTCATTGGAGGAGGTCGATAGCTGGCCCAGGCGCGGCGTCTGATGATACAGCGCTAAACAAATGGCATCTAAAATGGTGGTTTTACCGGCGCCAGTCGGGCCGGTAATGGCAAACAAGCCATTGTCAATAAACGGCGGACGGGTGAAGTCGATTTTCCACTCCCCTTTTAAAGAATTTAAATTCTTTAATCGTAAAGACAGTATTTTCATGCCTCGCCCTCCTGATGCAGAACATCAGAGAGGATCCCGGCAAAACGTTCGGTAATGCGCTGCGCCCGGGCCTTGTCTTCGTCGGTATCAAAGCTTTCCATGCTCAGGCGCTTTTCAAATACCTCGGTGGGCGAGAGTTCGGCCAGGGTTTCTTTTTGCTGCTGCGACAATAACTGGCGCTGTTTATTGCGCACCCGACGTAGCTGTAATACCTCTACATTCAGGCCCTCGGTGATGGCCTGCACGCGTTGCTGCAAATCACTGAGATAATCCTGGGTGTCGACTTCCAGACACAACCATACCGGGCGTTCGTATTGCGCTGCGTTGAGTGCCGCGATGCCACGCTCAATATCACCCAGATCGCCGCGAATAGTGGCCAGCGGCTGAAAACGTGACACCTCGGTGGGTGTTACCGACTCAACACGGCCATTGGCAAACGTTACCAGCACCACTTGTTTAGCGGTACTTAGCTCATCAAAGCTCAGTGGGATGGGCGAGCCGCTGTAACGGATGTGTTCACTTTTAGCCACTTTTTGTGGCCGGTGAATGTGGCCCAGCGCTATGTAATCGGCTGGCGGAAAGCCATCGGCAGCAAAGCCTTCCAGCGTGCCAATGTAGATATCCCGCACGCTGTCTGACTGACTCACGCCAAGCGCGGTAAGGTGCCCGGTGGCGATAATCGGCAGATTACCACCAGCGGCGTCGCGTTTAGCTACCGCCAGCGCATAAAGCGAGGCATAGTGCTGTTTAATCGCCTCGCCCAGCGCCTGGCGCTTTTCTGTGCCAGAGTCGCCGGCCTGGCTTTGCAGCACGTCGCGCGGACGAATATAGGGCACCGCACATAAAATGGCGCCGACTTTGCCACTGCGATCTCTTAACGCAAACACCTGCTCATCCTGGTTAAGGCCGGTACTGGCCACCACGGTAGTATTTAACTGCGCCAGTAACTGACGGGATTCGTTGAGCATAGATACCGAATCATGATTGCCGCCCAGCACCACCAGCGCACAACCTAGTGCCTGCATGTCGACCACAAACTGGTTATACATTTCCCGTGCATAGCTGGGGGGCGTGCCGGTATCAAACACATCACCGGCAATAATTACCGCATCAATGCGTTCTTTTTCCACCAGCGCCAGCAACCACTGAATAAAACACTGATGTTCATACTTGCGACTCTGGGTAAAAAAGCTCTGACCGAGATGCCAGTCGGAGGTATGCAGGATTTTCATTGCTGAGAGGGCCTTGTGTAAGAGTTGCTCCGTTGTGCTCAGGCGAGGTTAAATATAAATACGCGCCCGACCCCGCCAGTGTAAGCGCAGCGCGGGGCAGACTCAACCGCCTGATCGGCTATACGCACCGATGTGAAGACCCTAGAACATCATCCGCACGCCGGCAGACAGCGTGCGGCCATAGTAGGTATAATTAGTAAAGTAGCCGTTAAGAACATAATCTGACTCGGCCTTATCCAGTAAATTCATGCCCTCAGCAAACACCATGATTTGCGGCGACACCTTATAGGAGGCATGCAGACTCAACGCGCCAAAGGGCGCGCTATAGCGGGCCGGCATATTCCTGAGTGCGGTTTGCTGCAGGATCTCGCTGGTCCAGTTGTAGTTTGCACGTATCGCCCATTGCGCGGTTTCGTAATAAATTTCGGCATTAAATGTTTGCTTTGCCACCCCTTCCAGTGCGTCTTCCCACTGTTGGTTGTCCTGCTGATAGGTGGCATTGGAACCGGTAAGGGTTAGGTTAAGATTGTAGCCAAGCTGATGCCGGGCTTGTAAAAACGGGTTAAACGCGTCCTGATAGGTTAACTCAACACCATAAACGCTGGCATTACCGCCGTTTGATTTACCCTGCAGTAAGTAGGATTTCTGATTTACCGTAAGCTGTGACAAATCGTACTGAATAAAGCTGTCGAGTTTTTTGTAAAACAGACTTAAGGCAATGAGCCCGTTACCCCGGGTGTAGCGCTCTACCCCCAGGTCAAATTGCCAGGCCTGAATAGGCTGTAAATAAGGGTTCCCCCCTTTAGCCGTTAAATCATCTCCGGAGTTAAGGGTTAACCGGGGCGCTAAATCGGGCAGATCGGGACGGCTGAGGGCCCGGGATATGCTGCCCCGAAGCTGCCATGCCGGTGATACCCCTACGGTTATATTGGCCGCCGGTAAAAAATGATAGTAGTCAGACGTAAACGAGACGGGCGTAAGCGTTGAGGCATCGCTGGTTTCAACAAAGTATCCATGACTGCTTTGTGCGGTATTCACCAGGCGTGCGCCCAGATTTCCCCACACCGAGGGGTAATCAAAATTAAGCTGCACAAAGGTGCTGTTGGTATTTTCAACCACCCGATAGGAATTAAACAGATCGCTTCGGGTCGGCGCCATCCGGCGTAACGCCTGCTCATCAATGGTCGACCAGAACACCGCCTGATGTGGCACCAGCCATTGGCGGGGCAAGGGATGAGAAAGGTTATCAAGGAACTCACCGTTGTTGGTAAAAAACGCTGACGGCGCAAAGTATTGATCCTCAATGCCAGCGGTAAAAATCACGTCCCGGCGGCGGTATTTTCGCTCGTGCCGTTGAATCAGCAAACCGGCTTCAAGGCCGGTAAAACCTGCCCAGTCCAGCGCTTTGGTAAAATGAAAATTGGCAAAATGCTGACTGTCATTAATGGTGTTCTCGCGCCATTCCAGGCGCCGGCCAGGAAAATCACTGGCAGCAAGCAAATCAATATTGCCATAGTCAATAGACGGTATTGCTGATGGGTGTTGCCGGTCGTAAGCAAATGCCAGGCTGACATCGCCGGTGCGCCGCAGACGGGTGCGTTTGATGGGGTCATCGTTGTAACTGGTAGCGCTTGAGACACCCAATTGCGATTGCCACTCCCAACCTCCCGTGCGCCAGACATGATCCACTGTAACGCTTTGGCTTTCGTCTTTTAATCCGGCTGTTTCGCGACTAATTTGCACCGCGCCAGCTTGCGTGGTGCCGCCGGTCAGAATATTGCCGTCCCAAACTGTGCTGTCCAGCTGGGTATAGTCATAGTCAGCACTGTAGGAATACTCATCGTAATCAATCGATTGGCCTAAACCTAAATAAGAGAGCGATAGACGTTGATTAGGCGAGCGCTGCCAATCCACCGCAGCGCTTAGGCCAAACCGGTAGCGGGCTTCCTGCTCCTGCGTTGGGCGGATATTGGGGGTATAATAAATATCTCCCTGTTTGCCAATACTGTTACCGTCTTCAGTGGCCCAGTCGAATGACAATACGCGATCCTGACGCACATGCCGCTCAGCATAGGTCGCAGCAATCATAACGCCGAGGCTGTCACTGCTATTCACCCAGTT
Source organism: Alteromonas gilva (assembly GCF_028595265.1). Lineage (NCBI taxonomy): Bacteria > Pseudomonadati > Pseudomonadota > Gammaproteobacteria > Alteromonadales > Alteromonadaceae > Alteromonas > Alteromonas gilva. The sequence continues at coordinate 118,497 of NZ_JAQQXP010000002.1, read as the reverse complement.
ACCTAATACTGAAACGCGCGGGTCACGGTATCCCGCCAACGGTGACTCACTGCTCATGGCTTTAAAGGCGAATTGCTGTTTGCCTAAAGTCAGTGGCCGGTAAGTAGAAATATTCACACTACCGCCCATAGCACCAGCAAAGTTAGATGCCATTGAGGTTTTATTCACTTCGACCCTGGCGACCAGTTCGGCTGGCAATATATCGTAGTGAAAACGGCGTCCGTATTGCTCTGATGTGCGCACGTTTTCATTTGCCGCGATGGGCAAACCGTTCACACTGAGCGTATTAAACTGTGTCGGCAGCCCGCGGATACTCACAAATAAGGCTTCACCGCGATCGCGCTCCACCGATACACCGGGCGTTCGATTAAGCGCATCGGCAATATTCAGGGCGGGAAACTCTGCAATGTCAGTTGCCATCACAATTTCCTGACTTTGCGGCGCAAAGCGCTTTTGCTGACGCGCTTTAGTGAGGCTATCGCTGTAACTGGCCGTGACCGTGACTTCTTCCATGACTGACGCCGAGGAAGCCACTTTTTGCGGCTGCACTGAGGCTGTGGTCTGCTTTACTCCGGTAATGATCCAGCCGTTGGCAAATGCCTTTACCTGTAACGGGCTCTGCGACAATAGCTGCTGCAGACCGGCACGTATTGACGATGGCCGGGTGAGTGCCGGCGCCTCGTAATGACTCACCACCGTGGGGTCGTACACCAGTGTTTGATTGGTTGCGCGGGCAAACGCCACCAGCGCTTTATCCAGAGATTGCGCAGGTAAATGAAGCGAATCGCCGGGCGATGGTGTTATAACGGCTGCTTGCGCCATCTCACCCGCGATGGTACAACCGCAATATTGGGTCAGTAAGGCCATTAACAGGACGCTACGAACCAAAGGCTGACGCATAGAGGTTAAGGATGCCGCGAGATAGTGTAGTACTCTGGCGTCTCATTCACACTGAGACCATAGGCTTCAGCCAGTAAGCTCAAGGCTTGCTGAGGTTCATTGAGCCGAAACCGACCGGCCACGCGCAAATCATTGAGCGCCGGGGCATCGACACGAATCGCTTTCGCTGATTGGCGATTTAACCGTTCCACCAAGTAATGCAGCGATGCGTTATCCAGCTCCAGCCAACCTGAACGCCAATCCAGGGTGCGGCGAATATCGAAGGGGCGAATATCCCCCAGTGTTCGTCCGGTTATTCTCACTTGTTCACCGGCTTTGAGTAACAGTGGCGATTCATCAGGACCACCAGTGACTTCAACCGCGCCCTCGTGTACCACCACATCGGTAAAGTACTGTCCTCTGTCGATATTAAATTCGGTGCCGACGGCAACAACACTGGCACTCCCCACTTTGACTTCGAAAGGCCGTTGTTTATTACTGGTGACATCAAAATACGCCGCGCCTTGTTTGAGATTCACCAGCCTGTGATTGTCACTTAACCTAACGTAGACATCACTGGCAGCCCCCAGCGTTAATACGCTGCTATCTTCCAGGGTGACACTGCGCACTTCGCCATTGTCTGTCGCGTATTGATGAATAATTAACGTCGGCTGTGGTGACGAGAATTGCCAGGTAATAACGCCCACGATTACTGCGGTACACAGGACTGCCGCCTGCCACCAGCGAACAGGTGGTGTGTATCGGATACGCTCTTTGAGGGTAATATTTTGCTGTGCATCAATGAGGGCGCGCTCAAGCGCTGCTGACGACCAGGTAGCCAGCATCGACTCGAACGCCTGCTTGTGGGTTGGGTGGGCATCCACCCAGTTTATAAACCGCCGTTTGCTGAGTTTGTCGAGCGGGCCGTTGTCGAGACGCTCCAGCCATTCGCCAGCTTGTTGGTACACGTCGGATGAAATAGGTTGAGAATTCACGTGGTTTATCCTGCTACTTATTGATGCCGGTCGAGGTACATTTGGACATCTGCCATCGCCCGGCTCAGGTGTTTGGAAACGGCATCAACACTCATATCCAGCTGTTTGGCTATTTGCTGGCGGGTTTCCCCCTCCACCCGTCTGAGGATAAACACTTTCTTCCTTAGTGGCGGCATATTTTCCAACACCTCTGATAACTGTGCGCAAGTCTGCGCATGTTCAACGTGGTCTGCCGGGGCATAACGCGAGCAGGCAATACTGTCGACTTCTTCGTCGTGGTCTTGGCTGCTGCGGGCGCTCAACAGATTGCGCGCCACCCGAATGGCATACGCCAATGGGTTTTCGATGCGGTGGCGGCGGGACTGCTCCAGTACCCGGACAATCGACTCCTGGTAAATATCAGCGGCTTCGTCGGCGTTGTTAGCATGGCGATTAAGGTAGCGATTAAGTTGCGCCCCTTCGACAATCTGCTGATGGATATCGTTACTACTCACGTTCACTTTCGGCATATTGAGATCTGTTTAATGAATAGGAGTTTATGTCATTGCTATGACAAATTTGCGACAGCCGGGTCGTTCACTGCTCGCGCTGGCACAGCGCGCTTAGGCGCAATGCTCAAACAGGTAGAGTGTTAAAACGGGTAAAGCCGGACAGTTTTTTTAATGAAGGTTTTGTGACAAGGCGTTAGCCACAGCAGAGACTAACGCCAACAGGACTGAGCTTATTCAACTGGCGTATAAATAACGCCCAGCGCATCGAGCTCGTCGCCCGCGCGGCCATGCAAGCCACTAATTTGCCAGCCATTTGGCGCCTGGTAGTCGATGCAGTTGCCGGTTACCGTGCCGCCACTGATAACGCGTTGCTGATTCGTCTCGATGGCCGTGTAAAAAACACGTTGGCTGTTGTTGCGATCCCCTAAGCACACCTCAACGGCGCTGATATACTCGCCGGTTTGTAAGGTTAACGCTTGCAGGTTACCGCCCGTACCACCGTAACCACGGCTGTTGCCGCTGGCGTCCACCAGGCCTATTTGATCAACCCGCGCAGCGGCGCGTAACCACACCGATGCAACGCCGGGATTGGCATCCACCGCGGTTACATCACTGAAAAAAGTACCGCCATGGCCGCCGCTGTAGGCAGATAATTGCATGTTTTCATTGGTACTGTATTGCCAGTTAGCCGCGACCGGAGGATGATCGGAGAGCTTTTCTCCGTCACTGTTTACGTCATCGACACGTACCTGATAATCGGTTGGCGTAAGGTCGATAAAGGCATTGCTGCGGTATAGCACCTTGTCGACAATTTCGCAGTTAAAATCGGTGATTTTAGGGTCACACACCAGTGCCTCAGCTCCCGACGGCGGAATACTGCCCTGACGCACCAAATCAACCCAGACATCGCTAAAACCAATATCCAGCAATGCCCGGATATTGTCGCCCTCACGGGTAAATCGCGTGTTGGTATCACCTGCAATAATTACCGCATTATCACTGCTGTGCTGGTTGATATAATCCACCAGTTGCAAAACATTTGCGCGGCGGGCGCTTAAATCGGCATCTGCAACCTGTGCCTGGGTATGCAAGTTATACACATCGACATACACCCCTTCACTTAGCTGAACCTGCGTGAGGGTAAATCCCTTTGGCGTGAGGCAATCAACGCCATTACAGGCATCCCACGACACCCGATAAACCGTTGGAAATGCGTAGTAACTTAACGTATTTAAGCCACTCCCAATCCCCATGCCTCCGGTTGTGGAAGTGCGGTAGGTGTGCGTATTACAGGTATCGTACAGCGCCGCGTGATAGTTGAAGTCTTCTTGCACATTGACCACGTCAAACCCGTTCACGTAACAACTGATTTGCTCTATGGCTTGCTGGCGGTCGGTATCGGCGCTGGAAAAGAGTTCCAGCAATCCTGCAACATTGTAACTGAGCGTGGTAAAGGTACCCGTTTCGGCATGGCTAAAACTGGTAAACGATAAAGCGACGGTTGCTAAAAGCAACGGGTGACGAAAGTTCATAGTATGTCCTTTGTTGGTTATGACATCAGGTTTAATGCTTTTCAATTTGTCAGATTGATTAAAAAGCACTCACTATGTAGAACAACAAAACGAACTTTCAGGACAGTTAATTAGGTGAACTTTTTATGACAGCGTGCGGTCCGGACACGCTGTCTGCAACAGTTAAAAATGAATAAAAACGGGATTACTATAAAACCATAAGTCGTGCCATGGGTTCTCCCCCGGCGGGTCGATTTGTGGCTCCAGTTCGTTGGTATTTGTAGTGCCTCTTATGCGCACATAGCTACTTGAAGAGAGTTGACTTAGTGGCATCGTCAGCGTGACGAAGCCATCTTCGTCCCGTTTCCAGTCACTGGCATAAAAACGGTGCAGCACCCGGGTAGTCAGGTTACGGTCTGCGGTGCGGTCAGCCACCGGCCCGTTGATATCGCCAACAATAATATCGAGTCGATTTACCTGTGGGTTTTCGTTGTTAAAATTAAGTCGATCAGGATCGCGGAACTTAACGGTTAATAACAACTCATCACCAGGCTCGGCGCTGAGGTTATCCGCAATGTTAGCGGTGTGGCCAGTGTGAGTGTTGGTCACGGTTACAAAGAGTGCATCGATTAGATCACCAGTGGTGACAAACACCCGGCCATTGCGCAGGTTTTCCAGCACGCTTTCGTAGGTTTTATTGGCGTAAACATAGGTTTTAGAATACTCACCGGGCCAAAAATCGGTGCGACCGTCGGTGTAATGAGCGTGCGAGTCGGATGTGGCGGTAATAAACCAGCGGCGGCCCTCGCCTAACATGCTATCCCAGAAACCACCCAGATGGGCGGTCATCTGATCAAACCCGCCCATGGTGGGGTAGTTATCGTAACCTCCACGAATGCCGGCAGGGTCGATGCTGCCATCAGGGTTAATCGCATTGGCCTGATGGCCGGGCGCCCCTTCCATGCCAATGGCAACATCAGGCGCGGTGTCGTGCCAGTCGCGCAGCTCCCGCGGCGTCACTTTGGTGTATTCGCCTAATCCCGTTGCCGTGCGCCCCGGATGATTGGCCAGTACTACAGGCCGGTGTGTGTGGCTATGCATATCGCTCAGCGCTTCAAGCATAAATGACTCATCGTCACGGGTAGACTCATCGAGCACCTCCCGGCGATTATAGTGTTTTTCGATGTGGAATAGCTGGTGCGCTTCCTCGTCACTGTGGGGAATGATCAAACTGCTGTGGCGTGCCCCCGGCGTGTCGAGCTCCATCCCATAAAATTGCAGGACCTGTGGCACTGCCTCTCGCGACGCCTTGAGTTCGGGGTAAGCCATGTCCAGATTGACTTTGCTGTGATTGGGTCCGCCATGATCGGTAGTGACCATCCAATCCAGACCATGAATAGACGCCATACGCGCATTTTTAGGCGTAGAGTAAAGGGCATCACCGGCCAGAATGGGCTTGGGCGGACTCACTGACCGGTCCCAGCCAACACTGTAATGGCTGTGAATATGATGATCGCCCGCCAACCATTGTGGCTCAAGTTCTGCGTCAGCTTGTGTGTGATTATGAGAATAAGAGAGGGAGTGAGTGTGGCTGCCAGACTGGCAACCCGAGACATTGAGTAGCGCTGTTGCAAGTAATCCAACAATTATACGATGTAGCATAGTTTCTCAAATTTACTGAATACCTGAAAAAACGCTCCCTGCTGTTGCAGGGAGCACGGTAAGTTAAAACTGTACGGTTACCCCGGCCATGACGGTTCGGCCACTGCTGGTGGTATTGTACTGACGGTCGTGAGAGTCGCTGTATAGTTCTTCACGTTCATCGGTGAGGTTAATGCCCTCAAGGTTTAAACGCAAACTGTCAGTAACCTGATAGAACGCTGAGAAATCGAGGTAAGTGGTTTCGTGATAACCACTTTCATCCTGGTCGCCGGTCGACGAGGCGCTGGCGATATAAGGGCTCCGGTGTGCCGCTGAAATACGTCCACCCCAGTTATCCTGTTCGTAATAAAGCGTAAAATTATAGCTGTTTTTCGACAACCCCGTGAACGCTTTGTACTGGTCATTGCCCTCTTCGCCATACACATTGCGGTAAAGCGCTTCGCCATCTGCGTAAGTGTAGTTGGCAATAACCCCTAAGTGATCGAAGGGGGCGGGCAAAAAGTCCAAATCCCGGGAGAAAGACAGCTCTATCCCTTTGATGGTTGATGAATCGAGGTTTTCCGGACGATCCAGGTAAAAGATGCTGTCGATGGTTTTATCCGCCGGCAATAACTCTGCTGGCAGCCCCAGCGACGAATACACGACTTCCGTGGTGGTCGATACAATAAAGTTATCGATTTTCTTGTGAAACAGCGCTGCCGACAAGTATCCGACTTCATCAAAATACCACTCATACGCTAAATCAAGGTTGGTTGATTCAAAGGGCTCAAGGGTTGGATTACCCATGGATACGCTGGTAATCGCTTCGCCCGAGGTTTGCGACACCGACGCGTTATAGCTCACCGCACCCAGCGATGGACGGGTAATATTCTGACTCGCGCCCAGACGCAGCAACATGTCATCGTTTAGCTCATACACCATATTCAGCGTAGGCAGCACATCAGAATAGGTACGTGAGGTTTCTATATTAACCCCATTGGAAATACCCGCTGCGGTGATTTCAGTGTCGAAATAACGTAAACCCGTTTGCACTCTCAGCGGGTTATCGCCAAGCACCATTTCCCAGCCGTAAGTAACATAAAATGCCAGGGTATCTTCGCTGACAGGTGATTTGTGATTAGGGGTAATGCTGCTATCGTCAATGCTGTAGTCGGTTAAGCCGTAATGATCTAACAGCACCGGCAGTTCGCCCTGAATCCATTGCGCATCAGGATGTTGGGTAAATACCGACGTCATATCAGCGGTCAGCGTGCTATCCCCGGTATTTTGCGGTGCAATGTTTTGCGCATTGCTTTGGGATAACTGATATTCGCTGTTTTCAAACTTTTTGTAGTTGGCACCAAAACTCAGCACGCCGGTGTCACCCGTAAAATAGGTAAAATCCACTTTGGCCGTGTCGAAATCGTTAGTGATATAGTTTTCCTGCAGGTAAATATCCTTAACTTCAAAACCCTCAATGCCAGTGGTATCAAAGTCGGGCGAATAGCTTACGCCATAAAAACGATCGCCGGTGAAGTCACTGATAATATCGACCTTCTTGCGGGCATGTATGTTCGATTTTTGAACCCGTGGCTGCTCAAAGTCAGACGAGCTGGTCCCCAGCAACCCCGTCATACTGAGATCATCAGTTAGCTGCCACTGTGCAGTTAAGGTGTACTGGTTAAACGTAGACTCATTAAACCGTCTGCTGTTTTCATTGCGCCAGGTGGCGTCCTCGTAGCTGGCGTACACCACCTCTTTTTGACCGTCGTTTTCTACCCATTCAAGGTCTTTTACTACCTTGTTATCCTTTACTGCTGAGTGGTGTTCATTCTGGTTGTTCTCTAGCTGGGCATACATGACATCCAGGGTCAGGCTAAATGCATCGCTGGGCTTAAATTGCAGCGCCCCGGTTAGCCCCAGTCGTTGTTGTTGGTTGTTCCACAGCGAAAAGCGATGGCCGCGCGGAAACCATAACTCGCCGGAGTCCAGTTCTGCCTGTAACGCCGTGTTGCTCTCATCAGCCGCTGACTTACCCGTTTCGCGGCGCCAGCGCGTGGTATTGGTGCCAAATTCAGTGGTATTACGTTCGCTGTAGGCAACGCTCACTAAGGCGCCAACGTTATTCCAGGTGTTGCTAATCAGGCCAGCAAAGCGTGGATCGGTTTCTTCGCTGTTGTCGTTGTAGCCGCCACGTAAAGAGACTGCGCTTTTAAACCCGGAATAGTCAAAGGGCTTGGCCGTATACAGCCCCACTGTGCCGCCAATACCGCCTTCTTCCTGATCAGCAGAATAGGTTTTGTTGACATCTATGCGATTAAACAGCTCCGACGCAAACACGTTAAAATCGAAGCCCCGGGTACGACTTACACTGCCTTTGGCATCCATTGGCGACGCTGAAGTCCCCATCGCCTCCATACCATTTACCTGCACACGGGTAAAATCAGGGCCTAAACCGCGCAGGGAAATCTGTCGGCCTTCGCCTGCTTCACGTGTGATGGTAATACCCGGTACCCGTTGCAATGAGTCGGCCAAATTGAGATCCGGGAAATCGGCAATGTCTTCAGCCAGGATGCTGTCTCGGGAAATGATCGCTTCGCGTTTCAGATCTTTGGCTTTAATGAGTGAGCCGCGAAAAGACGTGACTTCAATCACTTCCAGTGTGTCGTCGTTATTAACTGTTTGTGCTTGTACTGGCGAGAAGCTCATACCAGATAGCGCAGCAAACACTGCCACGGATAAGCGCGTTTTGTTGAGCGTGTGTTTCATCGTTTGTCCCATCATCGTAAGTAAAAACTTTTATATTGAGCAGCACCACTTTAGGTGCCAGGCGGTCACATGGATGAAGAGCGCAATAACGGTTAAAACCGGACACGAAGTTTGATGAAGTTTTTGTGACAGACGGCCAGTGCAGTAAGCACGTCGGCGCAGTGCGGTTTGTGAGCGTATGCCACGCTGATGAGCAAAACAACAGTGCACTGTGCTGTCTGGCGTTGCTAAACGAGGGAAAATGAACTTATTTTTTGGGAAGCGCCTTAGCGCACAAGTGAACATAGTCAGTAAAGGCGATGGGGAGCCGCTAATCCCAACCGGCAGCTCCCTCATCTAAGGCGGGTTTTCCCAGTTGATTAGCGCGCGATAAGGGCTTTTAAGTCCGCACTGAACTGGGCCAGGTTGGCCTCTACGGTATAGGCCATGTGCCCCCCCGGATAATACCGTTTCATCACCCGCTCCTTAGGCCAGTCAGCGTGGCGCAGCAGGTAGTCGGTCGCACCGGTAGTGGTGAGCGTATCGTAATGTCCGGCGCCAACCATGACCGTTAGCTGCGGATACTGCACCATGGCGTCGGCAATGCCGTTGGCATACGGATACTTAGCGAACGGACCGGCTTTTGAGCCCCAATCCCAGTCTCCCAAACCTTTTACCGGTGAAGACACCACATATTCTCGGGGCGTATCAACCCCTAGCTTTTGCGCCGCAATGGTGTCAAAAGCGCGGAATACCGCCGGATATATCGTGCTTGAGCCATCTGGCAGCGGCGCGTCCTCACTGGGCGCCTGGACATACCGGCCGTCATTGGCGCCCAGTACCAGGCCTTTGTGTTTGAGTAGCTCAGCGCGAAACTGGTTTTTAGTAATGCGAATATCGTACTGCAAATGAGTTTCTGCACTGAGGCCGGTCAGCGCCTCAAGGCGCTCAGCAATAGCGGTTTTTTCGGCGTTGCTGGCGGTATTCCCCTTAAGCAATACCTGTAAGTAGTCGCCATAGGCGAATTCGTTAACAGCCTGCATGTGGGCCGCAAAGTCAGTGGTGTTCTTATCCGGCAGTTGCTGGTGATACCAGCCGAGGGCGGCTAATGTGGGTAACGACAATGGATAGGTCAGCACATTATCGTGGCGCTGGGCGGTTTCCTGCAGGTTAAGCGCCTGACCAAATAAATAAATGCCGCGCAGGTTTACCTTTGATTTTTGTTCACTGAGCTGCTCGGCAACCGCTGCTACACGCATGGTGCCGTAGCTCTCGCCAAGAATATACACCGGCGAATCCATGCGATCATGGCGGGTTAACCAGGCCTGCATAAAGGCAACAAATTGAGCCGCGTCGTTATGGTTACCAAAGTACATCTGCGGTGTTGTATCGCTGTCAAAGCGACTGTAACCCGTGCCCGCCGGGTCGAACAACACCACATCGGCCACATCCAGTGGCGCATAAGTGTTTTTTATCAGCGGGAACTGGGCCGGATCGGCGCTGAGATTGTCATCCACCGCCAGGCGCCAGGGGCCAAGTGCCAGGGTATGTAAATACACAGCAGGCGAAATCGGCCCGCCGTTAAAGGCAAACAACACCGGGCGGCTGGCACTTTCAGGCTGGCGCAGATAGCTGGTACTCACCACTTCTAAGCGACCCGATTCCAACGGCTCAAGGGCAAAGCCCTCCACCACCGAATTGAACGTCACCGCCGTTGCCCCGAATGTTCCCTGATGGGTGGTTTTAACGGTGGTAAAACCCGCTTCGTTGCCCTGCTTTGCAACCACAGTGGCGCATGGTAAAACGCCAGTCAGTAACGCGACGCTCAGCATAATTGGTTTAATCATACGCTACTCCTTAAACGCACATTGTTGCGTGGTATCTCGGACCCAATGCCAGCCTGATACGGGGGCACGCCGGGGCAAAAAGGACACATCAAAGGTGTTATCACCGCGCGTAACGGTCATCTCAACCTTTTGCTGAGGATTTTTTTTGAGCACTTCTACTGGCGTAATCGCGGTAATGATATCGCCATTTTGTAGCCCGGCATTGGCCGCGTTGCTGTCTGCACGCAAATCACTGACCTCGCCTAAGCGCATGGGATCAAAGCCCAGTTCAAAGGGTGCAAACTGATACGGCCTCGCGACCAGGCATCCAAAGATACGCGGCTCAGGTGTCATCACCTTGCCGTTGGTCATAGCGATAAAGTCCTCCACCGCACGCTCTCCAAGATGTTGCCTGAGCATCGCCTGCCAGGCATCTAGGCCAATCGTTTCGCCCGCCTGTTGGCGGTTATACACATCCAACACCAGCGTATCCAGCGACACTTCGCCTTGCGAAGCGTCCTTGAGCTGCTGGTCGAGTTTAAGCAGATACACTAATCCACGACCATAGGGCACGCGCTGGGCATCGTGCTCTTGCCAGAATAACTCTCCCGCCTCGGCATTGGTCAGCGTGAGGAAGCGGCTACCATAGTAATTGTCCATCCGCTGATTTAGCTGACGAACAAACTCGTCAGTCTCCATCGCTCCGGAGCGTCTGAGCATCAACAGTGAGTAGAACTCGGCCATACCTTCGGTATACCACGCCGTTAGTGCATGGGGTTCGTCGTTATTCAGACGCGGCCAGGTATGCGCCAGTTCATGACTTAATAAGGTGTCGGTGCCGCCATCGGTGGTTTGACCCTCCCTGCCATAGCCAAACATAAACGATGGCCCCAGGCCGGTGCCGCCACCAGCAGGATACGGGTTAGCGCGGGCAAACACCTTAAACGCATTGGTGTCACCAAAAAATGCCGCCATGTGCTCAAACAGGGTTTGGGTTTTACGCGCCAGCTTAGTCATATCGAAGGGCGGCGGATTAAGCCAGTACTGGGTATACTGCGCTGTCGTTTGTGGGTACTGCTTTAATGCGCCTACCGCATAAAAAGAAAAACGCACAACATCCACCGGGCCAATTTTTCGCTGGCTGCCTTCACCGTACGACCATACCCCTTTTACGGCGGCCGGCAGGTTATCGAGTTGCCAGTTGAGGCTAATGTTATAAGGCGTTTTTGTGGTCGGCAGCACCATAAAGTACACACCCGCGCCCATTGCTCCGCCGGTTTGCCGACGAAAGTCAAACAATGGCCCGTTGCGGGTCAGCTCATCAACCGCACGCGGTGTAAAATCATAGCTGACGGTTATTCTGCCCTGGGTAGCACGCTCAGTAATATACTCCCGGTACTGCCCACTCGGATCCGGTTCAGCGAGGCGTTCGCTCAAGGTCAGCGCGCCCTGCTCATCGGTCACGTGTAAATCCGCTGCATGCAAATTGGCAGATGGCGTCGACACCAACACCACCGGCATGCTCAACAAGGGCTCGCCTGCGGCGACGCTGTCACTGTCGAAGCTAATAACCATATTAACCTGTTCGACACTGTTATTTTGCATAACAGGCTCAATAGTGATTTGCATATCAGGAAAGTCTGGTTGTTGTGCACTGCACGGAGCCGCTATCAGCACGCACCCTATCATGAGCACAGCCCACACGCTTTTGCCTAACCCGCTCATTACTGCGCCCCCGGCATATACGCCATACACTCAAGTTCTGCAATGGCGCCCATGGCCAGCCCATCAGCACCAAATGCGCTGCGCGCTGGTAACCGATCGGCCTTAAAGTACTTGATATAAATGTTGTTAAAGTCGGGCCAGCGGTCCATGTCATCAATCATTACGGTGCATTTAAAGACAGCATCGGTAGTCAGATCAAACGAGGCCAGTGTGCTTTGCAGGTTATCCATTAGCTGGGTGATTTGCGCATTAAACTCTTTTGGCAGGCCGGCCTTACCAGCACCAATCAGCCCCGATAAATAAAGAGTATCACCGACCTTTACCGCTTTCGAAAAAGGGACATTACCGCTGGACGGGTAATACACCGGTTGATTACCGGCTTGTGCGGTAAATGAGCCGACCAGGCAGCAAAGCGTGGTCAGAATTACACAGATATAGTTTTTCATGCGAGTGCCTTAACGAGGGTCTCAACATCCCCCATGGTGTTATAAAATGAAGGAGCAATGCGGAACCGGTTGCCATACACGGTGATTTCAACGCCGGCTTTTTGCATTTTTTCGTAGACAGCGTTGCCTTTACCGACACATTCAAAGGTGATAATGGGTGAACGTGAATCCGTTGGGGTCATGGACTTATAACCTAGCTTGGGAATTTCCTCGTGCAAATATTGCAGCAATGGCTGACGCCAGGCTTCGATGTTGGCTATGCCCAGATTTTTAAGGTAGTTGAGCGAGTACGCCAGACTGGCAACACCAGCGCTCCCCATGGTCCCCACTTCGACTAATCCGGCCAGACCAGGCCGTGGCTCAGTTTCCAGCAGCACATCGGCGGGTGTGTCACCGGGCAGATAGTGCGACACGAACTTGCCTTCCTGGCGATAACCATACTGGCTACGCTCAAGGTGTTGCTGACTTTCTCTGCGGGCGTACATGATGCCGATACCAAAATCGCCCATCAACCACTTGTAGGTTGAACAGGACGCAAAGTCGACGCCCGAGCCATGCAGGTCAATGGGTGATGCCCCGGCGCACTGGATAATATCGGCAAACACCATGGCGCCTTTGGCATGCGCAATATCGCAAACCGCTTTAAGATCGTGCTCAAAGCCACCGATATTAGACACCAGCGTCAGCGCAACCAGTTTAGTGCCGGGCGTAATGGCTTTGTCCAGATCCTCCAGGTGAATACGGTTATCGCGGGCCTCAACAATGTGTAAATCAAGGCCCTTTTTCGCCAGTTCGTTGTACATAAACAATGACCCGCCAAAGTGATAAACGTCGGTCACCACGCGGCCGCCCTGATGCAAGCCTAGGCCGGCGACCACATGATTCTCTCCCACCATGGTACTGGGGATCCAGGCAAGTTCGTCGGCATCGGCATTGAACAACTCGCCAAATAAGTCCATGGCGGTTTTACGGTCACCGGAAAAACTCACATTGTCTTTGTTGGCATCCATGGTGCGGCCACTCAGATAATGCTCTATGGCTTTGCCTGCGCCGGTACTGATGGGGTGAGTATAGGCGCCGTTAATGTAGGTCGTTTGCAACGCAAAGTCGCGCCGGCTGTTATTTAAACCACCACTGACAGTGCCAGCCTGGGCGGGCGACATTGACAAGGCAGACAATCCTGCCACAGCGGGCGCAGCGGCCACTAAGCCTGACAACAACTTGCGTCGCGAGGCATTGACACCCATGCCCGGCTGATTGGTTAAAGATGCATATTTCATAGGCTACTCTCCCCTGCATGCGCAGATGTTAAATGTGGTTCGGCAGATGACGGATAAAGCATAACCTCGCCTTCTATTTCTACCGGAATACCGAACGGCAAGGACGCCATGCCGACAGCACTACGGCTGTGCTGGCCCTTTTCTTCGCCAAACAGTTGTATAATGAGATCTGAAAAGCCGTTGATCACGTTGGGATGGTGCTCAAAGTCTGGCACCGCGGCCACCATGCCCAAAATTTTACCCCAACAGGCAATGCGGTCGAGACTGCCCAGGGTCCGTTTGAGACTGCCCAGAATCGATAACCCGGTAAGCTGCGCGGCGTAATAGCCGTCTTCCACCGTCAGGTTATCGCCTATTGTACCGGTGATTGCCGTGGGCGCACCATCCGGTGCTTGCGGGCCGTGGCCAGAAATTAAGGCGCGATTACCAATCACCCTCACCATACTAAACGGGAGAGTGATGCCAGCGGGCACTTTCATGGCTGGCGGCAGGCTATACCCGAGTGCGTTTAAACGTTGTTCTATGGTATCCATGGACTGCTTTTTGTTACTCTTCATTGCTCGAAAAAGACACCTCTTCAGCAAAGGGCACAACGCCCAGCGCGCGGTATATCTCTGCCGGAAAATAAACTTGCTCATCTTTGATCACCAAACGTGGTTTGCGCACGGCGGAGATATCATTGAGCGGATTGCCTGCCAGCAACACTAAGTCGGCTTTCTTACCCTCTTCAATGCTGCCGAGCTGTTCATCGTTGCCCATGTACGCAGCACTTCCTAAAGTCGCGGTGATAAGCGCTTCAGCGGGCGTCAGCCCTGCTTCTACATAGAGTTCTATTTCACGATGCACGGTAAAACCGCTGGTATCGTCGGTGCCGGGCAACAATTGCACGCCCTGTTCGTGCAGGCGTTTAATGACCGCCAGCAACTTGCTGAAACTGTCCCGGTAGGCGGTGTCCACCTCAGGCGTTAAGTTGGGCACAAAGGTGCGCTTACGGTAACGCTGATAGCTAATGGGCATGTGGTCTAAATAAGGCGCGTCGGCATCGCTGACAGTGCCTGCCCGACTTAGCATCAGGCGTTCCAGAATCACCGCCGTCGGATCAATCGCAATGTCCTCATTGGCCATATGAGCAATCGTACGTTGCACCTTGTCGCTATTAAGATCCAACCCGGTGGCACGCTGCATGGCCGTGAGGCGCAGTGGCGTGCGGGTGTCTTCACCGGGCTCCAGCAGCCAGCCTAACATGAGCTGGTTAATGTGTGAGATTTCATCGTAGCCGCTGTTAATCATGGCATCGGGGTTAGTGAATGCCGGAATATGGCCGGTCACGCCCATGCCGAGTTTATGTGCTTCGCGAGTAATCGCAGGCACCCAGTCGGGGTTCATAGAGTTGTAAATCTTGATTTGCCAGTAACCGTTGTCGTGATACCAGCGAACCTTTTCCAGCGCATCTTCCTCGCTGTCTACCACAAAGCCTAAGCGCGCCGAATAAGGGCTGCGCCCTTCCAAAAAGCCATTTTTAACAATGCGCGGCCCGGCCAGGGTTTTATGGTTAAGCTGCTCAATCAGATCGACAAGGAAGGCATTATTGTTGCCCATATCCCGTGTATTGGTAACGCCCGCAGCCAGATACCATAAACCACTGTCGAGGGTGGTGTGCGAATGCATATCATGCAGTCCGGGAATAAGCGTGCCGCCTTGCGCATCAAAATAAGGTAAATCCCTGATCACAGCCGACTTGCTCACGGGCGCAATAAGCTGAATCACGCCGTTTTCTACTACCACGTTAACCGGTCCTTGCCGCGTACCGTTCTGGCTATTAAACAGGTACGCGTTTTTTACTGCGTAGCGGCCATCAATGCTATGCGACAGCCTCTGCTGCAGGGTTTGTACCCTGCTCATTTCGAGCTCGCCATACAGGGCTGACAAGCGTGCCAACGCAGATTCAAAGCCTTCCCGTATAGTAAGTTGGTTGCTGCCAAGTACCGCAAACAGCATCATGTTGTTGTCAAACAGCACGTAATCAGGCGTAAGCCCGCGCCCTGTCATTCGGTACACGGTGGCGGCAACATCGCCATCGAGCGAAATGGTCTGCAACCGCTCTACCGAGAGTTCACCGGCGGGCACTACCGCCAGGCGATGCCCGGGCTGTGCCCATACGGTTTTCACATAGTGCGCGGTTTCCCAGGGCGTGCTGTCATTCGTAATATAAAGCGTGGGGGCGGGTTGTTTTGTGCTGCCACTGTCAGCCTGACTCTGCCAGTTGGCAACGCCGTTTTGCCACTCGTAGGTTTCGCTTATTTGCCCGCCCATTAAAGAACGGCCGCTAATTTGCCAGTCTACGGGCATGCCCTCGTCGTTGAGCGCGATGTCAGCGTGCAGCTTTGGTCCGCGCCCATTGTTGTCGACGTGATAATCAACCGACACTCTGTGATCTTCGTGCAACACGTTTACAAAACCGACTTTTTCGCTATTGGCCAGCACCGATAAGGTTTGCGTGCCAGCCATGACCGGTTGTACCGCCAGCGCCGTGAGCAAAGCAACCAGTGTTGCCCTGGTGTATTGGCGGGCTTTTATACGCCATATCATCATGGTTGAAGTAACTCCTGCATAATCGTTTCCAGTCGCGCCTGCTCAGCCTGCTCGGCAAACACCGAATGACCGCTGTTAATCATTTCGTATTGCACCTGCTGCGGCGCAATGCCGCTTTGCGTCAGGGCATACCAGGGGGCTAACGCCGGCACGGCCAAATCGAAGTAACCGGTAAGTACCACTACTTTGAAGTTGGGCCGCTGGCTAAGTTGCGCAGCGATATTGGGTGTGGGATTAAAATAAAAGTTTGG
This sequence comes from Alteromonas gilva, assembly GCF_028595265.1. Classification (NCBI taxonomy): domain Bacteria; kingdom Pseudomonadati; phylum Pseudomonadota; class Gammaproteobacteria; order Alteromonadales; family Alteromonadaceae; genus Alteromonas; species Alteromonas gilva. The sequence goes on along the minus strand of NZ_JAQQXP010000002.1, from coordinate 102,112 downwards.
CCCCTCCCAGGGCGAGCCCTGTTTGCCGTATTGCCACTGGCGGTTAACCTCCAGCGATAGCGCGGCGTAGGGGGTGCTGCGCTCAACGCCGAGCGCTTGCTGCATATAGTTGGTAATCGCGTCAGAGCGCATAATCAGCGACTTGCCTAATCCCAGAGAGGGATCGCTTAAGGCAGACGGCTTGTCATTGTCTTTCTTAGGTATTGGCGCCAATACACGCGCATCAAGCCGGCCAAACTGTTGGCCCTGGGCTTTTAGCGCATTAAGACGAAAGTATTCACTGTCGATTTTAAGATCGTGAGCAACGATGGTGGCCGCGCTTAGCCCCAGATAGCCGGCCATTTTGCTGGCGACCGCCCGGGCCTGCGCTTCGGGTAGTGCCGCGCCCATAAGTAATGCCTGAGCGTACTCGGACAACGCAAACGCTTTGGCGCGGTTAAACACCTCGCGACTGGATAACCCGTGACTTTCAACCAGCCCATGTTGCACCGCCGCCACCGCAAAAGAGGGCAGGTTCAGGATGTAGGGCAGGATATTCCCCCCGGCAACTTCTGTTGCGCTGGCATCGAGCATGGGCGAGATAAGCAGTATGCCGCGTAAATCGTAGCTGACAGGCTGCCCGAGCAGTGTGGCCAAACGAAATCCGCCGTAACTTTCGCCCGCTAAGTAAACCGGCGCATCCTCGCGGTTGTGTTGCTTAAGCCAGGCAGTAATAAAGCGATGAACAGTTTGAGCATCGCCCTCAGGGGTCCAGACGTTTGCATGGTCCCGTGGCGTTTCTGAGGGTAAGCTAAACCCGGTACCCGGTGGGTCAATAAACACCAGATCAGCATACTTTAATGCAGTAGCCGGATTGCGTGTAAAGGTCTCTTCGCCACTGGCGTTTTTTTCTTTGTTCCAGGGCCCGATACCATTAAAGTGCAGCGGCGAGGAGGAGGCGCCAGGCCCGCCGTTAAAGGCAAACAGCACCGGGCGTTTAGCGGCACTGTCGATAACATAGGAAGTCGCGCTAACAGACGCCGATTCACTGAGCATCAGCTCATTGAAATAGGCCTGATACGAATAATCAGTATCGTTAAGGGAATACTCGTGAGATTGCTGGATGTGATGCCAGTTAGTGCTGGCCGCATTCACCGGTAACACGCAACTGGCAACGGCCAGGCATAACAGGCGTCGTATTAGTGACATGATTGTTCCTCATTGTGGCCACGCACCTGCCAGGCATAGGACGTGGTCTGCGGCCCTGCCGGCACAAACGAAATGGTTTGTTCGGCGTTGCCGCGTTGAACGACAAGTTGAATTGGTGCTTGTGGCGTTGCCTGCCGGGCATCAAGGCTCAGGGTATTAAGCACCACGTCGTGTTCTTTTAGCCCGGCTTTCGCCGCCGGCGAACCGGCTTTTAAGCCGCGAATGATCCGCGGCGACTGCATCAAACTGGCAATATCAAAGCCTAGCTCAAAAACAGGTGTCGTGGTTTTAGTAAGGGCAAAGCATTCGCCCAGCGCGTTGTTGTCGGGTATTAACATATCGCCCTGTTGCATGGCGTTGTAATCTGCATACGCCTGCTCACCGATAATACTCTGCAACAAGGTTAACCAATCGTCTTTGGTCACCGACTCGCCGCGCCGGTGCATCGTTAGAAACTGATTTAGCACATGGTCGAGGTTGCGCTTGCCGTTCGTGGCAGTGCGAATACGACCATCGGTAATCATAAAGTACATCGCACCGCGGTTGTACGGCTGCAAACGAGCCCTGGCATCAGTCCAGAAAGCGGCCGTGGCATCGCTCATGGTCATGTGCTTTTGCACGTTGCTGTAATACTTAAGCAAGGTGTTATTCATCCGCTCGGCGTACTCGGTTACGGTTAGCATACCGAGTAAAAACGCAGCGCGATCCTGGTAATAAATGGCCAGGCCTTCCTGAAACCAGCTTTCGTCAGCCAGGCCATGCAAAAACACATGCACCATCTCGTGCATGAGTATTTGTTTTAGCTTGCTCTGGGTGTTCTCTGCTTTAGCGGCCACCATTAAGGCGTCTGGCAACGCGGTACCGCTTTGCATAATGAGCGGATTATCGCGAAATAGCACGGTAAACGGTTGTTGACCGGCCGTATTAAATAGCCGGTTCAGCTGTTTGTAACTCGCCGCCGACCAGTTAAGTAGCTCGGTGTTGGATATGGCATTGAACGATTGCAAAGACGCGGCGTAAAACGGTGCCGCAGATGCGGGCGTAGTGGCGAGATTGCCCGCCATAAAATAACTCATCAGCACGCGGTTAAGCGATATTGCTGGTGCTGCCGGTAAACTATCGATCTGCGAAGCCGGGTACGGAAACGCTGAGAGTACCCAGTTACTGGTTACTTTGAGATCGGTATCAAGGTCGGGCAAGACTAAAAAAGCAATCCCGGCGCCGCTTACCCCGGTTGCTTGTGAGCGCAACTCCCAGGTTGGCCCGGTATTGGTATCCTCAGACACGTCTGCGGTATAGCGAAGCGTGACCTCGCCATTGATCGCCCGGCCTGTCTGCCAGCTTTGCGGGTTGCTAACCTCTAGCACTACAGGAGTCTGCTGGGTATCGAGCAAGGGTACATTACCCTGACTGTCACGCAACGACAGGCCGTGGATACGCGCTGCGATATTTTGCAGAGGCCCTACGGTTTGTGAAACAGACCACAGTGGCTGCTTACCCTGCAGGCCGCTGTAGTGCTGCTCAATGCTCACGGCGGTAAGCTGCCCGTCGCTGAATAGCGGGGTCATTGTTATTTGCAATGCCGGCGATTGTGCTAACACAGGCACGCTCACCAACAATGCCAATAACAAGGTTACGACTTTCATAATCAACCTGTTAAATAAAAACGTATGGAGAGGAACACGAGTTCACGGCCGGCGAACCGGCCGTGTATTGGCTTAGAACTGATACGCTATTGTGGCGCCGATTGTGCGCGGCTGAATAAGCGTTGGACCGTAGGTAACATCGGTACCCAGCGCTGCCGAAGAGCGACGGTTGGCATTAACGTAACCGACCTTATCAGTAACGTTGTTGGCGTACACAGTCAGTTTCCAGTCCAGATCGGTAAGCGTGGCGCTTAAATCAACTGTCGTGTAGCCCGGTAACTGAATGCGTGGTAACGCCGCTGACTGGGTAAACTGCATTTGACGATCATCGGTATAACGCACCTTCGCGTTAATGGCCAACTCAAGCCCGTTACTCAGTTCAACAAAACGGCTGATACCCGCAGTACCACTATGTTTACCGGTAAACGGCAGTTGATCGCCATCTTTGCCGTAGGCCGTTGACCCTTCAACAAATCCCGGAATATCTTCGGTCAGAGTGGCATCGGTAAACGCATAGTTGGTAGAGAATACCCAATTTGCATTGATATCGTAGTCGATGCTGAATTCCAGTCCCTGGCTGACCGCTGCGCCAGCATTGGTAGAATAGGTAGAGCCAAATTCCAGATCCAACTGCGTTAACTGCAAGTCAGTCCAGTCGATATAAAACAGCGCTGCGTCGGTACGTAAATCTCCGTCTAACAACGCGCCTTTAAAGCCTATTTCATAACTTACCAGTTCGTCTGAGCTGTAGCTTTGCGGCGCATTGGTGAGCAGATCACTGTTGGTGCCACCAGCGCGGTACCCCGAAGAAATACGGGCATATGCCATCATCTCTTCATTAAACTTGTAGCGGGTCGACAATAAATAAGTAAAGACGTTATCGGTTGTGCTTTCGCTCGTAGTTGATGGAGAGGCCAGCATGCCGCCCGCTTCGCCGTTACCCGAAATCTCGTTTTCGGCGTAGCGACCGCCAACAGTAACGTCGAGCTTGTCAGTGATAGCGTAAGTTGTGTTAGCAAAGATAGCAGACTCTTCGTATTCGTTATCACCTAAAGAAATCAGCAGCGGTACGTCGAAAAACACATCACCCGTTTGGTTGTCGCCCAAATAGAAGTTTTGCAGGCTGTCGACCTCTTCTTTGGTATAAAACAAGCCAACCTGCCACATTAACGCTTGCTCCGGTGAAGACAGGCGTAATTCCTGGCTCAGCTTATCGACATCATAGCGGTTGTCAATTTGCGCGCCTGGATTTTCAAACGGTAGCCCCAGCATGCCCGCAAAAATCGGGGCTAAATCACCAATGGTGGTATAACCCACATCCTGCTTAGCGGTGGAGCGGTGTTCGCTGTAACCGGTAATTGCGTCGAATGTGGCCCAGCCCAGCTCGGCATTCAGGCGTGCAGTATAAAAGCGGGTCTCGCCTTCGAATACGTCGGCACCCACCATACGCGTATGGGAATACTGACCGTCAACAGGCGTGAGATCGTAGCTGCTGTCGATGGTAGATGACTGCCCCTGGGCATTATTCTGGAACAGTGCCGAGCCACGAAAACTCACGTTGTCGGTGATTTGCCATAATGCGGCCACACGAGCCCCTTCGGCGGTGGTCGTGTTTTCTGCGCCATCACGGGTATTAGTTACAAACGACGGATCTTCCCGTTTAAATGCGCTGGCGCGAATAGCAAAGTTATCGGTAAGCGGCGTACTGCCTGACATACGAATACTGTAACCTTCGCTACCATGGGCAGCGCTGGCGCCACCTAACTCAACGCGGCCTTCGGTATATTCAAGATCCGGGTCACGGGTAACATATTTTAACAAACCACCCATTGAACTAGCGCCGTATAGTGTTCCCTGAGGACCACGTAGCACTTCGATTTGTTGCAGATCCGACGGATCCAGATCGGGCGACACGCCGGTATTGGTAGCAGAGCCATAAGGCACATCATCAATCGTTGTGCTCGCGGTAGGGCGAATGCTGGTACCCGCGTCGGTGCCAATACCACGCATAATAATGGCGCTACTCATTTGGCTTTGCACATAACTCAGGCCCGGAATTTCGGTGTAAAAGTCGGCCAGCTTCGCTTTACCTGACTCAGCCAGTCTTGAGGCATTCAGTACGTCAATGGATAATGGCACGTCCTGCAGCCGTTCAGACCGTTTTTGCGCCGTAACGATAATATTTTCGACAATGGCTTCGTCTTCTTTTTGCTCAGCGTCTTGCGCCCACACCGGTGTAGCGGCCATGCTAAAGGTCATCGCGCCTGCGGCGACAATCATCGAACGCGTAATGGCATTTAAGTGCGCGTTTTTAATATTTTGATTAAACATGTTTTCCCCAAATTTAACACTATGTTGAATTCTAAAACGATTTATTGTTGACGTAAAACCGGCATATCTTACGTTCAACAAACCAACCGGCAATACGGCCATATTTGTTATTTTTATTAGCCTAAACAACTTTTTTTTGCCTTTACCCGTTAACTGGCATTGGCTTTTCAGGTTGATTTATTTTTGTTCAGAACCATTAAAATTACACATAATGTTGAATTAATCAAAGGTTTTATGTTCAAAATAAACAATTTGTTTAAATCATAAATCTCAGTACACTGGTGTTATCCGGATAAATTATTGCAGAGGCTTTCTACATAATGGGCATGGAACAGCAAAGTACCCCGACCGAGGTTCGCTCACAGTTTTGTGAAATGGAGCGACAACTGGTGATGTCGACGTTACAAACCGTGGTATCGGTATTACAGGAAGTATTGTACGAAAACATCGAAGTAGTGCTGCACGACTTAACCCGTCCAGAGAGCTCCGTGGTTGCCATTGCCAATGGCCATGTCACCAACCGCGTTATCGGCGACTCGATTCTGGCCGGACCAAAAGACGACAAGGGATTTGAAGGCGCTAAAGAAATTGCAGCGGCCAAAGGCAAGCAAAATAACATTATCACCGATTACCGCACCATAAACAGTGAAGGGGTGGAGTTACAATCTGCCACAGCGGTATTTCGTGACAGCGACGGCATCCCCTTTGCCGGACTGTGCTTTAATTCAGATACCACAATCCCCGACATGGCGCGCACCTGGTTAAACTCCATTGCGCATAAAACACCGCGTGCTGCGCCGCCGCCCAAGCCGGCCGAAAAAGTCGAAACCCTAATGGACGACGTGATTTCAACTAACATTCAACGTTACGGTAAACCGGTAGAAAAAATGAACCGCGAAGAAAAGCTCAACGCCGTGGATGCCATGCAAAAAGGCGGTTTGTTTATTGTAAGGGGCGGCGTCAACCGCGCGGCTAAAGCACTTGGCGTTACGCGTTTTACCATTTACAACTATCTGGAAGAACTCAAAAACCGCTCGGCAAACAAATAGTCAGTATTGCGGGCCTGCAATAACAGTGATTGAATGATTGGCCAGAATCAGGAATAAATTACAAACTACTTGTGGAACAACGGTAGTTTAGATTGCAGGTACGGTGTTAATTTTATTGCAGTCCAGACTAAACCGCTCGCCAGCACAGACGTATGAGGTTAGACCTTAAAAAGCGTGCTGACTTTCAGCCTTAATGACACGAGAATAATTCATGGACCCGGTAACCCAGGGCGTAGTTGGTGCAACGGCTGCGTTGTTTGTGGCAAAAAAGCCCGGCGTCAGGCGCGCCGCAGTCATGGGTGCTATTGGCGGTATGGCCCCTGACTTAGACATTGTATTTCGTTCCAGCGAGGATCCGCTTTTTGCGCTTGAGATGCACCGTCAGTTCACCCATTCTCTGGCGTTTATTCCGGTTGGCGGATTGCTCGTAGCAGTGTTTTTGTGGCTGCTGTTTTACCGCAAGCAGTCATTAAAAGAAGTATGGTTACTGGCGACGGCAGGTTACGCCACGCACGGTGCCCTGGATGCCTGTACCTCTTACGGCACTCAGTTGCTGTGGCCCTTTAGCGATTACCGGGTAGCATGGGACATTACCAGTATTATTGATCCGCTCATCACCTTGCCACTGCTGGTTGTTGTGATTGCAAGCTGTATTACTCAACGTAAAAACTGGCTGTATAGCACCAGTGCACTGGTTGCACTGTACTTTGGTTTTTCGGTGTTTCAACACCAGCGCGCTATCAGCGAGGTTGAGCAGATTGCGGGGGATGCCAGTCATACCATAGCAAGGGTAAGAGCCATGCCCACCCTCGGCAACGTGTTTGTGTGGCGAACGCTGTATGAACACAACGGCAACTATTACGTTAATGCCATTGCACTGCCGCTGTTTTCCGCCCCGCGGGTGTACCCTGGCGAGCCAATAAAGCCGCTTGATATCGCCAGCGACTTTCCGTCGATTAGCCCTGATAGCACGCAATACCAGGATGTAGAGCGGTTTCGCTGGTTTACCGATAACTGGCTGGTGGTTGAGCCGGGCACCACCCACACCATCGGCGATTTACGCTACGCCATAGCGCCTGATTCACACCATTCGTTGTGGCATATTACCCTCAACCCCGCGAGCCCAAACCAGCACGTTCAGTACCGTAATACCAAGCGCGAGGGCGACAATATAGTGCCCTGGGATATGCTGTTTGAATAAATACACGCTGCATAACGGGCATGTGAGCGCCTGTGCCTTTTCAGTAACTAAGACATCATCCGGATAGCGGCCAACGCAAACCAGCTTAATGTGAATGCATTACCGATGGCTGGTCAGCTTCTGCATTTACAGGCCTTAAAAACTGAATCAGGGTAAGCGTTAAATAAGCCAGTATGGTTGCGATAACATCGTTCCAATCAAAATGCATGGTGTCGATAAACGCCTGATTAACTTCATATAGCAGCGCCCCGCAAGAGATACCAAGCACCGCTTTGTTGAGCTTTGCCGTGGTCATAGTGTTGGCAAAAGTGACGTAACAGGCCACCAACCCTATCACATAGCTATAACTGAGCATGGAGCCCAGAATAATATCCAGACTGGCGGCGATACCCCAAAGCGCTTCGCGCTGCATTTTTACTGTTAACGACACCAATACAGAGATGACAAATAATACTAAATAGATGATGCGGTTATTCATGACCGTCTCCTTACAACCTGCACCAGCTTAAATACAGGTAACTCGCCTGATAGTTATATTTTATTTAATGGAGGTAAACAACGAAACCAATACCTTCCTGCTACACTATTTAATGTAGCTTGAAGACGCGAAGAATGTAGCTGTACTCAGGGCGGGAAATCGGGGTTTTAAACACGCAAAGTAAGCAAACGCCGCAGCATTTTTGTAGCACAACTTTACCGGTCAGGCCTGACTAACCCTTATAGATGTGACTTTTTTAAGCTGTCAGCGCAGCGTACTCATTCCATTTTCTGCTCGAAATGCGCGGTAAACACGGTATTATAAAACGGTGCAGTTAAAAGGCTTGTAGATAGTGAATCAGCAGTTATTAAAAAGCAGAGAACAAATCAAGGTTATCGTGAAAGCGATTAAAACCGAAGAGGCAATGCTGCGCAGCAAATATGGTTTTTTAGCGTTTCAAAACACATTAGGCATGCTGGTGCTCGTGCTGTCTTTAAGTAGCATGATTGCCCTGGGCGCGTTGTATTATTTTGCCGTTATCCCCGCGTGGTTAACGATACTGAGCATTGCCGTGGTTGCCTCGATTTCTCATGAGCTGGAGCATGATCTCATTCATCGTCAGTATTTTAAAAGCTCGCCATTTATGCACAACCTGATGATGTTAATTGTGTGGATAATGCGGCCAAATACCGTGAACCCCTGGTACAGAAGAAAAATTCACCTGCATCACCACCAGCATTCAGGCACCCCACAGGATCTCGAAGAGCGACTGGTGGGCAACGGTGTTAAAAACCCCATTAAAAGGCTGTTAGTGATTGTTGATGGTTTAGCCGGCCTGCTGTTGTTTCGCAAAGTGTATAAAGAGGAAATTAAAGGCTTTAGCTTTGCTACCGTGTTTAACGCCGGGTTCCCCGTTACTACCGCTTACTTTGTGGTGCTGTACAGCATGATCATTTACCACACGCTGAACCTGTTCACGCCCATGGCAGAGCACATACCTGCGGCCATGTTGCCGGTTGTGCAGGTATTCGAATTTTTAATGGTAGTGCTGATTTTGCCAAACATTGTGCGCTCATCATCACTGAATTTTGTGACATCCTCCATGCACTATTATGGCGGCGTGACCAATGTTCATCAGCAAACACATGTGATTACCAGCAAATGGTTTTTGCCGTTTCAGTTATTTTGTTTCAACTTTGGCAAAACACACACCATACACCACTTTTTTCCCAACCAGCCTTTTTACATTCGCCAGTGGATTAGCAAGAACATTAATGAGGTGTTAAAGCAACAAGGCGTCAAGTTTAATGACTTTGAAAGTTTAAGAAACGCCAATGCGTATCCGGTGTAGATAAGCACTGGTTTTTGCAAACATAGGAATGGCAAAGCTTGCGCCGGTGGCGTCTGCCTGGCGGCAACACACTGGAAAGGCCTATAACCCAATTTTTTGATCACATAAGTCACCCAGGTCTGTTACCAGGGCTTGCACTGAAAAAAGCTAACATACCTGCCATTTCTGTACTAACACTGTCATCTAGGTATGTAGCACATCATCGACCTGTAATGTTGCACTCTCAGTCATACGTCTGGCGCCACAGCCGGGACAAAATCGCCGCTGACGCGTCACCTTCACCACAAGGAACGCGGCGGGTGAGCCAGCCCAGGTTTTAACAAAGACTTTAACAAAGACTACGGTTGAACGTTTTTGCCGTCATGACTGACAATTATTGAGTTACCAGTCCCTGCGCTCCCCTGGCTTTAACCAGCGCCAGCACTGATCCGGCCGCAGATAACCCAGCAATCAGGAGTAGTACTGTACTTAAGCCCCCCAGCTGACTCTGCAGTGCAGTAACAACAATCGGTGCAGCAAATTGACCTAAGAAGAATGCACCTGTCCATAAACCAGTGCCGCGACCACGCACTTTCTCCGGCAATTCCTTAAGTATCCAGGTCAGCATAGCAGGCAGCAATATACCGAATCCTAAGCAGGCAATAACCAACGCAATACTGGTAAATGTTAGCGAGCTGGAAAGGCTGGCACCACAGTATCCCATCGCCGCTAATAATAAACCCATCCCAACCAATGTCTGGCCAGAGGCTCCTTTGAAAGCTCTGAACACAAATGAACCTGTTGCAACGCCAATATTTGCAGCCGCGCCAATTCCCCCTATTACTGCAGGTGATACCGCGGAGGCTAAGGCAAGTATCTCGCCCATTTTTACGATGATCGTGTAGAAAATAATACCTACAAACAAGGTGGTAAACATTAACGGCAATATGCGTAGCCAAGGTAGCTGAGCGTGTTGCAACGCTGAATTGAGAGCATTCTTTTTCGGTTCAAATAATACAAAGGCAACAAAAAACGCAATGGGTAATGCTAACAAATAAAGCAAGAATGGACCTCGTGAGCCAAGTACTTCGCCGAGTGCGCCACCAATCGCTATTAAGATGATTGCACTTAAACTAACGCTGGCAATTTGAATTGCGACCCATCGTTCGCGCGTTTTACCTACGAAGTAGTCGCCAATCATCGCTGTAGCAACGGTCATGATAGCGGCTTCAGCAATACCCAACACAACCCGTGCAACGATAATATGAATCAGATCGGTCAGAAAAAAAGGTAATAATCCGATTACTGCGTACGTCAGAAGTGCAAAGAACAACACAGATTTTCTACCGATCTTGTCTGATACCCAGCCAGCCATAGGAGAAAAAACGGCGACGCACAAAGCAGGGATTGTGAGGGCGATGGGCACCAGAAACTCTGAACCTTGAACCTGCGCAAATTCTTGCAGAAGCAAAGGCAGTACCGGCACAAGTGAAATGATCGCCATAGCAGGCATAACCGCGGCCAAAACAAGAATAACGCCATGTTTAAAAGATGCACTGCTTTGTGTAGCACCTAAGCCCGATTCTGAATCTTTGATGTTCATACAAATTTCCCGAGTAACTTTGACTAATGGCCTGCCAAGGAACAATATCTCGCCCAACCTTTGTAAGCACTATGTAACAATATAGTAAATAAAATACAATTAATTAATCTGATAGTACCTATCTACATAGCTGATGGTTTGGCAGTAACATGTGCCATGACTAAGCAATAGGCACTAGTTTTTACTGACCTTCGCTGAATCTCACCGCGCTCATTTTTGCAAGGCAATCCCCTGAGTTTCTGGGGCTGGGACGCTACCCGCAGGGATCGCTATAAAAGATGCTCATGAGCAAAAACGACTCCACCGAAGAATGCAATAAAGTGGTTGTTGATCGTGGTCATTGTGTTGCAAACGTTGCCAAACATCTCGACGTGATGACGCACGGTCTTTATGCCAGAGTTAAGATGTAAGGCCCCAACGCTACGAAACATAACGAACTACGCGACACCCAAGCCGAAATCAAGCGCCGCCAAAAACGTTTAGACGGGTGTTACATTGGGCAATGGAGTTCTGAACTACTTAGCACTATAAAACCTCTTCGTAAGGCAGACCCACATACTGCATAGCGATAACTTTCTGACCTTCCTCATGATTAAGGTAAAAGTCCAGTTCTGATTTCATAAAGCGTTCGAAGATTTTTGCATCCTGAATATTTACCGGATCGTCTTTAAATTCGTGCAGCATATTCGACATCCACCAGGAGAACCGCTCGGTTTGCCATACGCGTCGTAATGCTATTTCCGAATATCGTGAAACGGCATCCTGATCGTCTTCGTTATACACCTTCAATAATAATCTGAATAAGGTCGAGACATCCGACGCCGCTAAATTCAGACCTTTTGCGCCAGTAGGAGGCACGATATGGGCTGCGTCACCGACCAAAAACAATCTGCCATACTGCATAGGCTCGCAAACAAAGCTGCGCAGCGGTGCGATACTTTTTTCTATACTCGGGCCGGTAACGAGCTTCTCTGCCGCATCAGCCGGTAAGCGCATTTTTAGTTCCTGCCAAAACGCCTCGTCACTCCAGTTTTCCACTTTGTCACTCAGCGGTACCTGCAAATAATACCGCGAACGCGTTGCCGACCGCATACTGGCCAATGCAAAGCCACGCTTGGTTTTAGCGTAAATGAGTTCATCACTGACCGGCGGTGTATCACTGAGTACCCCTAACCAGCCAAAGGGGTAGACTCGCTCAAATTCGGTGCGTTGGTCTGCGGGTATACTTTTACGGGACACACCGTGGAACCCATCGCAACCCGCAATATAGTCACAATTGAGCTTATACACCTCGTCGTTATGTTTAAACGTCACGTAGGGCTGATCCGTTTTCAGCTCGTGCAGTTCCACATCGCTGGACTGGTAATAGGTGGTTAATCCTTTTGCGGCCCTGGCTTCCATCAGGTCCCGTGTGACCTCGGTCTGGCCGTAACACATTACCGTTTTGCCATTGGTCAGTTTATTTATATCGATGCGATAACGTTTACCGTAATACGCGATATCGAAACCTTCATGCACATGGCCTTCTTTATCCATTCGCTCATTGACGCCGGCTTCATGCAAGAGGTCAACCGATCCTTGTTCAAGGATCCCAGCGCGAATTCGACCCAGTACATAATCACTGGAAACCCGTTCGATGATGATGTTATCGATACCCTGTTTTGCCAGTAACTGACCTAATAACAAGCCCGATGGACCGCCACCCACAATTGCAACTTTTGTGTTAATTGATTGCATTTTTTACCCAACCTTATTTTGAGACCAACACATAATGCCCGCAAAATTTGGTGCGTATAATTCAAAACTGAACTATATTATTGTACTTTTACGTCACAACGGGTCAGGTGTTTTATGCAAAGCTCAGGCGCTGAAGATAAGGTAATTCCTTTTTACGATTTGTATGGTGAAGCCTTTATTCGTCAGCAGCCTAATCTGGTGTATGTCGAGGATATTGCCTACCGAAGCCGCGGTTTAGGCTGGGAAATCGCTCCACACCGACACAACAGGTTATCTCAGGTAGTGGTGGTATTTAATAGTCAGTGGTCGGTTGAGCTGGACGACAAGCAATACCATTTAGCGGGCAACTGGCTGGTAATAATCCCTGCCGGCGTAGTGCATGGTTTTCATTTTACGCCTGATACCCAGGGCTTTGTATTGTCGATAAATGAAGCGTTACTCAGCCTTGGTGATAACAACCTGGCTAATCCGTTGACGGAGTTAGTCTGGCAGGCACAAACCGTTGAGTTCAAAGATCCACAGCAAATACAACAGTTCTGCACGTATATTAACCTGTTAAAGCATGAATTGAGCGCTGACGAACTAGCGCAAAATGTAGCCGTAACCCATTTACTGCAGATGATTTTACTGACCATTTTGCGACAACAACGGTTACATGCGATGACGCTAAGTCAGGTGAGTCACGAGTCCGACATTCTGCTTAATTTCCGCAAGTTAATAGAGCAACATTATTGCCAGCATCTGGCGGTCAAAGATTACGCTCATAAACTGCATATTTCAGTCTCCAAGCTAAACCGCTTGTGTCAGACGTTATTAAATAACTCGCCTAAAGCCATTATTCACCAGCGCCTGGTCATCGAAGCAAAACGCCGGCTGATATACACCAAGCAAAGTGCCGAGGAGATTGCTGACGTGCTAGGTTTTAGCGATCCGGCGTACTTTAGTCGCTTCTTTAAAAAAATGGTGGGGTGTACCGCTGGCGCATTCCGCCAACAAGGTCAAATGAACTGATTTGTTGCTTCTTTAGTTTGTTGAAGAATCTCCAGGAAGCGGCTTTGCATTTTGGTTGGCCGCCAGCTTTTTCTCAGGGTTAAACCAATCACCCTGTCGGTACCGGTCAGCGCCATAGGGCAGACTGCCAGCAACCCCGCACGGACTTCCACTTCTACCTGACGGGCAGGTAGCAGAGCGGCGCGCTGACTATTTAACAATATACCCCTTACCGCCACCAGCGAACTGCATTCGATAACATGCGAGGGGGGAGTCAGCCCCCGGCGACTGAATATCTGGCTAAAGACATTGCGGGCCGGGGTGCTTTTCGCCGGCGCCACCCACTCTAGCTGCTGTAATTCCGCCGCGGAGATCGTTTGGCGACTGGCTAACGGATGGTCAGCCCTGACAACGATACTGAGCTGATCATCAAACAGGTGAATTTGTTGCGTATCCTGCTGGGTGTGCAAGGGTCTCAATGCGCCGACAATCATATCCAGCTGACCATGCAGCAGGCTATGATATTGTTCACCATACGGGCCATCGATAATCGAAATGCTGGCATCAGGAAACTCATCATTTAGCTTAAGAACGGCCAATGGCACAATCTCAGTGCGGGCCAGGGGCAAACTCCCCACCCGCAGCGAACCGTTCATTTGCCCGTTAACCTCGCGGATTTCATCGATGCCTTGCTGTAACTCAGCAAAAAATAAACTGCCATAACGACGTAATTGTTTTGCCCGCCAGCCTGGCTCTACGCCAGTGGGCGAACGTGACAACAGACTCTGCTGGCAAAGCTGCTCGAGATCCTTAATGGTTTTATGCAATGTAGGTTGCGACAACCCCAAAAATTGCGCCGCCGCGGTATAACTTTGCAATTGCACAATATGGATCAGCGCACGCAGCTGACGGCTGCTAACGGCGCGAATAAACGCACTGCGCTGCAGTTTGTCGTGAGCAAATAAAATACCACTGAAATCTTCTAAGTGCGCAAAAGCACGCTTTACGCGATGTAAAAAAGCATGCCCAATATCGGTAACCTGCATACCGGCATGGGACCGCTCAAACAAGCAACACTGAAGCTGAGACTCCAACTTATTAATACCCTGAGTAAGGGCTGACTGCGTTAAATGAATCTCTTGGGCAGCCTGACTCAACGCCCCGCACTCCATAATTTTTAAAGCACAAAGCAAATGTCGAATGTTCAGATTTACAGTTTCCATCTCTCTGCCACCAAGCCCATTAATTTACACATTATAGAAAATTCTAATGACTTATGGCAGTTTTCTAAAGATATAAATAACGCAAACTGGCGCATACTCTTAATATCAAAATCCACATCGAGATGAATTATGGCTGTTTGTGTTACCGATATTGCCCGTCCCAGTTCAGAAACTGTTGCCAGCTACCAGGGAGCTGAAGTTGCTACTGTGCATGAAGCGCAGGGCCGCAAAGGCTTGTTAGCACATTACATGCGCCCAATTTATCGTGGCGCTAAAATTGCCGGACCAGCGGTAACCTGTGAGGTCGCTCCTGGTGATAACTGGATGATCCATGTTGCCGTGGAGCAATGCCAGCCTGGCGACGTATTAGTCGTTAAACCCACCAGCCCCAGTGTTGACGGCTTTTTTGGCGACTTACTTGCTACCTCATTAAAAGCCCGCGGGGTATTAGGGTTAATTATCGAAGGTGGTGTAAGAGATACCGCTACGTTAACCGAAATGAACTTCCCGGTATGGTCTAAAGCGGTGTTCGCCCAGGGCTGCGTTAAAGAGACCATCGCCAACGTTAATGTGCCTGTGGTGTGTGCCGGCGCCGCTATTTGTCCCGGCGATATTATTGTCGCCGACGATGACGGCGTAGTTGTGGTTAAACGCGACGAAGCTGACAGTGTCATGACTAAAGTAGAGCAACGCATTGCCAATGAAGAGTCCAAACGTGTTCGGTTCGAAAACGGAGAGCTCGGTTTGGATATTTACAATATGCGGGAGCGCCTGGCCGAAAAAGGGCTGGTGTATGTTAAGCAGGGCGAGGAAGGGTAAATGCAACAGGCCATCCCGTGTTCCATTATGCGTGGCGGCACATCCAAGGGCCTGTATTTCCTGGCTTCGGATTTGCCCCGGGACACACAGCTACGCGATCAGTGGTTGTTAAGACTCATGGGGTCACCGGATATGCGTCAGATCGACGGTTTAGGTGGCGCGCATCCGTTAACCAGTAAAGTGGCCATTGTCAGCCCCTCATCCCGTGACGACGCTGATATTGATTATTTATTTTTGCAGGTAGTGGTAGATAAAGCCGAGGTCAGCGATGCGCAAAACTGCGGCAACATTCTTGCCGGGGTTGGCCCGTTTGCGATTGAACAAGGGTTAGTTACCGCTCAGCAAGAGAGCACCGATGTGCGTATTCATATGGTGAATACCGCCGCCATTGCCGTGGCCCGTGTGCAAACACCACAAGGTAAAGTGACCTACCAGGGAAATGCACAGATTGATGGTGTGCCGGGCAACAGTGCACCCATACTGATTGATTTTTTAGATATAGCCGGCTCCAGTTGCGGCAGTTTGTTCCCCACCGGTAATAGCAGTGACTGCATACAGGATACCAGAGTGACCTGTATTGATAACGGCATGCCGGTCGTATTGTTACGCGCCGAGGATTTTGGTTTAACCGGCGCTGAGAGCCCGGCTGAGCTTGAAGACAATCAGGCCTTGCGCAGCCGGGTTGAGGCTATCCGTCTCGAGGCCGGCAAGCGGATGAATTTAGGCGATGTCAGCAACAAAACCGTACCCAAAATGAGTTTAATTTCGCCGCCGTTAAAGGGCGGCTTACTGAACACCAGAACTTTTATTCCGCACCGGGTGCATGAAGCCATTGGCGTGCTCGGCTCGGTCAGTGTTGCCACTGCGTGTGTGCTACAGGGCACCGTCGCCAGTGACATGTTAACTAAGCACATTGCTGATGGTGCAATGGATATCATTGTTGAACACCCTACCGGACAGTTTACGGTGGAAATGGAGGTCAGCAACAGTGCTGATCTTAACCATTTTAAGGTCCATCGTGCGGCGCTGTTACGTACCGCACGTTTATTAATGCGCGGCGATGCCATGCTAGCCGAAGAATAGTATCGCGTATTTTGCCTATTTCAGTTAAGAGGAAAAGCCGATGATCATTGATTGTCACGGTCATTACACCACCGCCCCTGAACCACTGCAGTTGTTCAGGGAAGCACAAATCCAGGCCTATAAAGCGGGTAAGGCGCTGCCGGAAGTACCGCATATTAGCGACGATCAAATTCGCGACAGTATTGAGAAAAACCAACTCAGGTTGCTCATTGAACGTGGCTCGGATATGACCATTTTCTCGCCGCGCGCTTCGGCCATGGCCCACCATATTGGTGACGAAGCCGTATCACAGCAATGGACGTCCGCCTGCAATGATTTAATCGCCCGGGTCGTGGATCTGTATCCAAAGCAATTTATTGGCGTTTGCCAGTTACCCCAGTCTGTCGGCGTGCCTATTTCGCACTCCATTGCCGAACTGGAGCGCTGCGTGAACGAACTGGGATTTGTTGGCTGTAATCTTAACCCGGACCCCTCGGGGGGTCACTGGACGTCTGCGCCGCTCACCGATCCTAGCTGGTATCCCTTTTATGAAAAAATGGTGGAACTGGATGTGCCGGCCATGATCCATGTTTCCGGCTCCTGTAACCCGAACTTCCATGCTACCGGGGCCCATTACATGAATGCCGACACCACCGCCTTTATGCAGTTTTTACAGGGGAATCTGTTTAAAGACTTCCCTGATCTGCGCTTTATTATTCCTCATGGCGGCGGTGCCGTGCCCTATCACTGGGGACGTTATCGCGGTTTGGCAGATATGCTCAAACAGCCGCCGTTACGCGAACATGTGATGCGCAATGTATACTTTGATACCTGTGTGTATCATCAACCGGGCATTGATCTGTTGTTTGAAGTGATCGACATCGACAACATCTTGTTTGGCTCTGAAATGATTGGCGCTGTGCGCGGTATTGATCCTGAAACCGGCCAGTATTTTGACGACACCAAGCGTTATGTTGATGCTTTGAAGTTATCTGATGCCGACCGGCTCAAGGTATACTCAGGTAATGCGCGCCGTGTTTATCCGGGTTTGGATAAAAAGTTAAAAGGAATGGGGTTATGAGCAATTTTGTCAAAGACGCTGACTGGCTCGACTGGCATCCGTCGCCGTCTAAGCCCAACTATACGCTACCCGCGGGCGCCGTGGATGCCCATTGCCATGTCTTTGGCCCCGGTGCTCAGTTCCCCTTTGCACCAGAACGCAAATACACCCCCTGTGACGCCTCAAAAGATCAGTTGTGGGCACTGCGCGACTATTTAGGCTTTAGCCGCAATGTGATTGTGCAGGCAACCTGTCATGGCGCCGATAATCGCGCCCTGGTTGATGCGCTCAATCACTCCAGTGGCATGGCGCGCGGTGTGGCAACCGTAAAAGAAAGCGTTAGCGATGCCGAGCTGGAAGCCTTACACCAGGCTGGCGTGCGTGGCGTACGCTTCAACTTTGTAAAACGTTTGGTGGATGCCCTGCCCTTTGATGCTTTAACACGTATTGCCGATCGCATTAAAGAACTTAACTGGCATATCGTCATTTATTTTGAGGGGCAGGAACTGCCTGAGCTGTACGACTTTTTTACCTCCCTGCCGACGACGGTCGTGGTGGATCATATGGGCCGTCCGGATGTGTCTAAACCAGTTGATGGCCCGGAATTTAAGTTGTTTTTACAACTCATGCGCGACAATGAGCACTTCTGGTCGAAGGTCAGCTGCCCGGAGCGGATATCGCTGGCGGGGCCCACGCAGCACTACCAGGATGTTATACCTTTTGCGCGAACCGTGGTTGAGCAGTTTCCGGATCGCGTGCTGTGGGGTACTGACTGGCCGCACCCGAATATGAAAACCCATATGCCGGATGATGGTCAATTGGTGGATATGATCCCTCTTTTTGCCCCAACGGTTGAGTTGCAGCGCAAGTTGTTGATTGATAATCCAATGCGTTTGTATTGGTCTTAAACAATAAGGAAAAACTATGTCCTTAGATAAACCTTATAAACATATCCCGGGCACCACTATTTTTGATGCAGAAATGGGGCGGCTGGGTTATCACCTGAATCAGTTTTGCATGTCACTGATGAAGGCAGAAAACCGCAAGCGATTTAAAGCCAACGAGCGCGCCTATTTAGATGAATGGGAAATGACCGAAGAGCAGAAGCAGGCAGTGATAGATCGCGATTACAACCGTATGATGGCAACCGGCGGCAATATCTATTTTCTTGCCAAGATCTTTTCCTGTGATGGCATTAGCTTTCAGGACGCAGCCTCTACCATGACTGGCATGAGTCAACCCGATTACGCACAAATGATGCTGGCAGGAGGGCGTAAACCCGATGCCAACAACACCTTACCCGGAGAAAAAAATGGCTAAAATTAACGCTGGCGTGGCGACCTCTCACGTGCCGGCCATTGGTGCCGCCATCGATAACGGTAAAACCCAGGATCCCTACTGGCAACCGCTGTTTGCCGGTTACGACTTTGGTAAAGAATGGATCAGGCAACAAAAACCAGATGTGGTTATTCTGGTGTATAACGACCATGCCTCTGCATTTGATATGAACATTATTCCTACCTTTGCCCTTGGCTGTGCACCGTCTTTTGCACCAGCGGATGAAGGCTGGGGCCCGCGGCCGGTGCCGCCGGTTATCGGTTATCCGGAACTGGCCTCGCACATCGCGCAATCGGTCATCCAACAGGATTTCGATTTAACCATTATCAATAAAATGGATGTTGATCACGGTTTAACCGTGCCCCTGTCGCTAATGTTTGGCCAGCCTGAGGCCTGGCCTTGCAAAATCATTCCATTAGCGGTCAACGTGGTTTTATATCCGGCCCCGTCGGGCCAACGCTGCTATGCATTAGGTAAGGCCATCCGCAAAGCCGTCGAAAGCTTTGATGAAGATTTGAATGTGCAAATCTGGGGAACGGGCGGCATGAGCCACCAGCTCCAGGGGCCACGTGCCGGTTTAATAAACGAAGAATTTGATAATGACTTTCTCGACAGCCTGGTGGATGACCCTGAAAATCTCGCCAAAATGCCGCATTTTGACTATCTCAACCTTGCTGGTTCTGAAGGCGTTGAACTGGTCATGTGGCTGATTATGCGTGGCGCACTGAACGACAAGGTGAACCTGAAAAAACGGTTTTACCATGTGCCGGCATCCAATACTGCTGTGGGTCATCTTATCTTAGAAAACGACGATACCCCGCATCCTTGACACTACAGCGTTGTTGGCTGCTGTCACTCACCGTGATTTTTAGCTAGCTTGGCACTTAGTACAGCTAAGCTCATGGGGCTGAGTTCCTTTGCCGCCTGGCTGTAGCACCAATGATTTTGGGTATCGAAAATATAGAGGAAATGAACATGAAAGTAATCGTCGTAGGCCCGGGCGCCTTTGGAATTAAACATTTAGATGGCATTAAGAATATTGATGATGTGGACGTTGTGGCACTGGTTGGGCGCTCAGCTGAAAAAACCCAAAAAGTAGCCGATGAGTACAATATTCCACAGGTCTTTACCGATTTGGAAGAAGCATTAAAAATAGACGCCGACGCGGTTATTTTATGCACCCCTACCCAACAGCATGCGGCGCAGTCGATTCAGTGCATGCGCGCCGGCAAACATGTACAGGTTGAAATCCCGTTAGCGGATAGTTGGGCAGACGCCGAAGCGGTGATGAAAACCCAACAGGAAACCGGCCTGATCTGCATGGTTGGGCACACACGACGTTTTAATCCGTCACATCAGTGGGTAAATAAGCGTCTGCGTGGCGGCGAATTGAACATCCAGCAAATGGATGTACAAACGTATTTCTTCCGCCGTAAAAACATTAATGCCAAAGGTGAGCCGCGTTCATGGACTGACCATTTATTGTGGCACCATGCTGCCCATACTGTAGATTTGTTTGCCTACCAGGCGGGCAGTAAAGTAGTCAAAGCCAATGCTATTCAAGGTCCCGTTCATCCTGAATTAGGTATTGCGCTGGATATGTCGATTCAACTCCAGGCTGAAAATGGCGCAATTTGTACCTTGTCGTTATCCTTTAATAACGACGGTCCGCTGGGCACGTTTTTCCGCTATATCTGTGATAATGGCACTTACATTGCCCGCTATGACGACCTGGTGGATGGCAAAGAAAACCCTATTGATGTATCCGATGTTGATGTCTCAATGAACGGCATAGAGCTGCAGGATCGTGAGTTTTTTGCGGCGATTAAAGAAGGGCGTGAACCGAATTCCAGTGTGAGCCAGGTTTTAGGCTGCTATAAGGTATTACACGACCTGGAACAGCAATTAACGCAATAACAGTAAAAGGAGTATACCGATGTTGCAACGCCTGATTAATTCACGGGCCGTCAATGCAGTGGGCCTGGGTTGCATGAATCTTAGCCATGCCTACGGTCATCCTCCCTCAGAAAAAGACGCCAGCCGCTTGCTACTGCAAGCGCTGGAAGTGGGTGTAGATCATTTTGATACCGCTGCACTCTATGGCTTTGGCGCCAATGAAAAGCTGCTCGGTAAGGTACTCAAACCTTACCGACAACAGATTTTTCTCGCCAGCAAATGTGGCATGCGAGGTGTCGATGGCAAACGGGTTATTGATGGTCGCCCGCAAACCCTGCGCGCCACTATAGAGCAGTCATTAACCAGCCTGCAAACCGACGTTCTGGACCTTTATTACCTGCATCGGTGGGATAAAAGCGTGCCGATAGAAGAGAGTGTTGGTGAGCTTTCCCGCATGGTCGACGAAGGTAAAATCAAAGCAATTGGCTTATCTGAGGTGTCGGCATCGACCTTACGCAAAGCCCATCAGGAACATCCGATTGCAGCACTGCAAACAGAATATTCATTATGGACGCGTAATGCTGAAATTTCAGTGCTGGATACCTGTAAAGAGCTGGGCTGCGCCTTTGTGGCCTTCTCGCCCTTAGGACGAGGCTTTTTAACCGGTAAAGTCGCCGATGCGAGCACCCTGGTCGACGGCGATATTCGTAAGGGCATGCCACGTTTTCAACATGATAATGTACAACAAAACCAACGGTTATTAGCGGTGTTGAATGAGATGGCCAGCCAACTACATTGCACCGCAGGGCAAGTAAGCCTGGCGTGGTTATTACATCAGGGAAAGCATGTGTTACCCATCCCTGGTACCACCAACGTTGCACATTTACAGGAAAATATGGCGGCGTCGCTAATCCGCCTGAGCGCAGCACAACTGCAGGAATTAAATAGCGCTTTTGCCCCCCAAAATATCAGCGGCGATCGTTATCCACCAGCCACCCAGGCAGAAATTGATACCGAAGATTATTAATGACCTGTAGCGAGATATACCAGGTGCCAGATGTAATACTGGCACCTGTGCACAGCAGGATCCGCTAGATTGGAATGGCTAACTCACGACCTAATCTCGGCGGTTAACGGCAGTATACTCATTGTACTGGCTGGGTTAACGTCGTTCATTACCGCGGCCTTTGGTGCGGGCGGCGGGCTATTATTATTGGTCGTGATGGCCTCGATTCTGCCGATGTCCATTGTTATCCCCGTTCACGGCCTGGTGCAGCTGGGCTCTAACGCCAACCGGGCACTCATGACCTGCCGATACATCGATAAATCCATGTTGGTTTATTTTACGCTAGGCGGCTCAGTGGGCGCGTTACTCGCGTCCTTTATTGTGGCAGATATGCCGCTGGAGTTAATGAAAGTGCTGGTTGGCGTCTTTGTGCTGTATTTGCTGTGGGGCGTTACCCCTGGTATGGGTGAAAGGTCTGCGCTGGGCCGCATCGTATTTGGCGCATTGACGTCTTTTATATCAATGTTCGTTGGCGCCAGTGGCCCCTTGGTTGGCAGTGTAATGCACACCTATAACTACGAAAAAATGCGTTTTATCGCCACGTTCTCCAGCTGCATGACGCTACAACATTGCCTAAAAGCGCTGCTCTATGGCGCACTTGGTTTTGCGTTCTGGCAATGGCTGCCACTGATTATGGCAATGATTGTCAGCGGTACCCTCGGCACGTGGTTAGGCTTAAAACTGCTACATAAATTGCCAGCAGAGAAATTTAAACGGATCTTTAAAATTATGCTGAGCCTGCTGGCTGCGCAGTTAATATTTCAGGCCCTGTGGTCAGTTTAATAGCCCGCTAACCACGACCATTTAGGCATCTCTGCGCAGGCTAAAAAGCGCTTTCAGTTGATGTTTCATCACCTTGCCGCCGCCGTTGCGGGGTAATGAGTCGACCATCTTAATGTATTTCGGTAATTTGTATTTTGCTAATGACGATTCCAGCGCATCAAGGATATCCTGCGGCTTGATTGGCGCCTGGTTCGATTTCGCTACCACAAATAAACAGCCTACTTCGCCCCAGCGGTCGTCAGGGACTCCGACCAGCGCACACTCTAAAATAGCATCCAGCTTTACTGCTACCCCTTCAATCTCCGTGGGGTACACATTTTCGCCACCGGAAATAAACATATCTTTGATTCTGTCGACAATACGATAAAAATCATCATCGTCCTTAACCGCTACATCGCCCGTTTTAAACCAGCCATCCGCGGTAAAGCATTGCGCATACAATTGCGGTTGTTGCCATATCCCGGTAAATAAATTCTTGCCTTTGAGCTGGACTTCGCCGGTCTCGCCATTGGCAACGGGTTGACCCTTTGCATCAGCGAGTCGCACTTCAATACGATGGGTGGGCACCCCAACACTCCCCGCCTTAGTATCAATAGTGGCAATATCAAAAGGCATACCGAATACCGTACCCGCCTCACTCATACCATAGCCATCAACGATGGGAATACCGTCATTGAGCCATTGGCGGATCTGGACCGCCGGATGAGGCGCCCCCCCGGTTAGCAGTGCCTTCAGGTTTTGCAGTGACGCAGGGTTAAAATCCGGCTCCTGACGCAGCGCATTGGCCATTTGTGGTACACAAAAATAATGACTAATACATAACTGCTCATCCATCAACCGCGCGAGCGTTCTGGGTGGCTGAAAACCATCAGAAATCACTATCCTGCCGCCCTGATATAACGCCGGACGCACACAGGATATCAGCCCAATAACGTGGAACATGGGCGTTTCACATAAGAAAGTACTGTGTTCATCCACCTGTCCCAGTAAGGTCATATTTAAGGTGGTTTCCATAATAGTATCCTGCGAGTGCATGATACCTTTAGGCTGACCGGTGGTGCCGGACGTATATAAAATCAGTGACGGCATAGCCCGGTGGTCTTGCGGTTGAAATTGACCTTCAGGTAGCGAAACCGCGTCACTGAGCGTATTGATGTCAAAATAAGCCAGGCCTAATTTGTTGGCCATCGTATCGCCAACAATCAGCCTGGGCGTGCAGTCATCAATCAGGGCGTGCAACTCTTCTGCGGATAAACGCCAGTTTAACGGCACAAAGAGCACCCCGATTTGTTCACAGGCAAAATGCAGCGCCACCAACTCGGCACAATTTTTTGCCAGGCACGCAAGCCTGTCACCACATGCCAGCCCCTGCCGGGTTAACCAGTAGCTGCTTTTATTGACGAAGCTTTCCCATTCCGGATAAGTCCATGAGCGATCGGAGGTCAGATCGATAACCGCTTCTTTAGTCGGCCTCAACTTAGCCTGCAGTGTCAAAAAGTTCATGATCAAACAACTATTTTCCTTGTTTAGACTTATCGTAAGCGCCTAAACCAGGCTTATAGGTTTTATCATCAATAAATTGCTTGATGCCTTCCTTACGACCATGGGCGTCAAAGCTATTCGCCGCTTCCTGGGCCCGTACTAAATAGTCTTCGGCGTTATCGTAGGTCATTTCCTTCACCCTACGTACCGCATCTTTGGTGGCTTTCAATGCAACCAAATTCTTTTGTAGTAATACGTTTGCAACCTCTGTGACTCTGGCTTTTAACTGCTCTGCCGGGACAGCTTCGTTAATGAGTCCCCACTCAACGGCAGTCCTACCATCGATGTTTTCCCCCATCATGGCGTGGTACATGGCCTTACGTAACGGCATTAAGTCAGCCACCACTTTGGCCGCGCCACCACCAGGCAATATCCCCCAGTTAATTTCACTTAAACCAAACTGCGCGTCTTCAGCCGCAAATGCCAGGTCACAGGCAAAGAGTGGCCCGTATCCACCGCCAAAACACCAGCCATTAACCATGGCAATCGTGGCTTTTTGATACCAGCGCAAGCGTCGCCACCAGCCATAAGATTCACGCTGGGCCTGACGTGTTCCCCCTAAGCCCTGGGCTTCGGTTTCCCGGAAATATTCTTTTAAATCCATGCCAGCTGACCAGGCTGTGCCTTCTCCGGTCAGTACCAGTACGCTTACATCATCCCGAAATTCAAGATCATCCAGTACCCGCATCATTTGCCGATTTAATTTAGGACTCATGCAGTTGCGTTTTTCCGGGCGATTAAAGCTAACCCAGGCAATGTTGTTTTCTACCTTGACCGCTACCGTATCTTCTTCGCGTTCAGTACTCATTAGCCTTACCTCTTAATATTAAATTTATTCATTAACTTATATGGGGAAGTGACCTTTCTCGGTCTCTATTGTGATCCAGCGTAATTCGGTGAATTGATCGATACCAGCCTTACCGCCAAAACGGCCATACCCGGAGGCCCCGACGCCACCAAAAGGCATTTGCGCTTCGTCGTGTACCGTTGAACCATTCACATGACAGATACCGGAATGAATGTGTCGCGCGACCCGCAACCCGCGGGCACTGTCTTGGGTAAACACAGCCGCACTAAGCCCATACTCACTGTCATTGGCAATACGAATGGCATCGGCTTCATCTTTCGCCCTGATAATAGCGACGACAGGACCAAAGCTTTCATCACGATAGATGTTCATGTCGGCAGTGACATGGTCAATCACCGTAGCGGCCATTAATACCGAATCACTTTTCTGCCCGGCGATGACTTTCGCGCCTTTGGCCAGGGCATCGTCAATCAGCGCGTTAACCTTGCTTACGGTTTTTTGATCAACCACAGCGCCCAGTGGTGTATTGCCCTGGCGAGGATCGCCGGTGGCCATCCCTTGCACTTTGTCAGCAAATTTAGCAGCGAAAGCATCGGCTACAGATTCATCCACGATCAGGCGTTCTGTAGACATGCAGATTTGCCCCTGATTCATAAATGCGCCGAACGCAGCAGCCTTTACCGCTTCATCCAAATCGGCATCATCCAGCACCAGCATGGGAGCCTTACCCCCTAACTCAAGCAGCACGGGCTTAAGATTAGCCCCCGCACGTTGTGCAATAATCCGACCCACTTCGGTTGAACCGGTAAAATTAATACGCTTCACTAGAGGATGATCAATCAACGCACCAACGACCTCGCCGGCCGCATCAGGCGCATTGGTGACGATATTCACCGTACCGGCAGGAAAGCCCGCTTCTTCCAGTGCTTCAATAATAAGACTATGCGTTCTTGGACACAGCTCAGAGGCCTTGAGTATGACTGCGTTACCACACGCCAGGGCGGTAGAGACGGCCCTTACCCCTAAAATTATTGGCGCATTCCAGGGGGCAATACCCAGAATGACCCCAACCGGTTGACGAATGGCCATAGCCAGACAACCCGGCTTGTCGGACGGAATAGTTTCACCGCCAATCTGCGTGGTTAGCGATGCGGCCTCACGCAGCATTGAAGCCGCTAAACCCAGATTAAACATCGCCCAGCCCGCGGTTGCACCGACTTCTGCCATCATGGCATCAACAAACTCCTGCTGACGTGCCTCCAAAGCCGATGCAGCCTTATTTAACACCGCTCGTCGTGCATTAGGACCCACCGCTGACCATTGTTCAAAACCGCCTTGCGCTCGTTCGGCAATTGCCGCCATATCTTCAGCCTGCATAGCAATAGATTGACTGGCAACCTCCCCGGTTAGCGGATTTTTACGCTCGAAATTCATGTTAACCTCGCACTCATATTTGTAATTGTTTATGGACTTAAACCTGAGAATAGGGTTGGTGTTTTCTTAGCACCGGCCCAAGGAGATAAATAGCGACAGCGGCGACTACTGCACCCAGCCCCATCACCACGGAAACATCAAATAAACCATGCCCTGCCTGAAACAAATAGCCCGCGACAATCGGTCCTAATGCTGCGCCACCGCGACCAATACCGATAACAACACCCGTGCCGCTGGCGCGCACTTCAGCGGGGAAGGATTGCGCCATTAATGCATACAGTCCAACCACCGCAGAATTGGTGAAAAACCCCGTCACCGCTGACACTATGGATAGCTGCAACAACGATTGTGGCCCCAGTCCAAACACCATCACCATTGCAAAGGCACATAGCATAATAGCGATGAGTAAGGGTCGCAGCCTGAAGCGACTGGCTATCACGCCAAAAATTAACGAGCCCACAGCGCCGCCGACATTCGCCCAAACCAGAACCGTACCAGCACTGGACGGCTCAAAGCCGATGTCTACGACGATCTTTGGGATCCATTTGAGGATGTAATAAAAGGTCATAATTTGGGCAAAATACGCGACGAGCAGCAAGATAGTGATGAGTCTGAGATTGTCAGCAATCAGCGTTTTAAAACCCGATGCTTTTTGCTGCCGGGTTTTTTCCGGCAAGCTGGCTATGGCTTGATGACCGATTTTCTTTAATATTGTATTGATTCTGTGCAGCGCATTTTTGGGCTGTTGGCTAGCCAGAAAGTCAATTGACTCGGGTAGCAAAAACCAGCAAAGCACTAAAAACCCGCCCGTTACGGCGCCACCAAAAACAAAGATAGCCTTCCAGTTATACAGCTCCAGTAATTCGGTCGAAATCGAGCCACCGACAATGGCGCCGATGGGATAGCCGGTAGCCATTAATATCACCGCCAGGTTACGATATTTTGCATTGGCAAACTCAGCCACCAGGGCATTGGTGGATGCCAGCATGCCACCCACACCCAGCCCGGTCAGAAAGCGGAAAACCAATAGATACTCTAAGGAATCGGCAGTGGCGCTGGCGCTCATACCAATGGTCATCAGTACCAGGCAAGTCAGTATGGTTGGACGTCTGCCAAAGCGATCGGCAAGGTTGCCCAACGTGATTGACCCAATCGCCATACCCACCAATTCCATTGACAGAACAATGCCTAATGCACCGCGATTTACGTTCCATTCACTGGCAATCCCGGGGGACGCAAAGCTGATTGCCAACACATCAAAGCCATCGAGCGCGTTCAGCAGAATACACATCAGGATCACGAACAACTGAAAGCCCTTCATTTCAGACTGATCTATCTGCAGTTTCGGATTGTTGGTCATTGTTGGCGTTACCTCACGAGACTATCAGTACACTAAACCAGCCGAAATATCGTTCATTACAATCTGGTTGTAGCAAATATGTGAGGAATGTTAACCAAGTGTTATTGATGCTTGAATTGCATAAAGTGACTAATTAATTGACATATAGTGACAAGCGTAGATTTTTTGCAAAGAACGCTCAACATCAGCTATCCACTGCATTTTTCTCCCGGTAATGACTCGGGCTCTCGCCTGTCCAGTTAAAAAAAGCGCGAGTAAACACTGCGGGTTCTGAAAATCCGACACTTTCCGATATCTGGTTAATAGGCAGGTTATATTTTGTCAGTAGGGTAACGGCTTTATCGAGCCGCACCTGATCTTTGAGTTGTTGATAAGAAGTCCCTTCCGATTTTAACTTTCTCATCATGGTGCGTTTGGTCATATTCATCATGGCCGCGGCCGCATCAATCGACGGAACCCCACCTTTGAGGTTTTTCCATAGCAACCGTTGAAGTTCTGTGGCCAAACTATAGTCGGCTTCATAGCGCTGAAAAATTTCTTGTGGACAACGTTTCATAAACAATTTCAGCGACGCATCATTTTGTTGCACGGCTCGCTGTAAGTATTTGGCGGGAAAGGCAAAGCCTAATTTATCACTGTCGAAGGTATGGGGGCCCGGAAACAAATAGGAATACTCGGTGATATGCGATGGTGAGGGGTAATCAAAGTGACACACCATTAAGGGTAAATTGTCTGCAATTAACCATGAGGCGTACCGATGCATTGCCAGCAACAGTAGTTCGGCAAACATGTGCTGAGGATCCTGCTCCGGGGCATACAATTTAAAGCCAAGAAAAGCGCTATCACCCTCTACCGTTAAATTGATTTTAAACGCTTTGGTGACCATGGTATAAAATCGCACCGCCAAATTCAGTGCCTTGTACAGGGTGGGTTGGTTAACGGTTAATCGACCCATCATAAAATATGAGCCTGCTGGCAACGGAAACGCCGCCAGCCCCATGCTTTCGTCCTGCATTGCCTGCCAAATGAGGTTTTGGAAGGTGGCCAGCTTTTCGGTTTTTACCCGCACCTCGGGTTTGTCAAAAACGTCTTCGGTAAGATCAATGGCCTTTAGCATACTCGCAACATCGAGCTTGTTTTTCAGTGCCTCATGATAAAGCTGACTGATATAGTGATTTGCCGCTGTACCGACTTCATATTTACCTGGCATGAAACCAACCTCAAAGTTAACAACCTATTAACTTAATGCATTGACAGCCCTACTGCAGCAGATTTTGCCACTTTGCAAAAAAATTTTCCGTGTCACCATTTATCAAGCCACGCCGTATTGTGAACCCTCGAACTCCCATCCACCAGCCGTAACCGCTTGCGGCAAAAATTGATCCCGGCGTGCATAAAAAAGCATCTTTTCAAGTGGTTAAATTTAGTCTCGATACCTGTTTTAAACGCAATAAAAGTTTCGTGACGTAATCGCGTCCATTCTGCGCATCGGTCTCGCCCAACGTGCACTTATCCAACGGTTGCCCGCTATTAGGCTAATTTGAGTAACGGCGACGTAGAACCGGCCACCAGCGTTAGCTGCCAATAGTGCTTGTTACAACAAAAAGGGGGCCTGGGAAACAAGCCAGCTTTTCTATTACTTACGTTAATGATTTAGCCAAAACGCCGATTTACTGCACACAACGACCCGGTGAATTACAAATCCAACACCAGCCGCTTGCTTTTAGCACGGGAACAGCAAGGGGTAATTTGATCCATTTTTTGCTTTTCATCCGCGCTTAAAAACACGTCTTTATGGTCGGCTTCGCCCTCAAGCAAGCCGGTGATACAGGTACCACACACACCTTCTTCGCAGGCCACAGGTATAAACATGCCGTTGTCTTCCAGCACATTGAGAATGGACACGTCTTTCCCAACCTCTAACACCTGCCCGGTGCTGTTAATGACCACCTCAAAGCTTTGGTCCTGGCTATGGTCGATAGCTTCTGCAGCAAAAAATTCCCGATGAATGTTTGCAGTTGGCCAGCCATGTTGCTCAGCGGCACTGATAACGTCCTGGATAAATGGATTCGGACCACAGATATACAGCTGCGTGTCTTTGTTGTAGTCAGCCAGTAACTGATGGGGGTTGAGCCGGTTTTGGCTATTACCTAAACTAAAATGAAACTGACAGTGGCTGGCATAGCCGGATTGTGCAATGCGCTCGTAGTAGGCGGCATGTTGCTGATCCCGGGCACAAAAATGTAACTCAAAAGGCTGCTCATCGGCATGCAGTTGCTCGGCCATCGCTAAAATCGGGGTAATTCCAATCCCGGCTGCAATCAGCAAGGTGTTATTGGTGCCCGGCACTAGCGGAAACAAATTTTTTGGCGCGCTAATGGTTAACCTGTCGCCTTGCTGAAGATCGTTATGAATGTATTTTGATCCGCCCCGGCCATCAGGCTCATTTAGAATGGCGATTTCATAACAACTATTACTATTTAGCGCACCACATAATGAGTATTGGCGAATAATGCCGTTGGGTAAATGCACGTCGATGTGCGCCCCCGCCTGCCAGGCAGGCAAGGCGCTGCCATCGGCAGCGGCCAGTTGCAAACGGCATATCGATGCCGTTAATGGTTGTTTGTCGGTAACCGTCACTTCGATCATTGGTTTTCTCCGACTTTGGCCTGTGCTGATGCCGCCTGCTCCTGCTTAATAACGCGCTCAATCATTCTGCGCGCCTGCACACCGCCGGCATCAATATCCAGCTTCAAAAGGCTGCGCTCAGGGTACGCTAACAAATTCTGTTGCTGGCGTTCTAACACCTCGAGATCTTCGGCAAAAATTGCCCCCTGCCCTTTTTGAATAGTGTCGGTTAAGGTCTGATCCTGAGGCTTAAAATCGCGGGCCATACCCCAGAAATACCAGATAGAATGCTCTGTTTCCGGGGTAATAAAGTCCACCACAATACTGCTGGCTTTGTGCGAATCAGGGGCGTCGTAGCCACCTTTTCCGGCGTGAGCAACGCCCACTTCAATCATAATGTGGCTGGGTAGTGAGAAACGGCATATTTGCCAACGGTCTACGGCCACATCGTCGGCTAAGTCATTGGCGCGCAACGCTGCCTGCCAAAAAGGCGGCGCCATGACATTATCCATATAACGGCTGGTGACTACGGTTTGGCCTTCCATTTTGGTGGCAACGGGTGATTCGTCGATTTCTTTTTGGCCAATGCTGCTGGCGTGTACATAGGTTTCATGGGTTAAATCCATTAAGTTATCGATCATCAACCGATAGTCACACTTAATATGGTACAACCCGCCGCCGTAACCCCAGTCAGGGCTATTGGCCCAATGTAATTCAGGGATAAGACTGTCATCGGCTAAGCTTTGATCGCCCGGCCATATCCACACAAACCCATGACGCTCAACCACCGCAAAGTGTTTAATGCAGGGAAAATGTGCTACCCGCTGGTTGGGCATGGATTGGGTTTTGCCATCTTCGCCCATGCGCAAGCCATGGTAACCACACACCAATTGGCCGTTTTCAACAAATCCTAACGACAACGGTGCGCCGCGGTGAGGACAAAAGTCTTCAACGGCAACAACACGTTGCTGTTGATTGCGGAAGAAAACCAGCTTAACGCCACAAATTTGGCGAGCAAACGGTTTGTCGGCAATTTCGTCAGGCGTCGCCGCCACGTACCAGGTATTGAGCGGATAAGTTTGGGCATCCATAAATTTAACCTTTCATTAACTATTGGATCCACTTTAAGATCATTTTTAACATTTAACAACTGAAAATGAGTATTTTGGATCCATTTTTATCGATAGGTAACAGTCTTTTTGTAAATGCCTGGTCAGCTTTACGCTATTGCCCGCAGTGGAAAAGGCGTTACTTAAGCTATTTCAATATGTTTCCTTAACACGCATAATGTGGATTATTGGATCCAATTTAAGACAGGCGCAGTGACGCCGATAATGCTATTCAATCGTTTTCAGGAGTCGGTATGCCACGCGAAGGGCAAGCAGTCATCAGTATATTGCGCGATAAGATTGTTTCGGGAGAATTTGCAGCAGGCCAGCGACTGGCTGAAATTCCCACCGCCGAGCTCTTGGGCGTGTCGCGAACACCGGTTCGTATTGCATTCAGAGCCCTGGCTCAGGAAGGTTTGTTAATTAAGTTGCCCCGTCGTGGTTATCAGGTAAGGAAAGTCACCAATGAAGAGATATCAGGGGCAGTAGAAGTTCGTGGCGTGCTGGAAGGGTTGGCTGCACGGCAAGCCGCAGAAAAAGGCTTAACGGCAGAGACTCAGGCGCAACTTGAACAATGTTTAGCGCAGGGCGATGCCATTTTCGATAAGGGTTACATCACCGAAGATGACCTTGAACAATACAACATACTCAACAAAGAGTTTCATGCGTTGATTATTCAGGCCAGCGGCAATCCGGCAATCCAATCAGCGATGCAGTTAAATGAGCACTTACCCTTTGCATCGGTAAACGCGTTGATTTTTAATCCCGAACAACTTGAGCGTGAGTTCAGGCGTTTCAGCTATGCCAATATGCAACACCATGCGGTATTCGAAGCGCTATTAAACCACCAGGGAGCCAGAGCTGAAGCGGTGATGAAAGAGCATGCTCATGCCACACTTAGCCAGGTTGAACTAAACGATAACAGCGACACCCGCAAGCTGATCAACATTGCGCAGTAGAGTACTTATACACTGTTACCGGGCGGCAATGTAAGCCGCCAGTCGTTAACCGTCACCGGTGAGTATCAGGGTAGTAGGAAAGCTATGCCCCACAGCGCCCCAGACCGCTCCAGGCTTAAATTCACCCTGACTTTATGACATCTTTGATGCTTTGCTATGGCGGTGTTCCCCGTGTTTATTAGCAAACACGTGTCATTACCCGTCATATTCTTTGCAGTGCGGCATGCACAAATAAAACTGACCAGGTATTTACCCTGGCCAGTTCCCTCGGATATTGACTGTTGCTTGCCCTGGCATCTGCCTAGTCACGTACCTGCTCAACGTCTTTGGGCGGGCGTTGTGCCGCTCTGAAAAATTCGAACTTTTTCGCGGCTGGCCAGGGTTTAGGCTTTGCGATGTCACCCAGTTCAAGTAAAACAGGCTGTGACGGATCATACTGCGGCCAATTGAATGCCTCAATGGTAGGCGAGCCTGTACGGGCAAACGCCACCAATGAATCTATCATCTTATGACTAAAGTCCCGGTCAGCTTCACGCCAGTCGCGCAAGGTCCGAAAGCGGTTAAAACTTTCCAGAGTGCCAAGCCAAAAGGGCACTTCTGAAGTGTGATAGGCACCAGCGCTGGCTGGATCGAGGTTAGTAATTATCACATCATCCGGGTAAACATGTGGCCGTGAAAACATATAACTGTAGACAGGAGCATCACCATAACTGGACTGCATACGTGCCCAGGAATCCATCCCTAAGGCGATCGTATTGTCACGGTCGGCGGCTCGCGCCTGACTGATGGCCTGGCGATCATCCGATGCCGGATACAGCGCTAAAAACTCTGATGCACGCTCACCAAACGTTGCGGCAGCACGCTTTTGATAGTCAGCTAAACTGTCGACCGGACCAAGACCACCAAAGGCTTCATCGCGGGTAAAACCCACCAACAGTGGTACGTCGTTTTGCGCCTTACGGCTAAAAATTTTGCTGATTTCGGTGGGCAGGACATAGCCATCAACAATAGGGCCTACCGGTGGCGAGCTCGGTTTTCTTGGCACTACCAGTCGGTCAGCAGGCAGGGCACGCAATTCTGCCAGGTTGTTTGCATTCCATATTTCTTGCAGCCTGATCCCGTCATTTTCAGCCACATCCAACGAGCGCAAACTAAACGGCCCGGTAGCTGCGAGAAGCGCACCACTCATTCCAACAGCGCGATGAAACAGGCCTTTTGTTAAAGGGCTGGCTTGCAAAGCCAATACTGACATCGAGCCGGCAGACTGACCAACTATCGTGACATTGGCAGGATCCCCGCCAAACTTGTCGATATTGTCATGTACCCAACGTAGCGCGGCAACCTGATCAAGAAAGCCATAGTTGCCTGAGGTACTGTGTGATGATTCGTTGGTTAACTCAGGATGGGCAAGAAAGCCCAGCGGACCCACACGGTAGTTGAGGTTAACGAAGACCGCACCATGTTGTGCTACCTGTTCACCACCATACAGAGGCATGCTTCCTGCCCCAATAAAGAAACCACCACCATGAATAAAGACAATGACCGGGGCTTTCTCGATGCCGGTTTTGGCCCAAACATTTAAGTATAAGCAATCTTCGCTGGTGACTTCAGAACCAGAGTATTGATTGGTCATAATACCGCGCTGAGGCTGCATACACTGGGGCCCGAATTGATCAGCATGATACACCCCCTGCCAACTGGACACCGGCTGTGGATCGCGCCAGCGCAAGTCCCTGACCGGTGGCGCAGCATAGGGAATACCCAAAAATGCCTGGATATCTGGCGTAACCATCGAGCCCTGAATTTCACCGTTACTGGTAGTAACCACTTTCGTTGGATTCAGGTCTTGCTGTTTAGCCGTCACTGAAAATGCCATCAGAAAAAATACAAGTACGCGCGTCCTGCAACGTAAATGGCGTTTGAAAATCATATTATATCCCTCAATTGTAAACGGTAAATTAACGGTTTGGCCCGGCGGTAACGCCAGGCCTAATTAGCTCACGGACAATGTATTTAAAATATGGGCATTGTTTTTCTGGCTAGTCGATAAATCGTGACACCGTTCTGATCACCCCACGAATTTCGGCTAAGCCTTTTAAGCGCCCGATGGCTGAATAGCCCGGATTGGACTGACGATTAATGTCATCAAGCATCTGATGGCCATGATCCGGGCGAATAAAAATGTCTTTTAATTGCCCTGTATTGAGCTGCTCCCGGCGCTTTTCTTCACGCAGCAATTGTTCAACCACTCCTATCATGTCCACATCGCCGTCTAAATGACTGGCCTCTTGAAATGAGCGCTGCTCACCTGGATCGCGCGCTACGCCACGTAAATGCGAGAAATGAATACGTGGGGCGAACTTTCCGGCCATTTCAACTAAATTATTGTCTGGCCGACTGCTGTAGGTACCAACACATAAGGTAATACCATTCGCCTCACTGGGGATCTCAGCAAACAGAATATCCAGGTCATCAGCGGTACAAATAATACGCGGCAAACCGAACATAGAGCGCGGCGGATCGTCAGGATGAATCGCCAGTTTCATGCCCACTGCTTCAGCTTTGGGCACCACCCTGGATAAAAAGCGGAACAAGTTGTTTCTCAAGCTCTGTTCATCAATATCCTGATATTGAGCAAGCATTGCTTTAAAGGTGTCAAGATTGTAACTGTCGGTCATTTTACCGGGCAGACCAGCGATGATGTTGGCGGTAAGAGTCTCTTTCTCTTGTTCACTCATCGATTCATAAGTCTGTTTTGCAGCAAGTAATTCATGCTCCGAGTAATCGGCTTCTGCGTTATCGCGCTGCAGAATAAATAAATCGAAAGCGGCAAATTTGTGCTGATCGAATCGCAGAGTATAGGCCCCTGATGGTAGCTTGTACTTCAGATCGGTGCGGGTCCAGTCAATGACCGGCATAAAGTTGTAGCAAATAACTTTGATACCGTGTTTCGCCAGGTTTTCCATTGATGTAATCCAGGCGTCAATGTATTTATCGCAACCGGGTAAGTTGAGTTTAATTGATTCATGTACCGGAATGCTTTCCACCACTGTCCATGCTAAGGGGCTTTCATCTGCCGAACAGGATTCAATCATATTTTTATGGGCAACTATCGCTTCTTCAGTCCACACCTCTCCAGCCGGAATATTGTGCAAGGCACTGACAATATCAGTCGCCCCCGTCTGACGAATGTCATTTAAGCTAACCGGATCATTAGGACCAAACCAGCGCCAGGATTCTCTCATTTTGTTCTCCTCAAATTTCTGTACACTTTGGCTAAATACATAATCCGCAACGAGCATCATTCGATGTCGTTGCAGATTTTTAACAGTAATTAGAAAGAGTAAGAGAAATTAATGCCCATATAACGCATGGCATTACGGTTCCATTGTTTACCCACTGCTGTGGCACCTTCAAATCGAGCGGAATAATCGGAATAGCCCATTGAATAATTCTGATCGAAAAGGTTGTTGACATAAAACGTGAGCTTGTACTTATCTTCCGCACCAATAATGCCTAAACTCATGTTTGCTATGCCGTAGGCTTCCTGGAAATTGACAGGGTTTCCAAGTAAATCGTAGTTGATGTCGTCTTGCCATTGATAGTTGGCTTGCGCGAAAAAGCTAAAGTTCTGACTACTCACATCCGTTTCATACGCCACACCGAGGTTATATTTTAAGTCCGGTGAATTGTTTAGATCTTCACCTGACAAATCCTGAACATCAATGCCGCCTGGGCCTTGGCCGATGTTACATCCCTGCTCTGCGGTTTGAAAATCATAGCAATCGGCATTTTTAAAACTCACAATGGTGGCATCGATATAAGCGATTGATGCGTTAAACCGCAAGTCTCTGGTGGCCTGGTAAGACAGGTCGGTCTCGATACCCTTGGTACGGAGTTGACCCACGTTCGTTAACCTAAACACTGGCGCGTCATTTTCATCAAGCAAACCGGCCTGGGCCTGATAGTCATCAAAGTCGGAGAAAAACCCGATCACTTCATAACTTAGCTTTCTATCGAGGGCAAAACCTTTTATACCCAATTCGTAAGATACTGAGGTTTCACTATTGACCGGGTTATCGGCTTTAGTCTGATTGAAACCCGTTGAAATATCATAGGCTTGCCCTTTGTAGCCAGTGCTTACTGAACCGAAAACCATTTGCTCATCTGACAGGTTGTGACGCAATGCGACCTTACCCGTTACCGCGTTTTCACTATCGTCTCCAGAATAAGTTTCCGGCATTATATTTTGCCAACCATTGGCATACCGATTAGTAAAGCTGGCTGAAATTTTCTCTCGGTTAGCGCGCAAGCCGATATCGATTGCCGTTTTATTGGTAAACTCATACGTTGCCTGACCAAATAAAGCAAAACTCTCTGTTGACGCCGTAGCATCCCAGTCTGCTAACAAGAATCTGAGTGCGCCTCGATCGTAAGAACGGTCGGTACTGGCATCCATGTAAAACAGGCCAACCATATACTCGAAACCATCAACATTGTCTGCTGAAAGACGAATTTCCTGTGACACAGCATCGCTGGACTCACCTGAAATCGACTCGACTCGTGGTCCTGTCAGGCCAAGCGGATTAAGGAAAGGGTTGTCTTCAATGGGCGTATCAGATTGGTCGACGTCAACCACACCAAGCAAGTCATATTTTTGATAACTCGTGACAGAGGTCAGGGTGTGATTTGGCATCATGTAATCAAGCTTAAGCACAAACATATCCTGATCCGCAGTAAAGCCGACAGGGGAATCATACTTAACTTTTCGGTTATCTTCGCTTGCGGTGATGCCTTCACCCGTTACGGCTTCATCACCTTCTGACCATGTTATACCGGTACTACTCTCATTATGAGAAGTATCCCCAATAAAGGTGGCTTGTAAGTCCGGTGTCATATTCCAAACCAGCTTTCCTCTAAAACCGTATCCTTCTTCACCATTTAAATCAGAACCGTCGGCGATATTCTCGATAAAACCATCACGATCTTTGACGTAAGCATTAATTCGATAACCCGCATCATCATTAATTGCATCAGAGAGTGATATTTGTGCTTTTTTCTCATCGTCGTCAGTAATGCCTACCTGGACATCACCTTCAAATTCATACGCAGGATTTTTAGTGGTGATACTGACCACACCGGCAGATGCGTTCTTACCGAACAACGTACCCTGAGGACCACGTAATACCTCAATCCGCTGAATATCCACTAAATTACCGAAAGCCTGGGCAGTACGGATAAGGGGAACTTCATCAACCACTACCGACACGCTAGGCTCGGCGCCAATACTAAAAGCGGCGGTACCGATACCACGCATTCGGATTACGCTGCCTGCCGGCGTATCACCTTGCGACATTGTCAGCGACGGTGAAACACGAGTAACATCATTGAAATTATTTACATCCAGTCTTTCGAGGTCACTGGCACCTAATACAGAAACCGCTAAGGGAACATCCATTTTCGACTGAACACGTTTTTGTGCCGTCACCTCAATGACTTCTAGTTGAACTGCGCTTTCGTCTGGTTGAATTGCGTCTTCAACTGCTTGTGCAATTGCCGATGCGTTAAAAAGCGCGCTTGCTGCCATAAGTGTTCCAGGCAGAAATTTTAGTTTTAATTTATGACTCATGTTCACCCTCAATTAGTAATTAGATACATGCTGTTATCTGGTAATTAGTAATTATAGGACAGCCCCAGGACCTCAATCTTCGGCCTGACCAATTAGGTGAAAAATATGTAACAAAAAGGTAAATAAAAGAAATTGATTATAGTGATAGTAGGTATCTCTAAAAGTGATTACTGAAAAAAGCTGTTATTTTACATACACTAATAAGAACACGCCCCAAAATACCCCACTACAATAGGTTAACATTTCAATCACAGTAATTGGTAAGGCAGTATAGATTGGTCATGATCCTGAGTTTATTTCACCAGGCCGACAAGCTTGTTTCTCGATTGAGCAGCGTCCGGAACGGTCAATAGCAGCGTAAAATCGATCGCACCAGCCATGCAGAGGTAACCGGTGATTTTAATAACGGCGCCTCTACTTTTCTTGAGCAGGGTTAATGAACAATCCTCCTGTATTCAAACTATGCGTTCTCCTTTCGTAGTCGTAATCGCATCACTATCCAAGCCGAAGCAATTCCTGGGTCTTATCGATTCCCTTTGATAAATCAGATGCAGTGATGCTACTAGTACTCCAGCAAGATATGCGATGCACCAAAACGCCTGACAAACCTCACATTGTCTCTGCTTGAATCTTATAACCACGGTTTGGAAAATGCGGCGTTACAGGTCTACCCTGTATTATTAAATGGCATTAATGAACATATATCGCTTTTATTGATAAAAGGCATTGTTAAAAACAATAGTTTACATAAGATATTGATTTGTGATTAAAATGTTAAATTATGCAGCCCGTTAATGTTAAACTGTTGTTGCTTATTATGCTTTCGTCATTATATTGGCCTTACCAGATATCCAGTAACTAACTGCCTTAATAAGCACCATTACAAACTGCACAAGAGCTGGAAATCATCGAACTAAAAGCGAAACCAGGCGCTGAAGCTCAGCAGACTATTCCTGTCGCCATTTCGGTTCTTGGCTAAATCGCGGTAAGTGGAGTAAGCACTTGCCGCTTGTTAGTTTTAAAAAGGTTACTTTAGCAAAGAGAGTGTGTATGTTTTTAACAGTCCGCAATGCCTTATTCATAACGACTTTGTTGCTACTTATTTCGGGGTGTTCAACTCCGTCGCAACAGCAAAGCTCAGTTACTCAGTCCCGTGACAGCCAGCAACTAAAAGATAACTGGCTGTTTTTGCAAACAGACTCTCTGCCGGAAAGCATTCACCAGCCGCAGTTCAGCGCTGAGAAATGGCAAACTGTGAGTGTGCCTCATAGCTGGAACAGGGTGGGTTATTATCAAAACGACTTTCCTCATTTGCATACTGAGGCGAATGTCGATATGACGATGGGCGTGGGCATCTATCGCACCGAGTTCAGCGTCGCAGAAGAAACCGCTGGTAAGCAATTCTGGCTGGAATTTGATGCGGTTAGCCGCACCGCTGAAGTGTGGTTAAACGGTCAGTATGTTGGTGAGCACCGTGGCGGCTTCAATCGTTTCCGTTTTGATGCCACTCCCTATGTCAGCCCCGATAAGTCAAATGTACTGGTAGTTAAAGTCGATAACAGTAAGCCCACCGCGGAATCATCAACGGCAGATACCCTGCCCATCTCCGGTGACTTTTTTGTACACGGCGGCATCTACCGGCCGGTCAGGCTGATTACCACAGCGGATGTTCATCTTGATATGCAGGACTATGGTGGTCCTGGCGTTTATGCAACCACCACGCTGGGTGATAATCAGGCTACAGTTACCGTCACCAGCCGGGTGAGTAACTCAACAGAAAGTAAACAGACTGTCACAATCAACGCGCAGTTAATCGATGGCGATAGTGGTACAGTTGCGCAGAGTGAGCAGCAGTTGTCGATATCTGGTAGTGAAACCAGTGAGCGTGTACAGCAACTAACGGTTACTAATCCCGAGCTATGGCAAGGCATGGAGAACCCTCACCTGTATACATTACGCGTGCAGGTGATAGATACAAATGGCACTGTTTTGGACCAGCTTGATCAGCAATACGGTCTGCGTGAAATTACTGTCACGGCCGATAAAGGTGTACTGCTGAATGGTAAACCACTGCGTTTGCAGGGGGTCGCATATCACCAGGACCGTGAAGGACGAGGCTGGGCAGTCAGTGAAGAAGATATTGCTGAAGACATCAACATGCTGGTTGAAATGGGCGCCAACACCATACGTTTAGCCCACTATCCACACGGACAACCCGTGCATGAAATCGCCAACGAAACAGGGCTTATACTGTGGGATGAAATTCCACTGGTAACAGTGTGG
Source organism: Alteromonas gilva (assembly GCF_028595265.1). Taxonomy (NCBI): domain Bacteria; kingdom Pseudomonadati; phylum Pseudomonadota; class Gammaproteobacteria; order Alteromonadales; family Alteromonadaceae; genus Alteromonas; species Alteromonas gilva. Next base: position 61,560 of record NZ_JAQQXP010000002.1, on the reverse strand, counting down.
CGCTATGGCGAACAGCACGAGGACGTGAATCAGGCGTTACTTGAAAATGCCAGCCTGCAGCTTGAAGAAATGATAAAGCAAAATTTTAATCATCCCTCGGTCGCAGTTTGGGGCATTGCCAACGAAGTAGACTTTGGTGCGGTCATCCCTGCCTTTTTGGGCAGCCCAAGCGACTCAGAGCCGGATCCAACCCCGGTGCTAACGATGCTTCACGAACAAACCAAGGCACTCGATCCAGAGCGCTATTCAACGCTGGCAAACTGCTGTGAAGCCAATAAAAGATGGGCTAACGCAAAGGTTCCAGCCACAACAGACATTGCCGATACCGTGGGGCTGAATCGCTATTACGGCTGGTATTATGGAAAACCCACCGACCTTGATGAGCATCTTGACACCATAAAAAGTATGTACCCGCAGCAGCCTATCTCAGTGAGTGAGTATGGCGCAGGTGGTGCCTTATCTATGCATACCGATAACGTCCTTGGTGGTCCGGTCGCTTCAACCGGTAAACACCAGCCTGAAGAATATATGTCTTATGTGCATGAGGAAAACTGGCAGATCATGGCGGCGAAACCTTACTTATGGGCTACATGGATCTGGAACGCCTTTGATTTTGCCACCACCACCCGTCGTGAAGGTGATTCTATTGATATTAATACCAAAGGACTGATTAGCTACGACCGGGAAATCAAAAAAGACAGCTACTATTTTTATCAGGCCAACTGGCGTGAAGAGCCCGTCGTACACATTACCTCTCGCCGCTACATCGATCGCGCCTATCAGCAAACACCGGTAAAAGTCTATTCTAATCTGGCGGCAACGGAGCTGGTTGTGAATGGTAAGTCTGCTGGCGTACTGCAAGATTGCCCGCAGTCGGTATGCGTGTTTGAAGACGTAGCATTGCAACAAGGCAGCAACACGATTGTGGCGAAAGATGCCAACGGTGATGACGCGAGTGATAGCGTGACCTGGCAACTGGCCGAGTCCCAGGTCAATGCGTATTACATTGATGCTGGTGCCATCATGGCCGCTAAAACAACACAGCATCAATACGGCTCAGACGCATTTTTCTCCGGAGGAAGCGCCAAAACGTTGGATAAAGCATCTGGCTGGGGCCGTCCGCCGGTTAAAGCGCAAATCAGTCAAACTGATGATCGCGATCTTGCCGCAACCTATCGCGCCGGTGAGTTCAGTTATACGCTGCCGCTGGCAAACGGCCGCTATCGGGTATCACTGATGTTTGTCGCGCCGGTCGATATCGAAGACACGGTATTTACCGTGAGTAGTAACGGTAAGCCATTGATGGAAAAATCCTTTACCGCCACCAAAGAAGACGCATTCAGCGCTGATATCAGTACTGCTGAAGCAGACGTTACCGACGGTCAACTGCAACTGTCATTTGTGCCGCAACAAGGCGAGGCCTTTGTTTCCGCCGTGGTGGTTACGCCCTTGCCCTAAAGGTTGTCATCATGCTTTATAGGTGCGGGGCCAGCCCCCGCCCTGGCATGATTTCCATCATACCTGAAGGGTTCGTTAACCTAAAAACACCGATTCGGGATTGTCCGATATCGAAAGGAAATGCATTACTTGCCCCCGAGGTTGTCAGCGCAAGATAATTACTCGCCAGGCCTGACACTGAATGCCGCTGCGGCGATTGGCATGGCAGAAATATCAACACGATAATTACTGTAAACGCGTCCACCTCGGTCTGGCCATGTTAGTGCGCGTTATCATCATCGCCTGGCGCACTTCTATTATTGATGAGCACAAATTTCTCACCGCTGAAACCGTCGGTTTCTAGCTCATTAACCATCAATATTACGAAACAATATTTGTTTAGTATCTTTTTTATCTATACCAACAATCTAAATTATAAACTTCAAAATCCTGCCCGTTGGTTTAACTTAATAAATGTTACCAAGTTGTAAAATAAATATTCTTTCTATTAACAACCATTAGCGATATTTAGTTTCCCCGGATCGTGGCTTGACAACCGAATACTGTAAGGACCGCTATGAAACACTTAAAACGACTACCACTCACGGTACTTGCCAGTGCCATTGCATGCTCTTTTGCAGGCGCGCAAGAAAATGCTCAATCAGATACCGAACAAACCAAAAAATCAGAGGGTTTTGAGGTTATTCTGGTAGAAGCACAGAGAACCACCCAGAATCTTCAGGAAGTGCCTGTCAGCGTTCAGGTACTGTATGGCAGCGATCTGGATGATCAGAATATCAATGAACTGACTCAACTATCTGCTCTGGCTCCTACCCTTCAGGTTGGCCAGGACAACACCTTTGCAATTCGTGGTATCGGTTCGCAAATTTTTGCCGAGACGATTGATCCCAGTGTCGCACTGGCAATTGACGGTGTCAGTCTGGGGCGAAATGCACTGGCAGGACAGCCATTTAATGACATCGCCTCGATAGAGGTGCTCAACGGACCACAAGGGCTGCTGTTTGGTAAAAATGCCTCCGCCGGTCTGATTAACATCACCACCCAGCGTCCGATACTTGATGAGTTCTCAGGTCATGCTTCACTGGAATACAATCTGCGGGATACCACCCCGACTGACGCAACCGGACAGATAGTTAAAGGCACGCTGAACATGCCGGTGTCAGACCACTCGGCACTGCGGGTAAACGTACTCTATTCAGATCAGGACCCATTGATTGACAACGTTTATCCTAACGATGACGTACGCACCGACCTTGGCCAGGAAAAACGCGGCATTAAAGCCAAGTATTTGTATCTGGACGGCCCGCTAACGGTTTACCTGATGGCGGATTACAACACCAACGATGGTACCGGTGAGCGATACAGCCGCACATTCCGAACCGTCGATCCAAATAGTGAGCTCGTTGACCTGCTTGCTGCAGACAATATCGTAGCCGGTCCTGAAAATATGGTTAATAACTCCGACGGCGCCATGTTCCGTGATGTCGAAACTGGCGGCCTGCAAGGTGAAGTCAGTTACCTGTTTGAAAGTGGCATAGAACTTATTAACATTGCTGCGTGGCGCTATTTTGATAGCGACACAAATTTACATAACGACTTTTCATCCAAGCGGGATATTGTGGATAACCCGAATACCAATGAATACTCACAGGTATCCAATGAATTACGGTTTATTTTCCCTGAAACCGATTCATACCGCGGTCAGGCCGGTTTATTCTACTTTAATTCTACGTCGGATATGACCAACAGACTCGAGGTACAGGGCCCACCGCCATTTGTTGCCGTTGGGTTTCCATATTGTGTAGGCGCAGAAATTTCTGGTCCACCACCGGGCTGCCCATACAGCAACGACGTTTTTTTAGGTAACGACTCCATTACCGAATTAGAGCAAACCAGCTATGCGGCATTCGGCCAGTTTGACTTCTTCCTGACCGATAAACTCACCGCCACAGCCGGGGCAAGGGTTACCCAGGACGAAATTTCTACTGACGTGCTGCAAATGCAAAGAGATTACTTTATCGGCATTGGCGGACCACGTGGCCGGTTTGTCGAATCCGTAGATAATACGAATATCAGCTGGAAACTGGGTATGCAGTATCAATCCAGCAGTGAGCTGATGCTCTATGCGTCGGTTGGTCAGGGCTATAAAGCCCCGGGTTTCAATACTGATAATCAGGGTAATGAGAATATTCCGTTTGCGGTTGAAGATGAAATTTCAACAACGGTAGAGGCGGGCTTTAAAAGTACCCTACTTGATAACAAACTGATATTTAACGTTTCACTGTTTAATACTAAATTTGATAATTATCAGGCGCAGTCGTTTAACCTGGAGGCGCAGGCCTTTATTATCCAAAACGCAGCCACCGTTACTTCACGTGGTGCCGAAATTTCAGCCCGCGCTTTGGTATCCGACAACCTGACGCTTTTTTGGGATGCATCAGTACTCGACTCGACCTTTGACGAATTTGATGCGGCATCCTGTACTCCGGACTCTGTTGAATGTGGTCCTGACGATGCGTTCTTTAATGCAGCGGGCTACTCAACGCCGCTGGCAGCAGATTTTACCTCAAACCTGCAGGCAAAATATGAACGCGAACTGACTGCGGATATTTATGGCTTCGTTAACGCAGGCTTATACTACCGTTCTGAGATTAGCTACGGTATCGGTTCTCCGGAAACGGAGCTGGACGCCATCAGCACCTTTAATATCAGTGCAGGTATTGAAACCATGAATGGCCTACAGGTATCTGTATTTTGTAATAACTGTACCGATGAGAAGTATCCCTTCTCTATTGCCTTCGATCCAGGTGAAAACAATGACGGCTTAATATCTACTCAGCAGTCATGGGGACTGAATTCTGTTCGCTCAATTGGTATTTCTGTGTCACAAAGCTTCTAACGGTTTAACAACCACCACTGACACCGTCAAAGCATCCGCATCGTAATAGGCGGATGCTTTTTTGTATCGGCCCAATCATCATCCACAGCTCAGTGAAACTATCGGACCTCAACATCAGGTACAGTGGCGCTATGGTGCATATGTTAAGGTCCAGGCTTGCGGTGTAGATTGAGGTTATGCCAAGCATTCAGCGGACGGGCCGCACGCCTTATACTCGTCTACAGTGCAGTAATGGCATCGATTGAACTCACACTTTAAAGGAGTAACAGGGCCAAAACGTGCGCGGGAATCCCCCCAGGGGATTGCCATCGGATACTCATGTATCGCGGTGAACGAACCACACAACAGAAAATACGCGCCGGGGAAGGCAAAATACAGGCATAAAAAAACAGGAGCGACCTAAGTCTGGTCACCCCTGCCAAGAAACAAGCTAGCCTGAAGCTACAACAATTTGTGCAAGAAGGCGTTAAATTGGCTGCCCCAGTGCGATACTACTCTCTCGCATAATGCCCATATGCTCTTGTTTATCGCCACCGGAAATTTCAATCTGCGCCAAGCGCCCGGAGTTTTCAACCACCATACGACAACGCTCAAAACGGCGGGCCTGGAAGGCTTCCAGGGCGTCTTTCAGCGAGGTGTGTTTGGCTAACTCATCAGCAATAACAATCGCATCTTCAATGCCGATGCAGGCACCAGAAGCAAGATGCGGAGTGGTAGCATGTACAGTATCTCCGATTAGCAGTACGCGGTTCTTGTACCACGGTTCCCGCATCAGCATGCCTTCAAGCGGTCGGTAATGGATCAGCGAGTTTTCATTTAGCATGCCCGCAAGCTTTTGCACCATTGGCGCGGCAAAATCAGCCAGCAGCGCTTTTAGCCGGTCAGTAAAAGTGGCTGGGTCAAGAAATTCGTTCGTTTCACGGTTCTCCGTCACAAACATATACATCTCGTCTGCAGACATGGGATTAACACCCACCTTAATATGTGGGCCTACCCACATGGTGATGTTTTCAATTTCAGGCAGTTTAGGTAATACCGCACGCCATACGCCCTGCCCGATATAAGCCGGACCAGCCGCATCAGGAAACACCGTTTTACGGACTGAGGAAAATAACCCGTCGGCGCCAATAACCAAATCATAAGTGTCTGACGTGCCATCGGTAAATGTTACTTCAACACTGTCACCCTGGTCGTTGATATTTTCATAGGTAATACCCAAACGCACATTAACGTCACACTCACGGGTTTTAGCGGCGAGAATTTTTGCCAGAACAGGCCGCATAATTGCTCCTTCGCACGGCTCATCATTGCCCGGAACTTTCGATGCGGGAATAAAAGCCAGGTGCTGCCCGGTGGGCGCATGTACATCCAAGCCTTTATGTGTGGCTCCGTGAGCTAAAAACTCTTCAAAGATCCCAAGCTGTTTGAAAGCACGAATGGTCGCACCACCGATACTGATACCGGCACCATCGGTGCGCCAGTTTTTATCTATCTCAACCAGATCAACGGCAATTCCTTTTTTGCTCAACTCAATAGCTGCTGACATACCGGAAAAGCCGCCGCCAATAATTAAGACCTTTTCAACACATGCACTCATCTTTTATTCTCCCCGGCTTCGCTTTCAGTAAGCCAAACCGTGTTGTTTTTGATTGTTACCGGCACCGCTGCAAGGAACTGTCCTCGACAAGGGCCGCTCACACAGAGACCATCTTCTATCGTGAACAATGCCCCGTGAGCAGCGCACACAATGTGCTTTTCAGCATGATCCAGATAGGCATTCTTCTTCCAGGGCAGTGTCGTGTCGCCATAATGGGGACAAATATCGGTGTAGGCATATACCTTGCCATCCTTGAGCACCGCAAACACTGTGTCCTGTCCATCATCAAAGGGATCAAAGCCAAGTGGTCCTCGCGCAAGTTCGCTCAGCTCACATAACCTGATCCCGTCTGACATTAAGGTGCTTCCGGTGGTTTCCCACCAGCGCCCGGAGGCGGTGGCCCCATAGGCGCCCATTTCTCGCGGTACTGCAACAAAAATACCTGCGAATTATCGGCTCCCGGCAAGGCTTCACGCGCTGACCAGTTGTCATCATGCAAGTCCATATCCGCATCAAACTCCATATTGCAGCCAAACGGACTTTTGAAATACCAGAACCAGTTAGACCCGAATATGTGACGACCCGGCCCCCAAAAGCTCTGATACCCTTTATTCACCATGTTGGTACCTGCCGTCATCACGTCTGTCGGCCCGCCCATATGGAAGGTAAAGTGTTCAATACCCTGCATATGCGGTGGCGTTTGAATAAAAAACAAAGTGTGATGATCGGTGGTGCCGGCCGGGCGCATAAATGGCCCTACATGGGTGAAGCGATCCGTGGTCACAAATCCCAGGCGGTCACGGTAAAAAGCCTCAGCTTTAGGAAAGTCCGGTACAAAATATACAACATGAGATAATGTACGCGGAATACCTACCGACTCTTTACTCAACGCGATCTGGTTAACGTCTCGTTGTGGCGCAGCACCCGGCGCATTAATGGTTTCTGCCTCTAAATCCAGCTCTTTACGTTGAGTCACCATAAAACCCAACACAAAACCTAAATCATCTACCGCTTCGATACTGCCATCAGACAACGTTTTAACGTCGCGGTCTTTAGTAAGTTCAGCCGCTATGGCGTCGAGATCTGCCTGCGTCTTAACGCCATAAATGGTTTTACGAATCGCACTACCGGTGGACAGTGGTGCTGGCAAAGAATCGTTATCTTTGCTGTAGATTTCGATGCCCGTACCATCCAATGCAACATAGCGGTTTTCGCCCGCAGCACTCAGGCCGTAATCCAGCGCAAACTGCTCACAGGCACCCACATCGTCAACGCCAAAAATCAGTAACTCAGGGCCAATAATATTCATCTTGTTATCCTTTTAAGCGGTCGTCGCTTTAAACGTTTCGGCGACCCAATCAGCAATGTAGTTACCTGCATTGGCACTGTTATCAAAGCTGGAATGCTGAACCCCGCCCTCGCGGTCGGTAAAGATTTTTAATTCACGTTTGGGGCTGTTAACCAGTTGCTCATAGGTGCGATACGCCCATTTGATAGGGATTTGTGAATCTTTCTCACCGTGGGTAACCAGAAAAGGCACTTTGATCTTCTCGATCTGACCATCAAGATGCACGTTTTCAGCAATTTCCATAAACTCATCGATGTCTTTCGCCCCCCACGCCCAGCACACATGTTGCCAGTAGTGCGGTACCGGAAAGTCGCCTTCTTTTTCCAGCCGACGTTTTTGCACATCGCGCCAGTCATGGTTGGCGCCCCAACACACACCTAACGCTAAACGTGGTTCGTTGGCTACCGCACGAGGACAGTGATACCCACCCAGGGAAACCCCTTCCATACCAATACGCTGACTATCAATGTCACTTCGCTGCTCCAGGTAGTCCACCACTTTGGATGCCCAGTACTCCGCATCGAATCGAGCCGGAATTTCGTGCAGGCGCAGGGCCTCACCGGTACCAGGCTGATCCACAATTAACGAAGACACGCCGCGTTTTGCCAGCCAGTGAGGCAAACCCACGCGGTATTTCATTTCTTTGGTTGAATCCAGGCCATTCACCTGGATCAGAACCGGCGCCGGGCCTTCAACGCCTTCAGCACGTACATAAAGAGCTGATAGTTGCTTTCCGTCATAAGGGATTTCAACGCGCTCACAATTCTCTTTACCCAGCGTGATGCTCTTTTGAAACAACGCTAACGCGCGCTGATAGAGTTCTAAACGACCCGGCGCTTTATGACCCTGCAAGCGCTCGCAGGTAATAAGGTAAGTTGCCGCGCGATTGTATTTATCGCCGGCAGAAATCATGCGGCCCCGGCTCTCGTCTTCCTCGGCCAGCAGACACAATTTGTCGGCCATTTTTGCCCAGGTGTCACGGAATGCTTCGGTGCCTTCCTTGTCTTTTTGCTTTGCAGCTTCCTGCAAAGGTCCGCACATTTCCTCGATTTCGCCAATCCGCGCACCCATTTCAATGGCCAGATTGACTGACAGGTTCCACACATAGTTGGTGGGAAAATACTTAAACATGTTAACTCCTAATTTGAGCAGGACCTCTTAACGGGTTTACCTGCCATTTTTAGTGGGTACAAAGGCGACCGCCCGCACAAAGCCGGCAGAGGCATGTTTGATTTTGTAAGGGAAACAGGACACTAAAAACCCGGTAGATGGAATAGCTTCGAGGTTGGACAGCTTTTCCATCTGGCCATAACCAATGTCACGACCCGCTTTATGCCCTTCCCAGATAATGCTCGGGTCCTTGTCCTTTAAGAAACGTTCACGAGTAAATTTAAACGGGGCGTCCCAGCTCCATGCATCTGTGCCAACGATTTTCACGCCCCGCTCAAGTAAATACATGGTAGCTTCGCGCCCCATACCTACACCCGCTTCTAAATAGCCCGGCTGCCCGAACAGCTCGCCGGCTCGGGTATTAACCACCACAATATCCAGCGGTTGCAGGGTATGTCCGATTCGCTCAAGCTCGGCTTCAACGTCGGCGCCGCTCACCACGTAGCCATCAGGCAGATGACGAAAATCAAGCTTCACACCAGCTTGAAAGCACCATTCTAACGGCATTTCATCAATCCCATAGGCAGGCTTGCCACCGTCTGTGGTCGACGCATAGTGCCAGGGCGCGTCCATGTGGGTGCCGCTGTGAGTGGTAATTTGCAGCCGTTCCGCTGCCCAGCTTTCTTCACCGGGTAGCTGATCAATGGTTAATCCTGGAAACATCGCCTGCATTTCAGGAAAGCCTTCCTGATGATCCATGTAGTCTATTTTTGGCAACAAAGGAGGAGGATCGGTATATTCGTTGTTGTCGAGCGTGACCGATAAATCGATCATCTGATATTCAGCAGGGTTAAACATTACTGCCCCTCCAGTTTAACGGTTTGTCGAATGGCACCAAAAACGCTGTTACCTGCGTTATCTAATACCTGCATAGACACGGTTTCTCCCGCGCCTAAAAACGCCGATTGTGGCGCCCCGTGCTCAATCATTTCTTTAGCGCGCAACTCCGCTATGCAGGCCTGACCAACGTCAGGGTTTGCATTTGATACCGTGCCTGACCCCACAACAGTGCCAGGATGTAATGAGCGGGTTTTGGTTACGTGCGCAATGACATCCTGAAAACCAAAGTGCATTTCTGCACCACTAGGCGAACCAAACCACTGCCCGCTGCGGTCAATCTGCACGGGTAACTGTACCCGGCCGTTGTGCCAGGCATCGCCTAATTCATCCGGCGTTACCGCAATGGGTGCAAACGCAGTAGCCCCTTTCGCCTGCACAAAGCCAAAACCGGTTTTCATCTCGCGCGGCGCCAAAGCCCGGTAACTAATATCGTTTAACAACACCACCAGCCGAATAGCGTCAAAAGCCATGGCCACCGATGCGCCCATTGGCACATGATCGAGGATCACAGCAAACTCGCCTTCAAAATCAGCGCCGACCGACTCGTCAGGCATTATCAGCGGATCGTTAGGGCCGCTAAAATTGTCACCCGCCCCCTGATAAACCAGCGGTAATTTATCCATGCCTTCGATGGGATCGAGATGAAAAGCCTGCTGCATTAAATGACCGTGATTAAGAAAACAAGAGCCATCCAGCCATTGCCAACTGCGCGGCAGTGGCGCCGTTAACTCAAAAGCGGACAACGGCTTAGCGGAGTCGAGCAAACCTTCGTTTAACGCCTCATAGCGGGCTTTCAGCAATGACTCGATTTCTGCCCAGCGATTTAACGCTTCCTGCAGCGTTGATGCAATATCAGCTACTGCCGTGGCCTGAGACAAGTCCCGGGACACAAGTAGCAACCGGCCATCAGCCGTTGATGATTTTTCTGAGGCAAATTTCATTATTTTTCCTAACCCACATAAACAGCTTTTGTTCTGTGCTGGCAAAAACTGTTAACAAATTTTCTACATTTGCAGTGTAGAAGCTTCTTGATGAAACAAAAAATTAAATGTATTGATAAAATGTATCTATAATATAGATACCTGATTAGCACTTACGGAGGGGAAACATGCGTTTTGAGCAACTGGATTTGAATTTACTGGTCGCATTGGATGTGTTGCTGGAAGAGCAAAATATCTCCCGCACAGCAGAGAAACTCTACCTTTCACAATCTGCCACAAGTAGTATTTTGGCTCGACTTCGGGATTATTTCAAAGATGATCTGTTAGTTCAGATAGGACGCAAGATGCAGCCGACACCTTATGCACTTGAGTTACAGTCACCGATTAAAGAAATGTTAAATATAGTCCGCGGCTCTATCACCAATCGCCGTCAGATGGATTTAAAAAATTACAGTCGTCACTTTCGAATAATCGTTTCCGACTACATTCTGCAGGTGTTTTTGTCTGATGTATTAAAAACCGCATCCAAAGAAGCGCCAAATTTGAGTTTTGAGTTTTTGACGCCGTTCACTATTGAGTCTGATGCATTAGCCAGAAGCAGCGTAGATTTGATCATTGCGCCGGAGCAGCTTATGTTTGACGGCTACTCTACGGCGTTTTTTACGCGCGACGAACTAGTTTGCATCGCTGATAAAAACAACAGCTTGATCACTGAAGGACTTACACCAGAAACATTTTGTGAGTGTGGCCATATCTCTGTGGGGTTTGGCCGTGTCAGTCTGCTAAGTATTGAAAAGTGGTTGGTAGAAGTTAAAGACTTAAAGCGACGTATCGAAGTGATCACTAACGACTTTACCACTCTTTCCCGAATGATTGGGGGGACTGACCGTTTGGCAGTAGTGCCCAGAAAATTCGCTGAACTCAGTGAGGCTGTAGCACCGCTGCAGATTCATCCGCTGCCTTTTGATGCTCCGTCATTCACTGAGCATCTTATGTGGCACCCCACACTAGACAGTGACCCTGTTCATCAGTGGCTGCGTGAAAAAATCTTAGAAAAAGGGGATGCCCTGTCGAAATAACCGATTGTTTTTTAGCAAAAATTAAACATTACATTGCATTACTCAGTCTGGAGCGGTCAGGACCTTTTGACGTTGCCGCTTTACCAAACCTGCCCCTCCCATGTGTGAGTGGATGAGCGTTTTGTTCGATACAGATTATGGTTTATTGATTAGAACCGCTCTGACCATCAAACAGCTTGATTAGTTGACCTGTTCACAAAAATCTCTGATATTGGATGTATCGCTTACAAATAGATTCAGAAGTACAAATATGAAAGTAGAAGCCATAAAAGTGAGAAGGTTGTATTTAGAAGTGGCCAACCAAATTGAAAGTTTGATTATGGACGGCAAAGTAAAACCAGGAGAAAGATTGCCGTCGGAAAGAGAACTCGCGACCCAATTTGAAGTGAGCAGACCCAGCATTAGAGAAGCGATGATAGCTTTGGAGATTGCAGGCCTGGTTGAAATTCGGACGGGATCAGGTATCTACGTGCTTCCTAATATTAAAGCGGGACATTCAATAGCCATTGATGATGACCCCGGCCCATTCGAAATACTCGAGGCGCGTTTAATAATAGAAGGTGAGGCTGCTTCTCTGGCCGCAGCCCGGATTTCCGATGAGCAATTGAAGGAGCTGGAAACCGCCATAAAAATTATGGGTGATCCTGAAACATCAGAAGCCGACAAGGAAAAAGCAGACCAACTCTTTCATTGCACGATTGCTGATGCCACAAACAACAGCGCACTCAATGCTACTGTCAAATGGCTTTGGGAATTACGAAACCGTTCACCAATAAGTACCACCTTCCATCAAAAGGTCCGGGATTTAGGGGTTCATCCCTATGTTGATGAACATATTCGCATCTATAAAGCCCTAAAAATGCGAGATCCCAAACGCGCTCTACTTGCTATGCAGTCACATATATCTAAAGCGATTGATGATGATATGGAAGTCTTGAAAGTAGAATAAGAACAGGATTGCACCCTTTTTAAGCAATTTATTCCTTTTAACCAATCCCGTTGACATAGAATATAAGCTATGCAAATATTTTTGGCCTTACCAATATTGCTTAATTTATGCTCGCATAGCAGGCACTGTCAGAAGGTCAAAAAATGTTCACTAACTGCTCAATATCACCCGAAAGCATCTTAAAGTCCGGCCCCGTAATCCCCGTTTTGGTTGAAAATGATATAAACAATGCGATAGAAATTACCAAAGCGCTGTTAGCAGGTAACGTAAAAGTTATCGAAGTTACTTTACGTACTCCTAATTCTTTAAAGATAATTGAGTCCCTAAGCCATGAGTTTCCCGAAGCCATTGTAGGCGCCGGAACTGTTACCAATATGCGCCAATTTGCCGCGGCTGAAATGGCAGGTGCTAAATTTTGTATCAGTCCTGGCTCGTCAAATGAGCTGCTAATGGGTGCTATGCAGGGAAACACGCCACTGATACCTGGTGTTAGTACTGTTTCTGAAGCAATGTGCGCTAGAAATATAGGCTACAAAGTACTTAAGTTTTTCCCGGCAGAGGCGGCTGGAGGCCCTAAAGTGCTCTCATCAATCGCCGGGCCTTTTCCTGATTTACTCTTTTGCCCTACAGGCGGTATCAATATTAATAATGCTCCCACGTATCTTAATTTAGCTAACGTATTATGCGTAGGAGGCTCGTGGCTTGTCCCATCAGAAGCTGTTAAAAATCAGGACTGGCAACAGATTACCTCCCTCGCAGCCGAAACTTCTGAACTTTGCGCCTAAGATTGCCGAATCTATCCAATGCAACTTATAAGATTACGACGGCAGGCTAAACATACGACTAATGTAATCATTTTGGCGATTGCACTATGAACAATCAATTTGGCCTTGCCCCTTAACCAGTAAGGCAGATCTACTTTTATAAAGAATGACCATATGAAAGTGTTAAGACCAACGTATTAGTGGAGGCATTAAAAACGGCAAAAGACCGAGCAACAGGAAGAAGTAATAGCCTGGTTTGAATCGATAATGAATAGAGGAATGTGAGTCACTGTTACACCAAACCAAACTATTTATTTTTTGGCTCAACGTTGAGGATGAGTTGAAGTTTAGGGAGGTGAGTTTGTCCGCTACTCCACTAAATATATGGAAAGACAATCCAAAGAATTTAACACTCACCACTCCTCAAGTTGCTGAAAATCCTTAATTCTATCGCGTTGCATGACCATTGCTTCGAACACGTCATCGAAACTACGATTGCTGGTAGGCAGGTTAGGCAACGAAAGATTCGCCTGAATAAAAAACTCGCCGGCGCTTTCCGCCCACGCTTGCTTCCACCATTCCTGAATCATGCCTTTACTGCTGACCATCCTGAATGAACTGGGTAATTTGTCTGACTTAGTGGCGTTCACTTTTGTTTTTGTAGGAAGCAAATTCCACAAATCATTATTCGGCCAGCGTGAGAATGGCATGGCATGATCCACAGCGTAATCGTTTGCTTTAAGGGCTTTGCCTGACCAGCAACAACTCACCGCATCTTGTGTTAGTAGCTGTTCAACTCTGGTCCTAACCCGGGTTGTGGTTCTGCGCGGATCTTCCCACGTTAATGCTTGCAACAAATCGCTTTGGGTTATGTTGCGCGCCGTACCCGTTGTATAACGCTGCATTAACGCTGCCCACTCATTTACCAGCGACGGTTCTATCCAAAAGCTAAAGCGGGTCAGCGAATCCCAGATAGCGGTTGGCACGTAAAACCTACCGAAAGAAGTTAAAAAGTCAGCATCTATAACAACACTACCCGCAGGCTTTGTGGTTCGTTGCATTTCAGCATGAAAGACCCCCCTGGTCGTGCCCGGCAGGGTGGTATAACGTACCGGCATATCCTTTATGGTAGAGGCCGCATCTTTCAATGTTCGGTAAACCGCGTCGGCAATTTCCGGACGCATATACATAGCGCCGATGTAAAAATCGTTAGCCGAGAAAGAGCTAAGCTGGTTCCAGCCAGTCTCTTTCACAAAGCCAAGCCCTCTGTTGGTATTACTGCTTTGCGGAATTTTAAAATGATCAACGAGGGGCTTAAACAATTTAACCCAGTACAGCGCCACCAGCCCTAGTGGTAACACCACGTGCTCGCTGGTTTGCTCGACCACCGCGCCAGGATGCCCCTCGGCAATTCTCAGTAACGTGCGCAGTAAAGCGACTTTGTATGTAGAGGATTTGCTGTCGTTAACGATGATATTGCGCAGCAGCGGAAACGCCCCCGAACCATCGTCCGGCAGAGTCAGCGTTACGGTTTGCCAGTAAACATCTTGCCGCCCCAATTGGTCGGTATTTTTCTGCTCGCTGAGTAACTTAAAGGAAAGGCCGAATTTTCGGGCGTAGTCGGCAAGTTCATCGGCGGATACCGGGTACATGGTGCGCTCGTCGTCGCACGCCCCGTGCCGCAAAGAAATCACAATTTTGCCGTTGGCTTTTAGCAGCGCGCTAAGTTTGCGAATGCAACGTTCTCTTTGAGAGGGTGCAATATGCATCCACACCGCACTCAGCAGGATGAGATCGAATTTGATCTGTAAAGAGAATACCTGGCTCAGTTCGGGTAATTTATCATTCAGCCAGTGTACTGACTGACTTACCGTAAATTGTTGTGCTTTTTCCCTTATCCCATCCGCCGGTTCCACTGCAACAACACTGAGCCCTTTGGCTGCAAGAAAGCGAGCATCGCGACCCGAACCAGCCCCCACATCCAGTGCAAACCCTTTTTCTGGAATGTCAGAGAGCCACTCCTGATGTACTTTTTCGAAGTCTATGCTGTTGTACTGTTGCGACAACGTTTCTGCATGCTTTGAGTAGTAGTGTATGTTTTCGGACAAGTGACCCCGCTTCCTTGCTGGTTGATTTGGTGTTAAAACAGATAGATTGTTAAGCGAACTCCACAATACGAACAATACATATAAAATGCAAAAGCCAATGAGGCTAACGCGATACGATGTGGTTTACGGGTGGTCGCTTTTATTAATTAAAAAGGAATTTATGCAACAAGTCGGCATTTACGAACAACTTATAACCGAGCTTATCGATAAACGTTTAGACCGCAATAGGTTCTATGTTGGCGAGCGTGAGCTAGATAGCAGTGAAGCATCTATTTGGCTATCTTGTTTCTTATCGCACATTCTTGAATTCGCCATTGAGGCTGTTCCCACTAGCGAAGACCGCTTATCCCAGCAAATAGAACTCGCCAACCGGCTTTTGATTTGGCTTAAAGACCAGATTCAAGAGAGTGACTTCATCGATGACAATTTATTAAACAGTCAGGGAAGAATCCTAACGGCCTTATACGAGTTAGATAATCCTGTATCCGCTGATCTGAAAAAGTACGTAGCAGACATTTTTCCACTTACTGGGCTCACCCAAAGTGAGCTTTTTTGTGGAAGCAATGCCGGCCTTTCTCTCGAATCCGAATTAAAACGCGAGATCTTATCCGCCGATAAAATTTATTGGCTGGTGTCGTTTATCAAGTGGGCAGGGATACGTATTTTCAGAAAAGAGCTTGAGGACTTCACTGCAAGCGGCCGAGAGTTAAAGATCATAACGACTTCCTACATGGGAGCTACTGATGCGAAGGCCGTAGAGTTTTTGGCAAGTTTGCCGAACACCGAAGTTAAACTTAGTTACAACACAGAGCGTGAGCGACTTCATGCCAAGAGTTATCTTTTCCTCAGAGATACAGGCTACAATACGGGCTATATCGGATCTTCCAATCTGTCTCATTCAGCTCTGACTAATGGCCTTGAATGGAACTTAAAAATCACCGCCCAAGAAATACCTCACATTATAGATAAATCATTAAGCACTTTTGAAACATACTGGGCCTCTAATGATTTTGAACTTTTTGACGGCAAACCCACCAGCAGCGAGAAATTGCGAAAAGCGCTGAGTCAACAGCGTGGCGTGCACGAGCCAAACTCGACATATTTTTTTGAAGTAAAGCCCTTTCCTCATCAAAAAGAAATATTAGAACAACTTACTGTGGAGCGTGAGGTACACCAACGCTTGCGAAACCTCGTTGTAGCCGCTACGGGAACAGGAAAAACACTTATATCAGCCTTTGATTTTGCTAATTTCTTAAAAGCAAAGCCTGATGCTAAACTCCTGTTTGTTGCTCACCGTGAAGAAATCTTAATACAAGCCAGAGCGGCTTATCGCGGCGTTCTTCGCAATATGGATTTTGGCGAATTATGGGTAGGTAATAAAACGCCCGCCCATTACCGACAATTGTTCGCATCTGTACAAACGCTTAATAACCGAATCTCTGAATTACAGCTCGACTCCGATTACTACGACTATATCGTTATTGATGAAGTTCATCACGTGGCAGCGATCAGCTATCGCTCTATTCTCGCGCATTTCACGCCAACTATTCTGCTCGGACTCACCGCAACTCCAGAACGGCACGATGGAAGCGATATCTTAGCGGATTTTGGTGGTGTGATAGCAGCAGAAATTCGCTTACCCGAAGCGGTAAATCGTCGTCACCTTTGCCCATTCCAGTATTTCGGTATTGATGATGAAACTGACTTACGAGCCATTCCTTGGCAGCGTGGCCGTTATGACATTGCTAAACTCACTAACGTTTATACAAGTAATCAGTCTCGTTTTAACAAAATTCTCCTGAGCATGCAGGAAATCATTACTGACATCAGCAGTATGAAAGCGTTGGCATTTTGCGTGAGTAAAGAGCATGCAAATTACATGGGGCGACAATTTCTATTAAAAGGAATTAAAGCGGACGTTTTAACTAGCGAAAATAGCCAAGATAGACACCGAAAGCAGCAGGCCATTCGTTCGGGTGAAATCAATGTTCTCTGCGTAGTGGATATATTTAACGAGGGTATCGATATCCCCGAAATAGACACCTTATTATTTTTACGCCCAACAGAAAGCCTTACGATTTTTTTACAGCAACTAGGACGCGGCTTGCGCTTAGCCGATAACAAAGAATGCTGCACGGTTTTAGATTTCGTGGGCAACGCTAGGCCAGAGTATGACTTCGCCAATAAATTTAGGGCGCTTGCCGGCAAGAGTAACCGGGCTATTAGTGATGAAATTAAACAAGGCTTTCCACACGTACCACTGGGTTGTCGTATAGAGTTGACGAAGCAAACTCAAGAGATGATTTTGAATAATATTCGACAGGCGACTCTCACCCAGAGAAGACTCGTGGCAATGATTCGGCAATTTTCTGACCACTCTAGCCTTGCGCTAACACTAACTAATTTCCTTCACATATATCCAGAGCTAGATCTTAATGAATTATATAAGCGAGGCTGTTGGTCTGAATTACTAAGTCATGCTCACCATCACAAAGCACCTAACACGAAAGGCGAAGATACATATAAGTTAGTGAAAAGAGCGATATACACGCGCATTTTGACCTGTGATGATCACGCCTACTTAAGCTTCCTTAAACAACTTTGCCTAAGCAACTTTGCAACAGATGGTTCATCTGGTCGCTACGAATTGATGTGCCACTATGATTTTTGGCTAAAAGCCGGACCAGTATGCGGGTTTGACTCTATCGAACAAAGCTTCAAAGCGCTCAGCCGACTTGGTATCAATACTGAGCTTATGCATGTTTTAGACTGGCAGCTAAACCAGACCAAACACCAGCAACCCGCAATGCAAAACCTACAAGATGTCCCGTTGAGACTTCACGCTCGATACAACAGAGACCAAATTC
This sequence comes from Alteromonas gilva, assembly GCF_028595265.1. Classification (NCBI taxonomy): domain Bacteria; kingdom Pseudomonadati; phylum Pseudomonadota; class Gammaproteobacteria; order Alteromonadales; family Alteromonadaceae; genus Alteromonas; species Alteromonas gilva. Next base: position 43,540 of record NZ_JAQQXP010000002.1, on the reverse strand, counting down.
TAATTGGATTCGGTGCCACAACATTTGAACGTCAGCCACCGGCGCGAGAAGGTGTCTTCGTTATTCAAGACAAAAACATTGAGCTCATGTTCGTGACTTTGAACAAAAACGAAAAGCAGTTTTCACCTACTACTATGTATCATGATTATGCAATTAATGACGTTATATTCCATTGGCAATCGCAGAATAGCGCAAGGCCAGAATATGGCCGAGGCAAGGCTTACATAACACATAAGGCAACCGGGAAACGCTTGTTTCTTTTCGTACGAGAGCAAACAAATGACGTGTATAGCCGTACTCTGGGATTCGTAAACTTCGGCGAAGTAGACTATGTCTCGCACGAAGGATCTCAGCCTATGAATATTAACTGGAAACTAAGAACACCCATGCCAAGCTTTATGTGGCAAGCAGCAGCTAAATTGGCGGTTGGTTGAGGTCGGAATAAATTGGCGCACACAATAGTGGACTTTGCCTAATGAGCTCTTAACCTGGTTACTCCATAGTGAATAAAGGTATACACGGAGATGAGTTGCTAAGCCTCACATAGGCTGAATTTAATTTTAGCCGTGCAAGTTTAACCTCCGCTGTGGAGCAAACGATAATCGTTAAAATCCGCTATATTCCTCTTAACAGAAACGCAACGTCGAGTTTCCTAGATAATGCAAAATAAAAGAGTTTCGCTAAGTAGATTCAACCGTTATTTGGTTAGTAAGCTGAATAAGAGTAGCTTAGCTTTTTATAAAGTGCGGAAGATGCTAGGCCATGGTAGACTTAAAATAAGCTCTAGATATATGCACTCTTGGAAAAAGAACGTAAAGCGGCAGAAGTCAATTTGATAACATAGCAGCGAATAACATATGGAAAATGAAATCGTACCTTCACATTTGCAACAATATTTATATCAACTTTGTGCAATGCGAGAGGATAGTTTTACAAAAGATATATTAATACCTTTATTCAGCGCTATGGGCTATACAAGGGTCGATTTTAATGGTGGCCCCTATGAGAAAGGAAAAGATTTAATCGCTACGAGACAAATACCTCCTCGTAATAAGCCACACGTCTGCTACGTTCAAGCTAAAAAAATAGGAAACAAGCAAAACGCAAAAACTTGGGAGAAGTTCTCACAAATTCTCTTTCAATTAAGAAATTGTATAAGTGACCCTATAAAAGACATTCACGGTAATGAATATTATAGTGATGAAGTTTACTTCATCTGTCCTGAACAAGCTTCTACAAGATTTTTGGATAATGTACAAAGTCAGTTAGGTAAAGATAAGGATAAAATTTCATTTTTAGATGGAATTGAGATTTTGAACCTAATAGAGCGTTTCAAGCCGGATCTTTTATCTATACTTTCAAGTTTCGAATCGAAAATAACATCAAACTCGAACGTCGAACTCGTAAATAAAGAATTACTAAACGCTCTTAAAATAAAAGAAGATAAAACTTTAGACAGCTTTTATAGCGATTTAAGTTTTTTCGTTGGCTCTATAGAGAGCAACCACCTTCTGCTTTCTGACTTCCGCTTAAAAAAAGAACGATTGAAGATAGACCAGGCTGAATGGCAAGGTTTCGTTAATGAAAGAGACAGCATTTTAAAATTATCAGGCTTGGATATATTTGAGGTAGACCCTAGCGAAATTTCAGAAAATTACGCCAAAGAACTGATTAAGTACAATGATAAAGAAAATCAGGATAAGATAAAAGAGTTACGGCTATTACAGGAAAAAAAGAGCGATGAGATCGCACTAATATCTAACCTAAAGCTAAGAATTAACGAACAGAAGAACAAGTTATTAGATAATAATTTGATAAGTGAAGAAGAAGCTGAGGCTATTGATGAGACCGTGGAGAATTCTGAATTTTATTCAACTAAAGTCAATTTTAATAGCTCTATAGATAAGAGCTTAAAAAGGTTGTTCGAGAGTGAAATAAAACTCTCAGAACATGAAATAAATATAGAAAAAATAGAAATAATCCCTCCTCCTACTTTAAACATCCCTTTTTCACAAACAACTATTGATAAATACATTGCGAATGCTAAGAGTAATTATTTAGAAAATGTAAAATTAATCAACGATAGAAAACTTAGTCAAAATAGATTAAGAGACTTCCTAAATGAAGTTAGAAAAAACTTAAAGACTTTAAGTATCTTAACTGATAAAGAAAGTCATATATCAAAAAATATTGAGTTGCGTACATCAGAAGGAGAGCTGGATAGAATCTCCGTTTCACCTCACGATATCTTCAGCACCGGTTTTGATGTAGCGGTTTACGGTGGAGCCGGAGTAGGAAAAACAACAACCTTGCAGGTATATGCAACTGATTTAGAAAGACATAATAATGACTTAGTTCTCTATATTCCTTTAAACAAACTTGCAACAAAAATTACCTCTGAATTTGGTAACAAATATGATAAAAAGAAACCGACGAAAGATTTATTATTTAAGTTAATTTTATTAAGATCATCACAAGCGCTATCTGATGAAAATATTTCTGAATGTCGGAATCTAATTTCAAGAAGTTCTTGCACGTTAATTCTAGACGGTCTGGATGAAATCTATAACATTATACCTCAAATCGTTCATGCTATAAATGATTTTAAGATTGAGTGTAGTAAAGTGCAGATTATAATATCTAGTAGAGATTGCGTTAAGTATCTCAAAGATATTCGCTTCCTAGGTATTACTCTACTTCCGTTTACAAAAGAACAACTAATAAACTTTGTATATGGTTGGTGTTCAGATAAAAAAATATCTAGCACCTTGGTGCAAGAAATAGAAAGAAAGAATCTTTATAACTATATTAAGACACCATTGTTAGCCACCATAACCTGTTCATTAGCAGAAAGAGGTGTTGTTGTACCTTCAAATGAAAATCAAATTTATCTTCAAAGAATCAATTTACTAAGTGGCAGATATGATGAATTTAAAGATATACAAAGACAAAGCTTAGATTCCGAAGAGTTAAAAAATATAGCGAGAAAATGTGCATTCAAAATGCACACATTAAATACAAGAACTATATCTAAAAGTAATTTATGTCGCCTAATTGCGAAGGAATTCAACGGTCGATATTCGAGGTCTCTAGTGTATACGGCAATAAACGAATTAATTGACCCATGCAATATTCTTATCTTTGATAAGCTTACCAATACGTTAAGCTTCGGACATTTTAGATTTCAAGAACATTTAGCAGCACAGGAGCTACAATTAAATAGAGGAATAAGCCTTACAAACTATCTCACCAGTGAATGGTGGCGAGGTACTTTAGCTCTTTACGCGCAAGAAAATGATTTTTCAGATCTCTTTGAAGATGCATATAGAGAAAATTTAGATTACTCATCTATTTCTCTTACGCTAGAGTTAATGATGCAAAATGCGCCTAGCCATCGCAAACGCGCTATCAAAGAGCTTAGTGAACAATACGCTAACACAAAGTATCTTGACGACGTTACCTCGTATTACGAAGAAAAAGATATATACGATGATTATTATTAATAAGCGTACTAATCATTTACTATAAGTAACTAAGTAGTGGCAATTAGTACCTCTGTCTAAAATACTACTAAAAGTTTCAGCATCGTGACGTTCATATAGTCCCAATTTGAATGTCGCACTATTTGAGTAAAAGATATCAAGATGATTAAGTGGGTGATTGTATTCACATAATCGCGCAGGGTCGGGATCGTGATCATATCTTATATAACCTGTTTCAAAAAAAATCACTTCTTTAATAACGTTCCAAGTTTCAGGCAAAATATCCGGTTCAGTCAAACTATCTACAAGAACCTCTAGGCTAAAATCATTTTTCACACTATGAAGAACGCTTAAACAATCTGAAACAAGTTCTAAGTTTATAGGCAGGCCAGTTATCCCTGAATAGAAGGTTATCCTATTACCTTTTTCTTCTACCCTAAAAGGAAAACTTATGGAGAAAAGCTTGTCTTCCAAAGAGAAAAAGAACCTTTTTATTTGGCTAACTTCAATTCTTAGAAAAGAATTAACTCGGTCTTTATCTATATTGGCATCATCTGCAACGTACACAAAATTTAATACTTCAAATATCAGCTTACAACATGACAAATGATCTCTAACCGGATTAAAAAATCTATCACTAAGCCAATTAGGTATTGGATAATTGATATTTAACTTCATTCTTAGCCTTCGTGAAGTAAATTATTCTGAATAGTAATAAACTCTCTAACTTCAGCTTCAGTCATTCTTTTCCCAATCATTTTTTGCCTTGTCATCACCATTTCCTTGATGTGTGGGCGCACGATAGGGAGAATGTTCAGTTCTTCGAAAACTGCAACTATTATATCGTTGAGTGATTGGTTTCTCCCTGAGTGTTCAATTGTAGTTTTAATCTTATCTAATTCTTCACCAACAGGAGCTTCTGTGACAATACAACCATATTCATTTATATGGTTGATGCCCGCTTCAAGTTTCGAAATAAGCTTTCCGTCAACATGATCTCCTAAGATGAGAAACGATTTAAGGAATGACCGAGTAAGAAGCATATAAAGTGCATTGCGCTCATGTAGTTGATTTGGAATATCACTAGCGATACATAGCATAAAAGGAAACTCTAAACCTTTGACATTGAACTTATTGCTCACGAATAATTGCCCTTCAATATTCTGGCGCGTCTCAAAAGCTAAATTGATATCCCAGCCATATTTTTCTTTTACTTTGAACTCGAGTAGCGAAGCAAAACGCTTAGCAGCAGCTTTAGTTCCTAGATAAACGATACCAAAATCATCGACAGAAGCAGTCGGATGAGATCCTAAGATGCTCTCAATACAAGTGAATGACTTTTGTACAAGGTTGGTGTCAGGAGCGTCTTTTCTAGTGACCAATTCGATACTTGTAAGGTCTTCACTATCTAAATCTTCAAAGCGTCTAAGAGGCTCTCTAGTTAACTTATACTCATTCCCATTTTTTTCGATATGGTACCCACAAGCGGCCCATTCATCGTCTTTCAACCATCTCAGTTTCGTGTCTTCAAATAGACCCATACCAATTGCATGAGCGAACATTAATGTACGTGGATCAGTACGATAACACTTGCTTAAAAGGTAGTCAGGAGTGACTTTATCAAGGATATTTTCGTCGAAAATACTTTGAAAAATATCACCTGCTATATAAACGGTATTTTTTGTAACAATTTTAGCCAGTTCGATAAATTCATCGGGGAGATCTTGACTCTCATCTATGAGCATATAATCAAACGCATAGCCAAGTTTATCCATATCTTCATTTTTTAATTTTGCAACCGCAGCAGAACATACAGAAGAGAAACTAGGGCCATACGTTTGGAAAGGTATTCCATACTTTCCACAAATATAGCGGTAGGCACCAGAATTCGCATCATAAGTAGAGCCCCACGCATTCACGCACCATAAGCGTTTATTCCACTCTATCTGTTCTTCCACTTTCATAAAATTGAAAAACTCTGGGATTCTTTTTGCGAGGCTATACGAAAGAATTTTGTTGTGGCAAGTCAACATGACTCTTGAGCTTTTTCTATTTACATATATGTCTCTTAACTTATGAAGCAGTAGCTCTGTTTTTCCTGTCCCAGACAAACCTTGAATTCTAATCTCTGGGCGCTCTTCAAAAGAGTAAATAAACCTAGTCTGGTCACCATCAAACAGTTGAATTTTTTGCTTGATCTTGTCTAAAATATTTTCGGGTGTTTCATCTTTAATCCTAGACACATCGTTGATGCTTCCAGTAACGAGAGAAATCAGTAACTCGCTATTTCTTTGAGTCTTGGGGTCAGCTATCGAGGCTTCGTCAAATAAAGTTCCAACATCAGTATCATCGTTCCATTGAATTTCAGCAACAAGCTCGTCTCTCCATTTACGAACTCTACCGATTATTTTTTTATAGTCGTATTTATCTGAAATTGAACTTAAATCATCGATGAAATCATCACAAAAGTCTTCGAACTGCTCGTCGTCATTTCCCAAATTAACTATCATTATTTTATGCTTAGGAGCCAGTACAATCGCAGCGTCCCTATAATTATAAGTGTATTTATTATCTGTCAGAGGATTTTGCAAAAGATATATCTGAACTTTACTTTCTGCAGAAAATTCCTTAAGTGAATCTCTAAAAGCTCTTTTTAAATCTGTCTCGCAATCGAATTTGTCGAAAAACAAATCATGATTATCTTCTGCCACGATACAACCCTCGTTTAGTTTTTAACTATTTTTCCTGCTAGTAAGCATACAACATGAAGAATTCAGAGGCATCTGTTCGTTGTTACAGGCTGGTTGATTCAGAACAAGAAATAGGAAGGACATGTTGCTACATATTTTAAAACGGAAATTTTTAGAAGAGAGGAATCGGGCCACAGCCCTTTAAAAATGGCGCACCCGATAGGATTCGAACCTATGACCTTTGCCTCCGGAGGGCAACGCTCTATCCAGCTGAGCTACGGGTGCGTTGTTGAAAAACGGATAGGAACCGTTTGAGTGGCGCATTATAGGAGTTCAGCTGCCTAATTTACAGTAAAAAATGAAAATGCGTGCGTTGATGCTTAAAAACACACCACTTTTGGCTTTTGCTTCGCTGTTGGCTTTAGCGTAATCTGAGATTCTTTGTAATAAAGTTTTCCGGAGAGTAGCTTGCATGACGAATTATTTATCGCGAGCCATACTGATGATTACCACGCTACTTGGCGGTGTTGTTGCCATGGCTGATGAGCAAAAAGATTTAGATTATTACAACAACGTGTTTAGCGCTCCACCGTTGCTACCAGCCAGTAATGAACAACATTATCTGCCTGGCGCACCCATGTTTAGCGAGGCACCTAACCCCAATTATTTAACCGTTGCCAGGAGCGGCACCGCCGCTGGCTGGGAAGAGCGTGTGGCCAGTGACTGGACGTATTTTGATGTACCTGCGTCGCTGGGCAAAATTACCGTGATTGACTTTGCTGCCACGCCCAATGGCACCGGTTACCGCTACCTGGCTAACGCCAACACGCAAAATATACTTTATGAGCCATGGAGCTCTTCCAAGATCATGGCGTTTGCTGCGGCTGTGGCTACGCTCGGCGTTGATGTTACCCCCAATACGTCTGTCGATGATGTAAAGCTGGCAGACTTAATCACCAGCGTGAACAGTTATGCACCGTCGGGTAAGTCAGATGATAACTCCAATGCTATTGCCACCTATTTTGCCAATATTGCCGGGCGCGGGATGTTAACCGGCTTGTTCCATAATAAATGGCTAAAAATGAGCAATCCGGACATTCGTTTTCGCGGTGCCTACGGGCCGACTGCGTTTAAGCCGAGCTCTAATACATGGCATTTTGACGAACACAGCACGCTCACCGTTGAACCCTATGCTGAGGCTCCCGACGATCCCTTTTACCAGGCCTACCGCTGTGATGAGTGCGGCCTGACCGGCAACAAACCTATGACCACGCTGGCCCAGGCTGAGTTTTTAAAGCGCCTGGTGACTCACACCAGTGAACCCCAAACCCGTTTACCCGGTTTTAATGCGTCGCATTTATCGATGTTGTTATACGGTGCCGGGCACAGCAACTCGGTGGTAAATGCCGGCGGCATGCAAGCCGGTATTGGCGTACTACTGGCCCGGGCGATTGCGCGGGCGCTGGCACCGGCGTCTGATGCGCCGGCCAATGAAGTGCTCGACGCGCACACCAGCGGCCGCTGGCGTATTTTTCAGAAAATTGGCGCTGGCCCCAGTGAAACCCGCGAACAGAGTGAAACCGTATTATTAGCCCATGTGATATTGCCGTTAAACAGCGGTGTAACACGTGAATTCACCCTTGCCATGCAAACCGAGGTGAAAGGCAACAGCGAGCCGGGCGTTGGCCGCGCCGCGCAAAAAATGCAGCAGGTACTGAATATCAGCATGTCGCAGTTACTGTCATCCAAGTAGGGTAGTAATACGTAAAAGTAATGGTTAACGCACGAGACTGAACAAAAAGTCCCGTTTTTGTGGCATTTTATGACGACAAGACTAATCAATTAGTCTCAAATAGTTGTCGCCGCTGGATTAACCATTATAATCATGCGGATTATTTAATTTTCAGACCAAATTGCCTGGAGACGATTGTGAAATTAAAAACGTGGTTAGGTATGGGCGCTGTAGTACTGGCAGTATTTGCGGTAAACGCTCAGGAAATGTCAGATGAGGCGATCAAAGAACGTATTAAACCGGTTGGCTCTGTGCATGTAGCAGGCGCTGCAGCAGCTGCGCCAGCGGGTGCGATGTCGGGCGAAGATGTTTACAACAAGGCATGCGTAGCGTGTCACGCTGCCGGTGTACTGGGTGCCCCTAAATTAAACAATGCTGCCGACTGGGAGCCACGTTTAGAAAAAGGTTTTGATGCAGTACTGGCCAACGCCATTAACGGCTTCAACGCAATGCCAGCACGTGGTACCTGTGCCAGCTGTAGCGATGACGATATTAAAGCTGCAATTGAGTATATGACCGCAGAACTCTAATTAATGCGCGATAATCGCGGATTAACGGGTTTACGTTAATACATGCATTCGGAGGCCAGTTACTGGCCTCATTGCGTGCCCCTATACGCATACATAGTAGTCAAAATTCTGGCAAATTCCTCCCCAATAGGGTAGGTTAACCGCTTCAAATGAGTAGATTTTCGGCTGCAACCTTTTTATGTCAACTGAGTCAACCAAATATGAGTTGTCAGAAGCGGAGTTAAGAGAGCTTATACCGCAGCTGCAGCGCTTAACTGATAAATATAAACGCGCTGAACGGGTTCAGAAGGCGTTGTTTAATATATCAGAGCTGGCCAGTTCGGTGAGCAACCTGTCACTACTCTACCCCGCCATTCATGAAATCATTGCTGATTTTATGAGCGCCGAAAACTTTTACGTTGCGTTTTACTCCCCCGATACCAATATGGTCGACATGGCCTATTTTGTTGATGAGTTCGACGAACAGGTGGTTAAGCAGCTCCCGGCAGATCAACTCAAAAAAGGCCTTACCGGATACATACTGGATTCGGGCGAACACGTTTTTTATAAAAGTGACAGCCAGGATGAAACCAGTAACAACCATAAAATAGAGTTTATCGGCAGCCATCCACACGGGCTGCTGGGCGTTCCGCTTAAACGCGGTAGCCAGGTAATTGGCGCCATGGTAGTACAAACCTACGATGAAAAAGTATCGTACAGCCAAGAAGATCTTGAAGTGCTGCTGTTTGTGTCCCAGCATATTGTTACCACCGTAGATAGGGTGAAAAACCGCGAACTCACCGAGCGCACTATTCGTGAACGCACGCGCCAGTTACGCCAAATCAACGACGATCTGCAGGAAGAAATTCTCGAACGACAAAAAGTTGAGGCGCTGCAACAAGCGCTGTTTGAGATATCTGAACTGTCGGCAACCGCGAGCCGCAACATGCGCTCGTTTTATGCCAGCCTGCACGAGATCATTGCGCGGCTGATTAGCGCCCCCAACTGCTATATTGCCACGCTCGATAACAGCGGCCAGTTTCTTAACTTTCCGTATTTTAGCGACCGCGAGGATGACGCGCCGGAAACACGCCCTTTAGGCTTTGGTCTGACCGAATTTGTTATTCGCCGTGGCCAGGCAGAGCTGATTGATCCGTCGCGTATTTTAGCGCTTACCGAAGCCGGCGAAATTGATGTTACGGTAGCGCAGAATATTTTACAGCAGGCCAACTCCTGGCTGGGCTCACCGCTCATTATCGACGGCGACGTGTACGGGGTGATTGCCGTGCAAACCTATGGTAAATCGGCCAAGTACACGCCGCGCGATCTGGAGTTAATGCGTTTTGTGTCGCACCATATTGCAGTAGCGCTGGAGCGTAAATTCAGAGCCGAAGCCATCCACAAATACAACGAGCAACTTGAGGAACGGGTTGCCGAGCGTACCGAAGAGCTCAACCGCGCAAATGACGTGCTTCGGCAGCAAATTGAAGAGCGTAAAGACATTGAGCGCAAGCTTATTCACGACGCCCACCACGACGGCCTTACCGATTTGCCTAACCGCTCCATGTTTGCCAGCCGCCTGGAGCTTGCCATTGCCAATAAGCAGCGCCACCCCGAAAACTTATTTGCGGTGCTGTTTATCGATCTCGACAGATTTAAAATTATTAATGACACCCTCGGCCACCATGCCGGCGACGAGTTTTTAATAGAAGTATCAAAACGCATCACCGAATGCATTCGGGGTCACGACTTACTGGCCCGCCACGGCGGCGATGAGTTTGTCTTGTTGTTAGACAACTTTGAGCTGATCTCCGACGTAGAAGAAGTCTCGTCGCGGATTATCGATTCTATTTCTAAGCCGTTTTTCCTCGACGACAAAGAAATGTACTCCGGTGCCAGTATTGGTATTGCTCATGTTGAAAGCTACTATCGCACCGCCGACGAAGTCATCCGCGATGCCGATGCGGCAATGTATCAGGCCAAGTCATTAGGGCGCGGGCGCTATGTAATCTTCGACAAGAGTATGCGTGAGCGCTTATTGGAAGAGCTGGAGCTGGAAAACGAATTTCGTCGTTCGCTGCGCGATCAGGAATTTGAGTGCTACATGCAGCCGGTGTTTAACCTTACCAGTAAGCTGCCGCTGTATCATGAGATTTACGTGCGTTGGGCCCACCCCACGATGGGTAAGGTGTCACGCGAGCAGTTTCGGGAGGTAGCAGAGCAAAGCGGTTTGATTTTAGAGCTGGATATGTACCAGCTTAAAGTGGCCTGCGATATGTTAAAAGAATGGCCCAACGCAGAACTGCCAGGCTACACGCCACGCATTGCAGTCAACGTCTCCATTAACCATTTACTGCAAAGCTCTCTGGTCACCAAGATCCTCGATATTATAAACGAAGCGGGACTGCCGCCCAGTGCTATTGTGTTCGAGTTTGATGAGAACGATCTGAACCGGCGCAGCCAGTATATTTTACCGGCCATTAAAAAGCTTAAACGTGCCGGTGTTACGCTGGTGCTGGATAACTTTGGTAGCGGCCTGGCGTCACTCAGTTACCTGTTTGCCTACCCCTTTGATTACATCAAAATTGACCACCGCTTTATTAAGTCACTGCCCCGTTCATTGCGCAATCTTAAGCTGATCCAGTCGGTTATGCTTATTTCTGACCATCTCAATTTTAAGGTTATTGCCGAAGGGGTTGATTCTTACTCGCAGTTTGAGGCCTTATCTGAAATTAACTGCTCGTTCGGGCAAGGCAAGTACCTCGAAGAATCGCGGTTGTTACCGGTGCACAATACTGTCATCAACTAGTTGGCCCGGGGCAAACGCTCTGCCGCCTGGCCTTACGTCTTACCCAGCATATCGCGCAGGTTAGCAATGCTGGCCTGGCCTTTTTGCTGGCGCTCTTCAGCACTCACTTTACGCTTTTTCTCTTCCCAGGCAACATCATCGGCGGGTAATTCATATAAAAAGCGGCTTGGCTCCGGCTGAATAATCTCGCCATACTGGCGACGCTCTTTGGCCAGGGTAAATATCAGCTCGCGCTGGGCGCGGGTTATGCCAACATAGGCAAGTCGGCGTTCCTCTTCCACGTTGTCTTCGTCGATGCTGCTTTGGTGGGGTAATAAGCCCTCTTCCATGCCCACTAAAAACACCACCGGAAACTCCAGCCCTTTTGAGGCATGCAGGGTCATTAACTGCACCTGATCGGCATCGGCTTCTTCTTCGCCGCGTTCCATCATGTCGCGCAGAATTAACCGGTTAACCACCTCTGGCAGGGTCATGGGGGGGTTCAGCTCATCGCCTTCGAGCATGTCTGTTACCCAGCCAAACAAGGTACTTACATTGGCCATGCCCATTTCAGCGGCTTTGGGGCTGGTGCTGTGCTCGTATAACCACTCTTCGTAACTCATGGCGCGGATCATGTTTCTGAGCACCGCTGCGGTATCACCACGCACGGCTTCATCCGACAACGACACTATCCAGCGGGCAAAGTTATGCACCGCTAAAAAGCCCTTGCCGGTTAATACCGCGTTGAGGTTGTCATGACACGCCGCCTCAAACATCGATACGCCAAGCTGATTAGCAAAGTTACCCAGTTTTTCCAGCGTGGCGCGGCCAATACCCCGGGTGGGTGTATTAATAACCCGTAATAACGCGTTGTCGTCATCCTGATTCACTAGTAAGCGCAGGTACGCCATGATGTCTTTTACTTCGGTACGGCCAAAGAACGACATACCGCCGCTGATCTTATAGGGGATGCGGTTACTCATTAAGAGCTTTTCGAACAGCCGGCTCTGGTGATTACCGCGATACAAAATCGCGTAATCCTTAAACTTGGTGCGCTGAGTAAACTTATGTGCCAGCAGTTCGGCTACCACCCGCTCCGCTTCATGTTCTTCGTTTTTAGCCATGAGAACCCGTAACGGTTCGCCGTAGGCCAGTTGCGAAAACAGCGTTTTGTCGAACATATGCGGGTTGTTTTGGATCAGAATGTTAGCGCAGTGCAGAATACGCCCCGAAGAACGGTAATTCTGCTCCAGCTTCACGACTTTAAGGCGCGGGAAATCCTGCTGCAGCAGGGTGAGGTTCTGCGGGCGCGCACCACGCCAGGAATATATCGACTGATCGTCGTCGCCCACCACCGTAAAGCGTGCCCGCTCACCCACCAACAGCCTCACCAGTTCATACTGACTGGTGTTGGTATCCTGATACTCATCCACCAGCAGGTAGCGAATTTTGTTTTGCCATTTACTGCGGGCTTTTTCGTCGGCTTTAAGCAGCAACGTAGGGAGCATGATCAGATCGTCAAAATCGAGGGCGTTATAAGCCCGCAAATGGTTTTGATACTGACGGTAATACTCGGCAAACTCCTGCTCGCCCTGACTGGTGGCTTTTTTGAGCAGCAGTTCCGGCGTAAGAAGGTCGTTTTTCCAGTTGGAAATACAGCTTTGCAGTAAACGCAGCTGGTCTTTGTCGCCATCCAGGGTGTCACGGGTTAAGTCGTTGAGTAGCGCTATACTGTCTTTGTCGTCAAACAGCGAAAAGCCCGCTTTAATACCCAGTGCTTTTACCTCAGACTTAATAATATTAAGCCCAAGTGTATGAAACGTTGATACTTTAAGACCGCGCGCTTCTGCCTTGCCGAGGGTTTGTGCTACCCGCTCTTTCATTTCCCGCGCGGCTTTGTTGGTAAAGGTTACCGCAGCAATATAGCGGGCCGGCATATCGCACTCGCGTACCATGTAGGCAATTTTATTGGTGATAACACGGGTCTTGCCACTGCCAGCACCCGCCAGCACCAGGCAAGGCCCCGATACGTAGGTGACGGCAGATTGTTGGGCTGGATTTAACTTCATGGAATAAGGATCTCAAAACCGGTGGCATGGGTATTAACGTAGCGTGTGCTATTGTAATCGACACGCCGCCATAATCCGAGTAATGATTGTGTTGCATCACCGAAGAATAGATTTAGAATAAATGCGCTAATACATACCTCACCACAGGAAATGCCATGTTTGATCCGAAAAAAATTGAAGATATCGCACGCCAAATTGCCGACTCTGTGCCGCCGGGCGTAAAAAACATGGCCGGCGAAGCCGAGGGCAGAATAAAACAGGTGCTGCAATCGCAGCTGTCAAAGCTGGATTTGGTTACCCGTGAGGAATTCGATATTCAAACCCAGGTACTTATTAAAACCCGCGAAAAGCTAGAAGCTATGGAAAGTCGCGTAGCGGCGCTGGAAGCACAACAAAATGCACCGCAGGAAACAGACAAGTAGCCTAGGGCTAGCGCCTTCAGACAATCACCAGGTCAATAAATAACCCTATGGCAATGACCATCCCGACATAGTGATTGTCGAGAAAGGCTTTAAAGCACGCATCGCGGTCGCGGTGACGGATATTAACGTGTTGGTGGCCAAACAGCAGCACCGCCGCCACTAAGCCAAGATACGCAAACAAGCCCTGCTCAGTGAGCAAAAACACCGCCACCAGCAAGCCAAGGGTAATGAGCTGAAGCACGCCAACAATCAGTTTATCCTGCCGGCCAAACAGTATGGCAGTGGATTTTATGCCTACCACCAGATCGTCGTCGCGGTCGACCATGGCATACAGGGTATCGTAGGCGATGGTCCACAATAAATTAGCCACAAAGAGTAACCAGCCCCACTGCGGAATGTCCCCGCGCACCGCCATTATCGCCATCGGAATCGCCCAACCATAAGCGGCGCCTAAAACGGCCTGAGGCAAATGGGTGTAGCGCTTCATAAACGGGTATACCGATGCCAGCAGCAGCGCCACGCCCGACAACAATATGGTCGCTAGGTTAAGCTGTATCACAATAATAAATGCAATGAGTATCAGCACACCGAACAACTGCAAGGCTTCGCGGGCGGTTACATGGCCGGCGACCAGCGGCCGGCTGTTAGTGCGCTTTACCGCGCCATCAACGTGGCGATCGGCATAATCGTTTATTACGCATCCCGCGGAGCGCATCACAACCACGCCCAGTACAAACAATATGAGCTCTTTAACCGGCGGCATGCCCTCTGCAGCCAGCATCAGCGCCCACAGGGTTGGCCAGAGCAACAAATAAATGCCAATCGGCCTGTCGAGCCGCATGAGTCTGGCATAATGGGGAATATTGTGTGGTGACAGCGCCATAGATTTCCGCAGGTACAAACTAAACGCGGCAAGTTTAGCATTGGCCCGCGCCATTCCACAATACAGCCGAAAATCACAGGCCCCTGTTCGGCATACGCCAAACAGTTATCAGGAATGTTTAATCTAAATTGAGTTGTGCGCTATACTCGTGTTAACTAAAATTGAGCGTAATTGTATTACTGGGTCTGTTTAATGAAGCATTTACTTTTGTTGGCATTGTTGCTGGGCGCATCCTTTTGCCCTTCTTCAGCTACAGCACAAGAACAAACGTCGTATGCTTATATCGGCATAGAACCTGAGATTGTCACCAACTACCTGGGCCAGAGTGCTACACGCCTGGGGTATGTCAGGGTCATGGTTGAACTCATGGTAGAAGATGTCGACCAGCTCGAACTGGTTGAACACCACATGCCCCTGCTACGCTCAACGGCAATTGAAATATTTGGTCAGCAACCCGAGGAAAAGGTGAAGTCACTGACCGGCCGTGAAGACATTCGCCGCGCTATTTTGGCCGCCCTGCAGGATCACATGCAAAAAGAGACCGGCGCCAAGGTGATTAAAAACGTGATCTTCACCAAATATCTGCACAACGCCTAACCGGGCTTTTTACCAGCGCCTAAGGTAAGTAAGCCGGCAATAACGCAGCCGGTGATCAGCCCCGCAGTATGGGCGGCATTGGCCATATTCACCCATAACACATCGGTAAAGCCCAGCACCAGCCACACCAGCATAAAGCCAACAATAGCGTTGGGCAGATAGAGCCCCCATTGAGGACGCAGCCAACCGGTGATCCATACAAAGCCAACCAAACCGTAAACCACGCCGGATAAGCCACCAAAATTAGGGCCTGCCACCAGCAGTTGGGCTACATTACTCACCACCGCAGTAATCGCGAACAAAATCAACAAAAAGCTCGTGCCCAGTTGCCGCTCTACCTGAGAGCCGAGCATCCCCCACCACAGCAAATTAAACACAAAGTGCAGCAAACTAAAGTGTATCAGTGCGGGCCCCAGCAATCGCCACCACTGATGATTTTGCAGTAAATTATCCAGCGGCATAATCATCAGTACTGAGGCAATGGGCTCAAACCAGAAGAACATTGCTGCAAAAATGAGGGTACACAGAATAAGTATAAGGCCAGCAAAGGGTGCGCGCCGCAACGCAATGAGCCAGCGTTTTACACTGTTACCACCGCCACTTGATACAAAGGGTATGTTGGTACGGTCGGAATGTTGCCAGGCGGCCTGCTGGTATTTTGGATCGTTAGGCGCATCAACAAATGCCTGGCAAATCGCCAGTGCTTCGTCGTATTTCGACTCGTCATTAAGCAACACAATGTACTGCTCCTCGTCGGGAACAGGGTTTATAGTCACATCGATACGCTGCGACTTGAGGTAGCTGGCCAGTGAGTCGGCGTAGCGCAGCTCACTAATGGCAATAAGCGGTGTGGCCACTATTTATTGGCCACTGACTACCGGTTGGCCAACCCGCCAGCCCTCAAAACCGCCATCCATGCTGTACACGGTTTCAAAGCCCTGCTCAGTTAAAAACTGCGCAGCCTGCTGACTACTCACGCCGTGATAACACACCACAACCACCGGCTGCTCTTTAGGGGTTGCCTGTAGAAACTCACCGAGATTATCGTTGGAGAGATTCACGGCGCCTTCGATGTGAGCGGCGCTGAATGAGCCGCTGTCGCGGATATCAGCAATCACCAACTCACTTTGTTGAGAAGCGACATCGGCGATAGAAATATGTTGGAACGGTTGCATAAAACAATTACTGCCAGTTGAGAATAACTTTACCTGATTTGCCCGATCCCATTACGTCAAAGCCCTGCTGAAAATCTTCTATCGCAAACTCGTGTGTAATGATGGGCGAGATGTCCAGGCCGCTTTGTATCAGACTCGCCATTTTGTACCAGGTTTCAAACATTTCGCGGCCGTAGATCCCTTTGATGACCAGCCCTTTAAAAATCACCTGATTCCAGTCGATAGCGACATCCTGCGGCGGTATGCCCAGCATGGCTACTTTACCGCCGTTGTTCATGTTATTGAGCATATCGCGAAACGCCGTTGGCACTCCAGACATTTCTAGGCCAATATCGAAGCCTTCGGTCATGCCCAATGAGCGCATAACGTCTTTAAGCGACTCATTTGCCACGTTAACCGCCCGAGACACGCCCATTTTTTCGGCCAACGCTAAACGGTAAGGGTTAACGTCGGTAATAACAACGTGTCTGGCCCCCACGTGGCGGGCCACGGCCGCTGCCATAATACCAATCGGGCCGGCACCGGTAATCAGCACATCCTCGCCAACCAGATCAAAAGACAGTGCGGTGTGCACGGCGTTGCCGAATGGGTCGAACACGGCGGCTAACTCATCGGAGATATTGGCCGGTATTTTAAAGGCGTTAAATGCCGGGATCACCAGATACTCGGCGAACGCGCCAGCACGATTAACCCCTACCCCTTCGGTATTACGGCACAGGTGACGGCGTCCGGCACGGCAGTTACGGCAGTGTCCGCAAGTAATATGGCCTTCCCCGGATACCCGGTCGCCCACAGCAAAACCCTGGACTTCCTGGCCCATATCAACCACTTCGCCCACATATTCGTGGCCCACTACCATGGGTACAGGTATGGTTTGTTGCGCCCACTCATCCCACTGATAAATATGCATATCGGTGCCGCAAATCGCGGTTTTACGAATTTTAATCAGGAGGTCGTTGTGCCCCATCACCGGCTTGTCGGTGTCTGTCAGCCAGATGCCCGGTTCACGATGCTGTTTTACCAATGACTTCATGCAATCACTCCCAGTTCACGCCCAACTTCGATGAACGCATCCACAGCTTTATCAACGTGCTCAATAGTATGGCCTGCCGACATCTGGGTACGGATACGGGCCTGACCCTTGGGTACCACGGGGTAGGAAAAACCAATCACGTAAATGCCTTTTTGCAGCAGTTTATCGGCCATGTCATTGGCCAGTTTGGCATCGCCAAGCATAACCGGGATGATGGCGTGATCTTTACCCGCCAGCGTAAAGCCCGCATCGCTCATACGTTGACGAAAGTGCGCCGCGTTGCGCCACAGCTGAGCGCGTAAGTCGTGGCCATCGGCCATCATATCGAACACTTTGAGCGACGCCGCGACAATAGGCGGAGCCACCGAATTAGAAAATAAATAAGGCCGCGAACGCTGACGCAACCATTCCACCGCGGCTTTACTGCCCGACGTATAACCGCCGGAAGCGCCGCCCAGGGCCTTGCCGAGGGTACCGGTAATAAGGTCTACACGGCCAAGTACATCACAATACTCGTGGCTACCGCGCCCCTCCTCGCCTAAAAAGCCGGTGGCGTGGCAGTCATCCACCATCACCATGGCATCGTACTTGTCAGCGAGGTCGCACACGCCTTTCAGGTTGGCAATAATGCCATCCATCGAAAACACGCCATCAGTGGCAATAATGATAAAGCGCGCGCCGTCTTCCCGGGCCTGCTTTAACTGTTCTTCAAGTGCTGCCATGTCGTTGTTGGCGTAACGGTAGCGCTTAGCTTTACTCAGGCGCACTCCGTCAATAATACTGGCGTGGTTGAGCGCATCCGACACAATGGCGTCTTCCGGGCCTAACAGGGTTTCAAATAACCCGCCGTTGGCGTCAAAGCAGGAGGGATACAAAATAGTATCCTCGGTACCGAGGAAAGCACTGATTTTAGCTTCCAGCGCTTTGTGTATATCCTGAGTACCACAGATAAAACGTACCGACGCCATGCCAAAGCCGTGGGAGTCGAGGCCTTGCTTGGCAGCGTCAATGAGATCCGGGTGATTGGCCAGACCCAGATAGTTATTGGCGCAAAAATTAATGACCTGCTCACCACTTTCAGTGGCAATATCGGCCTGCTGCTGAGTCGTAATAACCCGCTCAACCTTGTACAGCCCGTCTTCACGTGTGGCTTTAAGTTGCTGTTCAAGGTGAGAAATAAAAGATGCTGACATACTAGCGCTCCTGGCCTTTTTAAAGTGCTGTATTGTACCTAACCGGACGGTCTTATACCTATGAGTTTACTGGGTTAAATACGTTTCGGCCAATGCACCCTGTAAACATTTAAAGACGCCGGGCTTAGGCCCGGCTAACCTTTATTCAATTTGCCAGTAACCATCATGTACCCGGGCGTCGATAACGGTATACAACTGGTCCTCGTCAATCGGCTTGCTAATGAAGTAACCCTGGCCAAAACGACACCCCATCGCGACCAGCTCGGCCATTTGTTCGGCTTGTTCTATACCTTCGCTGACCACTTCAAAGGCCATATTGTGAACCATTGAAATGGTCGACTGCACAATATTCCTGTCGCTGTCATTTTCTAACATGCCAGCAATAAAAGAACGATCGATCTTAATTACATCGCTGGGGATCATACGCAGGTAACTGAGCGATGAATAACCGGTACCAAAATCGTCGACGGCGATGGAGCAACCTAAGGCCCGCACTTCGTGAATCACGTCGATTGCGCGTTCGATATCGGCAACTAACACGGTTTCAGTGAGTTCCAGCTCGATATCTTTTGGCCTCACCTGATATTGCTCAATTAACTGCGTTAAGTAGGGCTTTAAGGCAGAGTTAGCAAACTGTGCAGCAGACAGGTTAATTGCCATTTTAATGCCCTTGTAGCCCCGCTCATTGAGCTTTGCCAACAAGCCAATGGCATGCTCAAGCACCCAAAAGTCGATTTCTGGCATCATGGCGGAGTTTTCCAACAGGGGTAAAAAGTCGCCGGGCGGAACCATGCCCCGCTCCGGGTGACGCCAGCGTAACAGGGCCTCAAAGCCGGTCAGGCGTTGTGTGGCCAGCTCTATTTGCGGTTGCAACACCAAGAAAAACTGTTGTTTTTGCAGCGCCACGCGAGCGGCGGCTTCTAACTCTACCTGGTTGATGATTTTTTGATTCATCGACGCCCGGAAAAAACAATATGCGGAGCCGTGCGAGAGCTTCGCCTCATACATGGCCGTGTCGGCATGGCGCATAAGTTCCAGGGTGCTGGACTTGGCGTTTTCGGTGTAGGCGATACCAATGCTGATACTGATATAAAAGGTATGCTCGCCAATGTGCATGGGCTCAACAAACTGACTGATGAGCTTTTCGGCCACCGCACTTACCTGTTCTTCGTGATCCAGATCGGTGACGATAACCACAAATTCATCGCCGCCAAAACGGGCGATATTGTCGTTTTCGCGAATTACACCGGAAAGGCGCACACTTGCCAGCTTAACCACTTCATCACCAAAGTGATGGCCATGACTGTCGTTGACCTTTTTAAAGTTGTCTAAATCAATAAACAGCAGCGCCATACCTGACTGCTGTCGCTGCATGGCTGCCAGTTGTTTATGTATTTGAAACATCATCATGCTGCGGTTTGGCAGGCCGGTAAGGCTGTCGAACATGGCCATTTTTTCGAGTTTGGCCGTATTGGCGGTGGCTTGCTGATCCAGCGTTTCGAGCCGCTGCGCAAGTTCTATGGCGGTTTCGCCCAGAGTATCGAGTTCGTCACTGAGCCAGCTGTTCCGGGTAAAGCTGTTTTCCTGCGCCGCTTTAAACTCGCTAAAGCGCTGCTGAGCCAGTAGCGGTAACATGTTGGATAACACTGACAATTTGTAGGCATAGCGGCGCAACAGCAAAAACATACTCAGCAAAAACGCCGTCACCAAACCAAAGCCGCCCAAAAATATGGTCGCGTTTTGTGTGCGATAAGCATGTTTACGCGCATCAATATCGTGCACAAACAACAGGTAATAGCCATTGGGTAAGTCGCTGTAGAGCGGCACAAAGGTAACCAGGTACGCGTTGTTACTAACGTTAACCTCGACCCCCGCGGTAAGCAGCTTTTGTTTATTGGCGCCGGCAGGAATAGCTCTGAGCACCTCAGACATAAACTGTTCCTGCGGCTCAGTTAATATACTGTTGAGGACATAACGGTTTTGTTGAGACAGGGCATTGGGGATCTCTTTTACCATTGCCAGTTCAGCCTGTGTGGTTTCACTCAACAAGGCGAGTAACTCCTGCACCGAGGTGCTCATTACCACCACACTGGCGGTTTGTGAGTGGGTTAAAATAGGAATACTGCTGACCTGCATACACAGGTTGCGGCAATGCAAACCATAGACTGGTCGCGTCTCTCTGAGCGTGTCTGACACCATGGGCCTAATGGCATCCGGCAGTATTTCACCCTGACGGTAAATGACCTCTTGCTGACCATTCACTACCCATACGTTGTTAACGTCCCATTGCAGCGACAAAAAATCAGCGGAACGCTGCAGCGCCCCAACGAGTTCTGATTGCGTATCGATGGACGTTTCATTAACAAATTTAAGGCTTTCCACCCATACGGTTAACCGCTCACTGAGCAGCGAGGAAATTTGATGATAGCGGGTAACATCACGCGACAATAACGCCTGATTAAGCTGCCGCTCCTGTTGCGCCGCCTGATACAGTAATAAGCTAACCACCACCGAACAGACCGTCATGACGGTAATCAATAGGATAATTAGCACTTTATAGCGCAGTGATACTGACTTACTCACGGCTAAAACCAATACATTAGCTGCAACGACCAGTTACTCCAGTAAGGCTGTGCATAAATTAAGGCATCGGGAAACAGCACTGGTGCAATGCGACCCGCACCGCGCACCCGTGAGTATTCGCCGCTTAATCGCACCTGGCTGGTGATATCAACGCTCAGGCCCAGGGTGATCTCGTCCATGTAACCATAGTGAGCCGGTATCATGCCGAAAGGGCTTTGCTCGAGCAGCTTGCCCTTACGGTCCTGGCGGTCCACATCGTAGGTGTCTATTCTTGCCAGGGCGGTGACATTTTGCGTCAGGAAATAGCGCCATTGTATGTAGCCACCCTCGCCGGTTTTATCCACATCCAGGTTCAGCCCGTTCGCGAACGTGCCCTGATATATTAACCGGTCTCGCAGCAGCTCCATACTCAGCTCCCAGTTTTCGCTGTCATAGCGTGCCGCCAGGGTAATACGGTCGATCATTGAATCGCCACTGAGCAGTATGTCTTGTTTGGCCGGGTCGTAGGTAAATTCTGATTGCAGTAACGACACACCTAGCTGTAACTGCGAAGCATCCGGCCGCCAGTAGGTGCTGAACTGATGAACAAAATCCTGTTTTACGCGCCCCTGTACCTGCGGGCTCAGCAGTTTTTTAGAGTCGTCTTTGCCGAGGGGCGAGCGTCCGTAACTCCAACGCACGTCCCAGGTTCCGGTATTCCCCGATGACGTACTTTGTATGGCGATACCGTCGCTGCTCAGCGCCACGTCGCGGTTACCGTCGTAATAGATGGATTGCGGCAGGGTAATGGAAGGCCGGGTTTGCGGCACATCCTGGGTGGCCGAATACAGCCAGTGACGATTTTTATAGCGCCCGAAGTGCACGTTAAGCTGCCAGTCAAACTGTTGGCGGACCCGCCAGTCAACAAACAGGTAGTCCACTCGCGTGCCCGGGCTAAACCGATTGCCGCCGTCAAGATAAACCAATTGGCCGGCAACGCTGAGCGACGAGTTGAGGATGTAGGTGGCGTTGATTCCCGCTTCGGTCAGCTCCGCTGTAATATCGTTATCGTCAGTTATGTAATGGCTGTCTGTGGAGCTGGTAATTCCCTGCGCCACAAAACCATGCCAGGCGAGGTTTTCGGTTTGGGCACCCGCTTCAGCCATTGTCATTAAGGCCAGCATTGCGCCTGTCAGCCTGCGCTGTATCATGGCTGGCCCCCTAAAACAGTCAGATTTTTCGCCTTGGGGTTAATCACATGTTTTGGCATATAGCCTATCGAACCCGGTGTGTTGGCGATGTTTTCAATCAGGATTTCAGGGGAACTGACCACGTGTGGCGCTACGCCCTGACCCGAATACACCACGCGCTGCCAGATACGCTCTAGCTGGTATGGGTAAACGTTAAGCTGGGTACGGCAAAACTCCTGATGAAGCGGATTACCGGACGGCAGCACAAAAACACGAATACGACTGCCATCGGGCCAAAATTGTGTTCGCCCGGCAAAGATCATGCGCAATTGCGCTGGCGACAATGACTCGACGTTCACCGATAAATTAGCCATTACGTTGGTAGAGTAAACGTCGGTAACGCCTTCTTTTGCAAACAGTAAAACAAGGCATGTGAGAATGGCTTTCAGGGACCCGGTTTTCAACGTAACGCCTTACATTAAAAAGGTTAACATCTGCATAGTTCCTTTTGTGCAGTAGTATTTAAGTAATGCCAAGATTACTTAAGTATAGAAAGGAAACCTTTTTTTGAAAGTTATTGTTGAATTTTTATTCAATACTATCAGGTGGTAACAGCTTGTCGATTGCAGCGTAAACCTGCTCTGGCGTTATCGTTGTCATCAGGGATTCACCTTTTGCTCTGCTTCCCCAGGGCAGTTGCTGCCAGTCTTTGCCGGTTTGTTGTTTGATATGATAGTCGTAGGCTGACACCACGTTATCAAGGTTATTGTAGGGTCCGGTCCGGCGCGGATTAGAATGCGCATAAAGGCCGATAACCGCGGTACCAACACAGGTTGCCATGTGCGCAGGGCCAGTATCCGGGGCAATCACTAGACGGGCGCTGGCTAACACACCGGCCAGTTCCTTTAGTGATGTCTGCCCGATTAAGTCATGGCTTACCGGCGCGCCGGCAGCAATGATCGCATCGCCAATCTGGCGGTCCAATGGCCCTGGACCGCCACACAATATAACGGCCAGGCCGCGTTTGGCTAAGTAATTGGCTACCGCTGCATAGCCGTCAGCATGCCAGTTCCTTTCAGCCTTTGAGGCGGCCGGCGAGATCACCGCATACTGGCGTTCATTCGCCAGTTGTAACCCCTTTGCGTAATCCTGATCACTCAGCGGTAGCGCCCATGCAGGTGTGGGGACCGGCGGTATACCCACGGCATCAGCAAATGCCATGAAGCCCTCCAACACATGAGGGTGTCGCTGGGGCGCAATACGTTTATTAATAAATAAGCTATGGCCTTCTTTGCTGCGTTTTTTATCAAAGCCTAATCTGACCGCGGCGCGTATTGCGCGGGACAGCAAATTAGCCCGCAACGCAATTTGCATAATAAACAGCGCATCAAAACGCACCGCCTTAAACTGCTCGCGGATCGCTTTCATGCCCTGGCGGCCGGTTTTTTTGTCGTAGATGATAAACTCGACGCCTTCCAGGCCTTTCATTAACTGGTATTCAATTTTACCGATGATCCAGGTAATGCGAATATCCGGACGGGTAGTGCGAATACGATTCACCAACGCCGCGGCATGGCAAACATCACCGATAGCAGAGAGGCGAAGAATACATATTCTTGAATTTTGGGGGAGTTTTGTTACCGCTGACAAAGAATCTTCCAACTTACACTGATAAACCTCGCTAATTTGATTACAATCAGCAGGATTAAACAAGTCTTAATGCCGAGAAATATCATTGCAAGCCATAGAGACCTTTCAATCGGGCCGCCATAGTCTGCTACGTTGTCCAAGCGTCTGTCGCGCGCTCGGTATTCAACTGCCACCTGTTGAGTGGCTTCAGAGCTCGTACTGGCAACAACAACAGCATGCCACCGCCGCCAGCGGCCGGGGCCAGGCGGTATTAATAGCGTCACCGGCACCCATGGTGCTGCGCGATTATTGCCGTGGCGGCCTGGTGCGCCACATTGCCAGGCGCCGTTTTATTTATTCTGGCCTGGCCAACTGTCGCCCTTTCCGCGAACTGCAATTACTCAATACCCTGCGCAGCGCCGGACTGCCGGTTCCCAGGGGTATCGCTGGCCGGGTGAGTCGTTATGGCATGACTTACGAAGCAAGTATTTTGATGGAGCGGATCCCCAATAGCCGCGAAGTCCATGAACATCTCTGCCAGGACGCGCTGGCTCCGTCAGACTGGCAGCGTATGGGCGCGCTTATACGCCAGTTACATGATCACGGTGTTTATCACCACGATTTGAATATTCACAACATCATGCTTGATACTAACAACAGGTTTTGGCTGATTGACTTTGATAAGTGCGGGTACAAAAACGGACAACAATGGAAAGCCGCTAACCTGGCACGGTTGCAGCGTTCACTGCGCAAAGAAAAGGCGGTACATAGCAACTACGCTTTCGACGATAGTCACTGGCAGCGTCTGCTGACCGGCTATTGGGCATAGAAAATTGCAACCGGCCACGATTGTAGGTACTGTTTGATTAACTTAAATTATACTCATTGACTATGCACACACGCGCAATTTACCCGGGCACCTTTGATCCTATTACCAATGGTCATGCTGATCTCATTGAACGCGCGTCGCGCATGTTCGATGAAGTCATTGTAGGGATCGCAGCTAACCCCAGCAAACAACCGCTCTTTAGCTTAGATGAGCGGGTTGCCCTGATTACCGAGGTAACCTGTAAACTCGATAATGTTACCGTAATTGGCTTTTCCGGCTTGCTGGCAGATTTTGCTAAAAAGCAGGATGCCACCATACTCATTCGTGGCCTGCGAGCAGTCGCCGACTTCGAATATGAATTTCAGTTAGCCAACATGAACCGGCGCCTCAACCCTGATCTGGAAAGCGTCTTCCTGACCCCCTCAGAAGAAAACTCGTTTATATCGTCAACGCTGGTAAAGGAAGTGGCCTTGCATCATGGTGACGTAGGGCAGTTTTGCCACCCGGCCGTCAAAGCGGCGCTCAACAAATTACTGCATTCAGGCTAAGCCGTTACGAGAGCAGACTAGCGCTGGCACTGAGGACAATAAAAAGTATTGCGCTGACCGATGGTCAGACTTTCGATAGGCGTTTCGCACGCTATACAGGGTTCGCCTGCACGGCCATAAACACTGAGCGACTGCTTAAAATAGCCGGGGTTGCCATCGGTTTGGGTAAAGTCTTTGAGGGTTGTTCCGCCTTGCTGGATCGCTTTGGCCAGTACTTCTTTAATTGCGCCGGTAAGCTGTTGGTAGCGCGTGGCACTCACCTTACCCGCTTTGCGGCGCGGATCGATGCCTGCCATAAACAGCGCTTCGTTGGCATAGATGTTACCCACTCCAACCACCACAGCGTTGTCCATAATAAAGTTTTTTACCGCCACCTGTTTTCCCCTGGATAACAACGCCAGCCGATCAGCAGTAAAATCGTCGGTGAGCGGCTCCGGGCCGAGATGGCTAAGCTGCGTCGGGATTTCATGGCCGGGCGCCTGCCACAAACAGGCACCAAAACGACGGGGATCGTTAAAGCGCAAACACTTACCCGACGCCAGAACGATATCTATATGATCGTGCTTTATCGGTGGTACAGCGGCATCCAGCACCCGTAGTTTACCAGACATGCCCAAATGTAAAATAATGCGCCCGCCGCTTTGCAGCTCGATGATGAGGTATTTGGCGCGACGGTTAACAGCCATCACGGTCTGTCCGACGGCGTCGCTCAGCGCTTCCTCTACGGGCCACCGCAAACGCCGGTCGCGAACAATAATACCGGTGATTTGCGCGCCTTCCAGGTAAGGCGCTATGCCTAGACGGCTGACTTCGACTTCGGGTAACTCAGGCATTACATTTCCTGCGAATGCTGGAGCCAGGGCAGCAGTTGATCCAAGCGTTGGTTAACCACGATATACCATTGGCTATCGACATTAACCCACAGGTTCTGATCTTGCTTCACAAAGGCGTAAACAAGCCCCTGAGCCTGTCCGGCAACCCACACAACTGCTACCAGCGGCTCTGTCTGATCAACGCTTCTGGGCGGCTTGGAGGCCTGAATAACGGCGTCGCGCCAGGCTTGTATGTGTTGCTCCGGTGACGTGGATAACGACTCATTGAGCCCCACAAAGCGCCACTGCTGGCCAACGCGTTCAAGCTTTTGTGAATGCTGCTCGATTTTCAGCACATATACGCCTTCAGGGAGTAACGGCTGATTGGCGGGGAGTTTAGATTCGGGTACGAAACGGTCAAGATTAAACAAAAATATCATGCCCAACATGGCAAATATCACTACATTGTTAAATGCTCGCTTCGACATTCTGGCCATTGTTAAATTACCCGTGGTTAGTATTCACTAGTGTACGCTCACGCAAAAAACCCGGCAACGGCCGGGTTTTCGTGGAGACAAAAGCAAGTTTTATTACTTGATTTTGGCCTCTTTAAACATAACGTGCTTACGAACAACAGGATCAAATTTTTTGATCTCCATTTTGCCCGGCATGTTACGCTTGTTTTTGTCAGTGGTGTAGAAGAAACCAGTACCAGCTGAAGAAACTAATTTAATTTTATCACGCATGATTAGGTTTCCTTAGATTTTCTCACCACGGGCACGGATATCTGTTAATACAGTATCAATACCTTTTTTATCAATAATACGCATGCCTTTTGCAGACAGACGCAGTTTTACAAAACGGTTTTCGCTCTCAACCCAAAAACGGTGAGATTGAAGATTTGGCAAAAAGCGACGGCGAGTCGCGTTTCTAGCGTGAGAGCGGTTGTTACCTACCGCAGGACGCTTACCTGTTACTTGACATACTCTTGACATTATTTGTCTCCAGAACAACGAATTTTGTCTCGCCAATCGGTCCCACCAGCAATTTGCATATCGGGTCTGACGACGTCTTAACCTTTAATAAAGAGGGCGCATTTTATACAGTATTTCCGAACGTAATTCAACTGAAAAGCCAAAAAACCTCAAAATTAGTGCACAAAACAGACAACCCCCGCGATGTTAGCGATTCTACTCATAGAATGGCGAACGAATTTCGGTCGTGCCAATTAACTGCGATGGACGAATCAACATCTGCCCTCCGTCCCGTGCAATGGGTATCCACGGAAACTGTCCGCGCCCTTTTGCCGGCTTCAACACGAACAGGTCGAAGGGAATAGACAGGTAAAACCCCTTGGTGAAACTCCCTTCGCCGTATTCTTCCGCCGACACGTTCGAAAATGACGCGAAGGCGCCTACTACAATGCCGCTGTCGAAGCGCTTGGCAAAATCAATGTTTACCCCACGGTCTTTGGCTAAAAACTGCCCGGCACTGATTTTCAGCTGTGTATCCGGCAAGAACTCCGGTCGCCAGTAGGCGGTGGCAAAGCCGGTAAAGGTTTCGTAATCAAAAAAGCTCGTCATGTCCTCAAAGGAGCGCTGTTTGACATAGTTCACGTCAACGCCAAACGCGAAGCGGCTATCCACCGGACGGTACAGAACTTCACCCCCGACGCCACCAAACATGGTTTCGAGGTAGCCACCATAGGCCTGATAATACCAATCTTCAGACAGTCTGTCGGTCCATACCGCATAGGCAGTATCCATAGTAAAAGTACCCTGCGTCACATACTCACGCACCTGGGTACGCACCCTAGGCAGTACGGTCTGTTCTTTATCGACTTTGTAATTAAACTTATCGAAGTTGTCGAGCAGGGTAGTTCGGACACTACCAAAAATACCCAGTTGACGATTAAATTTATAACCGGCGGTTGTCAGGATACCAAGCTGATACAGATAAAAATCTTCCGGATTACCGAAAGATTGCGTCCAGAAAAACTTAGACGACAAAAACGCGCCGGAAGTGCGGTTAGGGGCAAACGCCTCAACCTGTTCATCAGTGGGCGAAACACGTCGGTAAGTGGAGGAAATATCCGGCTCAGGTACGCTGTAAGAGGCATGCTCGCGGAACGCTTTCGCGTCGATAACGGTGTCGAGCATCAAAATATTGCCCTGATGTTCAACAATATGATATTCGGTTATCGATGCTGGCAACTCGGAGGCCAGAATCCGCCCCACCCGTTCGGTTGCCTCATCGGCATCACGGTAGGAGGTTTGTACGCCATAAAAAGTGGCCTGTTTGTCATCGATTACGGTGTCGTTAATAAAGTACCCACCGCGCCTGACCAAATCGTTATACAGGCGTTTGCGATTTATAGAAGCCACATCCGCACTGGGGGTCGCCCCCACAATATCCCGCGGTTCACGGTCTATTTTAACCTGTTTAATGGTGTGCATATTCAGGTTGTAGCTGACGCCAAAACCAATGGTGTTACCACGCTGGTAATTAAGCGAAAAATCAAAATTATTCCAGCGGTACACAGCGCCAATATTCCACCGTGAGTCCTGCTCAAGCGGTCCGGCGCGATCAAACTCGTAATTGTTACCCTCATACTCCGCTTTTAACGCCAGATTTTGCCAGGGTGTTTGATACTCCACGCCACCGAAAAATGCCGTAGGCCCCTTAAAAAAGTTTTGATAGTCTACCTTACCGCCACGACCAGAAAACCCCTCAGGGCGCTCGCAGAAGCTGTCACGGACTTCGCAGAAGGGGTTGGTGATGTCGTTATGGTGTCCCAGATACCCCCAGCCTAAGCCGGCATGAAAATCAAACGGCCCGACGGACTTACTGGCGCTAATAAATTCACTTTCAAAAAAGCCGGTACCGCCAAAATCCCTTAGTCCCAGCGAAATATCAGGCAGGTAATAGCTTTCTTCCCACAGCCGGAACTTAACATCGAGTCCTTTATCTTTGAGGGTTTGATCGCCACTAAAACTATCAACCTGACTGTACAAACGCGTGCGTACATCGGTATAGCGTGCTGTTGCCTCCATCCACGGAAACAACTGCATACTCACTGACCAGAATCGATATTCATTATTGTCGGTATAATTTACGCTGAGAGAGCCTTCGGGCATCATTCGAGCCGTGGGGGTTTGCCACAGGCCAACACCGCCCTGCACCATTTGCGAGGGCGTAACTGAATAACTATTGGGCGTTTCGTCTTCGACAGCCTGTGCTGGCGCAACATAACCCATTAGCAGAAGAGCGGTAAAAGAATAATAAGCGTGCGATGCCAAAGTTACATCCTGTGTTTCAATAATTGGGCGATATTGCTGTTCAACTCATCGATGTTATCAAACAACAACGACGTTTGAAGAGGCACGAAGATAATGCTATTGGGCATTGGCTTATAATACTGGCGGTTCCAGTAGGCAATGCCCGTTCTGATGAGAGTGCCGTCCGGTTCGATTACGTAGGCATAATCCCGGTGTGCCTGAGTGCTGCGCGCAGTCGCATTCAGGTAATCAGAAACCGTACTGGACTGCTCATAGTCAAGTTGTTGTTGTGACTCACTGATTAAACCAAAAAGGTGGATCTCTGTGCGGCGCGGTTGCAGCTTTATGTAATAGTCGCCGTGTTGAAAAGCAGGATTGCGCTGATTGTTTAAACGCGCCTGGTCATAATCAACCAGAATGTTCATTCTGCGCATCAGTTGCCAGCTACCTATTTCCTGGTACAGCGCAGTTAATTCGTGGTAACCCTTACTGTTTTTGGTCTGTTGACGAATTAAATCAGACAGTGTTTGTAATACCTCAGCCCGCAGTTTCTCCGGGCCCGGATCGTTGAGCTTATAAACCGCAGAACTGGCCCAATAGGCAGGCTTGTCACTTACCAACGACAGAACGTTGGCCAGTCTTACCGGTTGCTCAAACGAATACACCTTGCCTTGCACATTGAATGTCACGGTGGCGAAGCATTGGTCACTCAGCAGAAACGATAAAAGAATAAAAATTCTTGCTAGTGTCATTGGCCGTTCCCCTGACTTTTATCGATAATTCTGGCGATACGACTCACAAAGGTCATTTGTAATGTCTGGGCATAGGGTGATGACTTTTGTTCGGAATACACGATCTGTTTTGATGCCGCATCAAACCAGTAAACATTTGTCCATGATTCGGAATGCGAGGCAAATGGCTCATTAACCTGGGTTGTAACAACTTCCTTTACTGGAATGATCGTCAGTGAATGACCATAAAACTCCGCTGATTCAGGGGCCTCCACATACCACTGAGATCGCATGGGCAGATCATATACCTGGTTATCAATATCGATGTTATAGCGCCACTCAGGCTGTTTAGCCAGGTTAGCAAGACTTAACGTGTAGTCATTTAACACTGATGAGTATTGTAGGTCTGAGTCCAGGCCTGATGTACGAATCAGCTTGTCGTGGTGAAACACCAGTATGGCGTTGTCAGCAGATACCCACTTAAGTTGGCTGTCTTCAATGTAAGCCAATCCCATGTAAACAGGTAACCGCTCGCCGTGTTTTACTTTAAGGAGATCAGCCTTACTTTGTTTAACTTGCTCTAAAGTCAAAGTAGGGGCATCCGGAAAAAAAGCGAGTTTTAATGTTTCTAAATAAAGTTGATTGGTTGATGAGCACCCCACCAACGAAGTTAATAGCAACAACGCTACAACAATTAACCTAAAGCGATTCACAGGGAACATTGACAGCTCAACGAAAGAAAACAGGTTATATCCAACAAAAAAGCCGCCTCTAAGGCGGCTTTTTCTAAATGACTGTATTACTGTGAAACAGTTGGAGCGTAGGTAAAGGTTACTGGTACAGTAATAGTTGTTGTACCTGTAGCTGTACCGGTCAGGCTTGTCACGGTAACAGTAGTCGTTGTGCCAACGCATACGTCGTCAACTAACTCATCTGTACCTTCACAAACACCGTCGCCGTCGCCATCACCGTCGCCATCACCGTCGCCATCGCCGTCACCATCGCCGATAGAAGATCCGCCGTCGCTGCTCGCAGCAACTGAGGCAACTAAAGCGAAGGTCATAACTCCACCAGCGATTTCACCGGCAGTTAGTCCACCAACGACCGCTTCAGATGTATTAACGCCACCAGCCACCTGGCCTTCTTGTGCGTAAGCTGCTAATGATAGCGAAGCGCCCACTACTGCAGCAATTATAGATTTTTTCATGTTTAGTCCTTTTTATGGGATAACCGCCAAGTACATATACTAAAGCATTTCAATGTCAAGATCACTAGCTATAACGCAAAAAAATGCTGCTGGCAATAAAAACTAAAGAAATCACAACACGCCTTGTTGTGCCAATGAGATAACCTGATTATCTGCAACAATAAAATGGTCGAGTACGATAACATCCACCAGCGCCAGCGCGTGCTTAATATCGCTGGTTAAACGGATATCTGCCTGGCTCGGTGTTGCATTGCCGGACGGATGGTTATGAACCAGAATAACCGCTGCCGCATGGTCGGCCAGTACTTGTTTAACTATCTCTCTGGGGTACACCGCAGCAGCGTTAATGGTGCCGCTGAATAATTTTCTGAACATAATTAGCTGATGCTGACTGTTGAGCATCAGTACGCCAAAAACCTCATGCTGCAGATCGCGCAGTTCTGCCCGTAAAAAATACTTTGCTTCTTCGGCACAGTTAAACACCGAACGTTCATACAACGGCTCTGCTAACTGACGACGACATATTTCCATAGCGGCCTGTAGCTCACAGTATTTGGATGGCCCTACCCCTGGCAGCACACATAATTCACGGCAGGATGCGGCAAAAACACCCCGTAAACTTTTAAAATGACTGAGCAACGCGCCGGCAAGCTCCAGCACCGGCAAATCTTTAGCACCACAGCGCATCATGATAGCCAGCAATTCGGTATCCGATAGTTGCGCTGAGCCAACCCGAAGCAACCTTTCACGGGGGCGTTCTCGCAGTGGCCAACGATTGAGTGTCATAGGTGTGCCTTAGTAAAAGTCAATCTGTGTCATCAAGCCTAAATGATTGGCTTTTCTTTCACTACTGCACCCAAGCAGTGTTTTGTTGGTCGGCGCAGGGCTCTGCTTTTCAAAGCGCTACACTCAACATCAAGCTCATGGTAATCTTTTCGTTGTTTAGCAGGCTGGACTTAAAAATGACGTTATCCGGTAAAAAGATAGTTTTAGGTATTTGTGGCGGTATTGCTGCCTACAAAACTCCCGATTTGGTGCGTAAGCTGGTTGCGGCTGGTGCCCAGGTAAGAGTGGTCTTAAATGCGTCGGCGTCCCACTTTGTTAGCGAATTATCTTTACAGGCAGTGTCTGGCTTTCCGGTCAGTACTGATTTACTCGATCCCAGTGCCGAAGCAGCAATGGGGCATATTGAACTAGCCAAGTGGGCAGATATTTTATTAATTGCGCCCGCCACTGCCAACACCATGGCAAAACTCGCCCACGGTATCGCAGACGACTTATTAACCACTATTTATCTGGCTACTACGGCGGATATTTTTATTGCACCGGCCATGAATCAACAAATGTGGAAAGCCAGGCCTACCCAGCACAATGCCCGGTTGCTGCAAGAGTACGATATACAATTACTCGGCCCTGCCGAAGGCGAGCAGGCCTGTGGCGATACCGGGCCAGGCCGTATGCTCGAACCGCAGGAGTTGGTTGAATACCTGAGCCGACTGCACGCTCC
Organism: Alteromonas gilva; assembly: GCF_028595265.1. Taxonomy (NCBI): domain Bacteria; kingdom Pseudomonadati; phylum Pseudomonadota; class Gammaproteobacteria; order Alteromonadales; family Alteromonadaceae; genus Alteromonas; species Alteromonas gilva. Next base: position 10,614 of record NZ_JAQQXP010000002.1, on the reverse strand, counting down.
TGCTCAACCGTTGCAAGGTAAGCACGTACTGATTACCGCCGGCCCCACCCGCGAGAGCCTTGACCCGGTAAGATTTATCTCTAATCATAGTTCCGGAAAAATGGGCTTTGCGATAGCCCAACAAGCACGGGCAATGGGGGCTCAGGTGAGCTTAGTTGCCGGGCCAGTAGCCTTAGCAACCCCCCCGGGGGTAAACCGAATTAACGTAGAAACTGCCGAGCAAATGCTTGAGGCAGTGATGAGCATAACCCCGGAATGCGATATTTTTATCGCCACCGCGGCTGTTGCTGACTACCGCGCCGCCGATGTAGCAGAGAATAAAATCAAAAAAAATGCCGATGAGTTAACACTTACATTTACAAAAAACCCTGATATCCTAAAAGCTGTTGCCAATCTGCCAAGCCCGCCGTTTTGTGTCGGCTTTGCAGCAGAGAGTCAGAATGTTGAAGCCTATGCAAAACGAAAACTGACCGAAAAAAAACTGGATATGATTGCAGCCAATGATATCACTTTGGCGGGACTGGGCTTTAATAGCGACGCCAACGCGTTACAACTATTTTGGCCGGAAGGTAGCAGGAATTTATCTCCACAACCAAAAACAGACTTAGCAATCGAATTATTGAACGTTGTTATCGAACGGTATCAACATAAAACGACACACTGAAATTATAATTCACAATAAAGTGGAAACTGTTGTCACTCAATAAGTAGAGGAAGTACTTTTATTATGCCTGCTGCAAAACGAACCAACCGCAGAGCTCAAATTCTTCAAGCGCTCGCAGGAATGCTGGAGACCAGCCCGGGCCAGCGAATTACCACCGCTAAGCTGGCAGAAAAGGTAGGTGTGTCTGAAGCGGCTCTGTATCGCCATTTCCCCAGTAAAGCGCGCATGTTTGAAGGACTCATCGAGTTTATTGAAGAGACTCTTTTTTCGCGCATTAATAAAATCATGAATGAGGAAAAGGACTCTGCTGCACGCTGTCAGCTAATTCTGCATCTTATTTTAGGCTTTGCTGAAAAGAATCCGGGTATCACCCGTATTTTAAATGGCGATGCATTAATGGGTGAGCAAGAGCGTTTACGCCTGCGTATTGCCAAGCTGTTTGAACGCCTTGAAACACAGCTTAAACAAGTATTACGCGAACGTCGTTTACGAGAGGGCAAAGATCTCGCTGCTGACGAAGGCTTAATTGCTAACACGTTGATTTGTTTTACCGATGGCCGGATAAACCAGTTTATTCGCAGTGGCTTTCAACGTAAGCCTACCGAGCACTTTAACGAACAATGGGCCTGTTTTAAGCAGTCATTTTTCTTGTAAAACCGGGACTAACATCAACGCTTTTATTGCATTTCAAGCGGGGCGAACTACAGTTTAGTTAGTCCACAATACTGAATTACTTATGCCGCGCACATCCCTTTATAATCTGACTGACATCCTCAGTGAAGCTGAGGATATCTTTATTGAACACAGCTTTAACGGTGCCGTGATGGAAGAAATCATTGCGCGTACCGAGTTTAACCGGCGCGGTTTCTACCTCGAATTTGGCAGTAAAATTAAATTTTTGTATGCTGCCCTCGACCACTATGAAACGCAAAAGCTCAATCCTATTCTGGAGCATCTGGCCGATCATAATGGCCTGGCCTCCATTGAACGTTTTTTTGCAGCCTACATTGAACACATTTTTGCCAGGGGTTGTTTGTTGATCAACATGGTCACCGAGCTTGGCAGTGAAGACCAACACATCAAATCCAAAGGCCGGCATTATTTGGATCGACTACAGCTGGCTTTTATTGGTTGTCTGGAACAAGCCCAGCGACAACTCACCGTTCGCGGTGATATCAATATTGAAGCCGTTGCGTTACAACTTACCAGCTTTGTACAAGGCTTTGCGATTAACAGTATATTAGCCGACAGCAAAGAAGAGCTGCATATCGCCACCCGGGCATTGCTGCAGCCAATTATGCGTTAAACGATCAACCGATATAATATCGATCCGGAGTAGAGCATCCGGCACGAACCCTTTATAATCGCCTACCTTAGTGTATAACGCATTTACAGAGAAAATTCATGGCCGATAACAGTACACTCTATCGAGTACAGTTTGTCAGTAATGGCGAGCATTACGAGCTTTACGTTAGAGAGGTTTCACAAGGCGGTTTGTTTGGTTTTGTCGAGATTGGCGACTTTGTATGGGATAATCACAGTCAAATTGTAGTTGATCCGTCGCATGATAAGCTGAAAACAGAATTTGCCGACGTCACCAGTACATTTATTCCAATGCACAATGTTCTGCGGATCGATGCAGTAAAAAAACAAGGCTCAGCGAAAATCACCGAGCTGTCGAACAAAGTAACCGCCTTTCCGAGGCCAATTTATACACCCAAAGAATAACCGTTTGTAGCACTGCATCGGAACAAATAATAGGAAGTACCTTGCATGATTACATTTGCAATCTTTGCAGCACTGGTGGTTTTACTGGTGTTTTTTGGATTTAAAATTCAAAACTTACAAAAGCAACTCCTCATCAGTGAGAACAACCTGAGAGCCAACACGCGTCGCATGAATCATGCCAGTGGCAGTATGGTTGTGCTGTCTCAGCAAATACAGAGCTTTTTGCTTGAGCGCCTGGAGTCTTCGCATAAACGCGGGCTTATCAGCAATAAGCCTTTCGAAGTGCTTCATCCTATGTTCGAAAAGATCAGCGCTGTGGCGGTGTACTGTATGGACAGAGGAATGTCAGTTGAAGAAGCGTTAAAAACCGCCTTAAAAGACAGTGAAGTAACGCTCGAGCAATTGCGCGAGATCGTCAAGGAACAACCCAGCGATATTCGCATGGCGTGGAGTAAAAATACCCTGGATGGCTTTATTGTAGCCTGTAAAGGCCTGAGTTTTCCGCCTACTAAAACGGAAAGCACGTCAGCAAGCTAGTTACTCAGGGCTATACCAGTCCCCACCGCTATGTTTAAAAACCCATGAACGCCTCTTTGCAAAGGCGTTTTTTTTGACTACAATTACTGTACATATATACAGTAATTATTTTATGTCTTCATCGCTTAACTCGCTAACCAAACACCCGCTTATTTTTAGGGGGAGAGAGCAACCTGCAGCCGAACATCAGGGCAGGCGGATAGCTTTTGGTCATAAAAAACTCGACCAAGCCTGTGTCGGCGGTGCGCCGGCTGCCGGACTCATTCGCCTCAGAGTGCTCCCGGGGTGTGGCGAGATGAGTCTTATTACACCGTTGATCAGCGACAAAGCAGCATCGAAAAAGCGCATTTTGTGGCTACAGCGTGGTGCATTGGCATTCAACACCAACTGGCTGAGCCAACAAGCGTTTGGTCAGCAATCCTGGGTGATTCATTGTGGCAATGACACTGATACTTTGTGGGTTTGCGAACAAGCATTGCGGAGCCAGGCCTGTACTTGCCTGATCATGTATTTTGATCAGCTGTCTATAAAAGCAGCCCGCCGCCTGCAGGTATTAGCCAGGCAATATGACTGCCTGGTCATCGTTTTTAGCCGCCCGGGAACCACCTCGTTGACCCTGCCGGTCAGTCTGGATTTTGAATTACGTTATAGACAATCTGCCTGGCACATAAACATATATCGGGTGACCGGCGCCTGGCCTCTGGACAATATTGTGATCAACAACCCTTTGCCAATGACGAACCAGGCCATTGCCGAAGCCTTTGCAAAATACGCTGACGACGCTGATACCGCTTTGCATCAGGTGGGCTGACACCATGCAGTGGCTTTATGTGTATTTCCCGCGTTTACAACTCGATCAGTTTGAAGTGCTGCAGCACAATTCAGCGCAAACTGTCGTGGTCGTTAATAATGAGACAAACACTGTTATCCAATGCTCAAAAGCGGCGGTAGACGCTGGTATCAAAGCAGGTATGGGCCTGGCTGAGGTAAGTGCGATGAACGATCAGACTGAAGTTATCGTGCATTCTCCGCTCAGCGAAGAAAGCCAGTTGGCGCACCTGGCAACAACACTGTATACCATTGCCTCAGACATCGTACTCTGCCAACCCACCGGGATTGCCATCAAACTCACCCCGCTGGAACGTTATTACCAGGGGCTGGATAACTTTATCGCCTTATGCCAGCAAACTTTGCGCTCCTGTCATGTGACTTACCAGTTTGGTGCAGGCGCTACCATTGAGATAGCCCGGGTCCTGGCATACGTCGCCATTAACTCGTTGCAACCAGCGACTTGTGACGCCGGCGCGCTGCAAAAGTGCCCTCTGACAGCGACACAGCTTTGTGTAAAAGACATTGAGCAGTTACAACGAGTAGGCGTGCATACCGTGGGGCAATTATTGCAAATCCCTCTCGATGAACTTGGCAAACGATTTAATAATAAAACCATCGCCTATGTGCTGGCACTGGGGGGCATTAAACAGCCTTGCTATGACCTCTTTCACCCTAAGCAAACCTTTGATCATTTTTTGGAGCTTCCTTTTGCTATAGAAGCCGCGCCGCGTCTGCTTCGGTATCTGTCTGTCCTGCTACAAAAATTGTGTACTTATTTGCACCACAGAAATCTTGCTACCGATTCACTCGGTATTGTGCTCACCCAGCGTGACGATGATCGTCAACTCACCATTAACGCAGGCACCCCGCACCCACATTTTGATGAATGGCTGTCACTGATAGATTTACACCTTGAAACCTTACGCCTGGACTCACCGGTTACCGCAATACGCCTTTACAGCGACACACTCACGGAGTTCGCCCCTGAAAACTTGTCGCTTTTGGATACCGTTTACTCCAAACACGCTGAGAACATGTTACTGGGAAAGCTATTAGCCAGGCTTGGCGCCGACAGCGTTTATCAGCCGCGGACAGTCAACGATCACCGTTTGGAGTTTTCTTTTTCAGGTGTCGCCACTCCAACGGCAGAAAGTCCTCTGGCGCCTGGCCATAATAAGCCGCAAGCAACGACCTCCGCGTCGACCATGCATCAGCCTGGTTTACTGCTGCCTGAGGCCAGGCCCCTGCGAGAGGAAACTCACATTGTGTATGGCCCGGAGAGACTTCATACAGGCTGGTGGGATGCCCGGAGTGTTAAACGGGATTATTTTATTGCCGTCACGCCCCAGGGCCAGCGCCTGAGTGTATTCCGCGATGAACACCAGCACTGGTATGTGCACGGGTATTTTGTATAGTCATGTTTGCTGAATTGGTGTGCCAGAGTAACTTTTCTTTTTTAACCGGCGCCTCTCACCCCGAGGAACTGGTCAATTCAGCCGCGTTTTTGGGCTATAAGGCCATTGGCATTACCGACGAATGTTCAGTTGCAGGCATAGTCCGGGCCCATGCCGAAATTAGCGCCAATAATTTACCGCTTAAATTAATTGTCGGCAGCCTGTTCCGACTCGAGCCAGGGTTACAGTTGTGCTTACTTTGCCCCAATAAAACTGCCTATGCCGAATTATGCAGAATTATCACCAATGCCAGACGCCGTTGCGAGAAAGGACACTACGAACTGTCTGAATGGGACTTAAAAACGGTCAAGTTTTGCCTGGCTATCTGGCTACCCGAATACGGCAATAACGATGATCACTGGGCAACGTGGTTAGGCAGGTATTTTACTGACCGTTGTTGGATAGGGGTATCGAGACTGCTTGACGGTCAGGACACCCGCCGTTTTGACGCTGCTATGAAGCTTAGCGACCACACTGACATGCCTTTGGTAGCCACCAACCAGGTGCTGTTTCACGCCAGCGAGCGTCAGCCTGTGCAACATATTTTGCACGCTATCCGAGTCAGGGAATCGGTGGATAATTTAGGTCACAACGCCACACTCAACCAGGAGCGAAGCTTAAAACCGCTGACCAAGCTAAGCCGGTTGTATCCGGCCCAATGGCTGACCGAAAGCATTAACATTGCCCAGCGTTGCACGTTTAGCCTGACTGAGCTTCAGTACCAGTACCCCAGTGAGCTCGTGCCACCGGGATATACTGCGACATCTTATTTACGTCACTGTGTGGAACAAGGCATTGTTAAGCGATTTCCCAATGGCCTGCCAGCATCTATACGGAGCATTATTGAGAAAGAACTCTTACTGATTAAGTCCCAACAGTACGAGTATTTCTTTTTAACCATTTACGATATTGTTCAGTATGCTATTCAATGCGGCATTTTGTATCAGGGCAGAGGGTCTGCGGCCAATTCTGTGGTGTGCTACTGCCTGGAAATTACCGCGGTTGATCCACGTCAGATCAACGTGCTGTTTGAACGCTTTATCTCTAAGGAGCGAAACGAGCCACCCGACATTGATGTCGACTTTGAACATGAACGGCGCGAAGAAATCATTCAGTATATTTACCAGAAATATGGCCGCGAACGCACTGCACTGGCAGCAAGTGTTATTACCTTCAGATTTAAAAGCGCGTTCAGAGAAGTGGGCAAAGCGCTGGGCTTTGCCGAGACACAACTGGCGTACTGGCTGAAGCAGCTTAATTTACGCGACACGACACTTGGCTGGCAGTCGCAACTCCTGCAAATTGGTATTGATAAAACCAGTTTTCGTATTAAGCAGTTAATCAAACTAACCGAGCAAATTATTGGTTTTCCGCGACATTTGTCTCAGCATGTAGGCGGATTTGTGATCAGCGCTGGCCCGTTATATGAATTGGTGCCGGTAGAAAACGCCGCCATGGCCGAGCGCAGCGTGATCCAGTGGGATAAGGACGATCTGGAAGCACTGGGGTTACTGAAAGTAGATGTTCTGGCGCTGGGCATGCTCACCGCCATTCGTAAAACCTTTCAAATCATCAAGTCACGTTATCAGTACGATGTGTCGATTCCGTTTATTTCCGCTCACGGCGATGACAAACAAGTGTTTGATGCAATTTGCCGGGCAGATACTGTGGGGGTTTTTCAGATTGAGTCGCGCGCCCAAATGTCGATGTTACCGCGCCTCAAACCCCGCAGCTATTACGATCTAGTTGTGCAAATAGCGATTGTCAGACCCGGCCCCATTCAGGGCGAAATGGTTCACCCCTATCTGCTGCGCCGGCACGGCAAAGAAGCTGAGACATACCCCTCCGAAGAGGTAAAGGCGGTGTTAAGCCGCACCAAAGGCGTGCCCATATTTCAGGAGCAGGTAATTCAACTTGCCATGGTGGCTGCCGGCTTTACCGGTGGTGAAGCTGATCAGTTAAGACGCGCTATGGCAAGCTGGAAACGCTCGGGCAAGCTCAGGCAGTTTCGTAGCAAGCTGATAGACGGTATGACCGCGCGGGGTTACCAGACAACCTTTGCCGAGCAACTCTTTGAACAAATTTGCGGCTTTGGTGAGTATGGATTTCCCGAATCTCATTCGGCCTCGTTTGCGGTGCTTGCGTATACGTCAGCCTGGCTGAAATATTATTACCCCGTAGAGTTTTATACGGGTTTACTCAATAGCTGGCCGATGGGGTTTTATAGTCCTTCGCAACTGGTCCGTGACGCCACAGCCCATGAAGTGGCGGTGCTACCGGTTGATGTAAACTGCAGTGACACCGACCACAGGGTCACCAGCGACGGTGAAATCCGACTCGGACTACGACAAATCAATGGCCTGTCGAGCGCGGCAATGCAGTCGCTGAAGTCAAACCGGCCTGCTAACGGGTATAGCAGTATAAGCGAAGTAAAACAGATAGGATTAAACCAGAAAGATCTTGCCGCATTAGCCAGTGCGAATGCTTTGCGAACGCTTAGTCACAACCGCTTTAATGCTCGATGGGAGTTGTCTGATTCGCAAATGTCACTGCCTTTATTGCGCAGTCTGCCCGGCCAGGCGCACATAGCCGACTCCCCGACAGATCAACAAAATATGCTTGAGGATTATGCATCACTTAACCTCTCGCTGGAGAATCATCCCATCGCGATGATGGCAAAGGCGCAGCCTATGCCACACATCACTTTTGCCCACAACCTGGGTCATAAAGTGCATAAGTCACCCATTAAAGTTATCGGCTGTGTGGTGGGTCGTCAGGCGCCCGGTACGGCGGGAGGGGTGACATTTATGACGCTTGAAGATCATACTGGCAATATCAATGTTGTGGTGTGGCAAGCCACCTCCCGGGCACAAAAAAAAGCGTTTATTTGCGCTAATATCCTTGAAGTGCACGGTATCATTGAGCGATCAGATGAAGGAGTCATCCATGTAATAGCCGGAAAGCTCATTGACCGCAGTAGCTACTTTCAACAGTTACAGCTCAGCTCCAGAGATTTCCATTAATTTGCCATACCGGTGGTAGTGTAAGTTTTTCCTACCTTACTTACAGAACTACTGCCAGCCACTCCGCAGAGTATATTCTTTACTATATAAAACAACACGTTACGCATGGCAAAGTTTTTGCTCACCTGATTACTTTTCAGGAGTAGTAACTATGTACAAAATTACAGCACTTTTTTTAATCTTATTTTCGACCTGCGTACCCGCCCGGCAGCAGGCTTTTTCAGTGGGTTTTCTTAACGGCGCCGCAGATATTCAGGGTCTGCGTCTCGGCTATCGCCCCACGTCCTTCAATTTAGATAATACATGGCTGGGTGAACTCGATCTTTATGTTGAAACCAGCATCAGTTACTGGCGTTATAAACATGACACCACCGGCGACACCGATAGCAACTACACGTTTGCCTTAACCCCTGTCTTTATAAAGGAAGTCGGCAATGTATATGATAGCTACCCTGTCTTCTTAGAGGCCGGCATAGGTATTGGCATTGTCAGTGATCAGCAATTTGCAGGTAAAGATATCGGTTCAACCTATCAGTTTGAAGACAAACTTGGAGTCGTTGTCGCCCTGGATGACAGAAGGCCTTATGAACAACGCCTTGCCTTACGTTATATGCATTATTCCAACGGTGGATTTAATGACGACAATCCTGGCGTAGACTTCTTTAATATCTCTTACATCCACTATTTCTAGTCGCCTCTTTAAGTCGCTAACTACGCTTTTCTTTAAACGCAGAACACCTAACTGGCAGTCAGCGGGTCGCTTAGGTGTTCTCCAGTAAAGCTCTTTAGTTATGCTGTTGAGGTACGGTCACATGCAACAGCCAGCATTTTTATTATTATCCAGGCAGTTACCAGCCTTACATCAGTCATCGCATAGAGACTGATCTATCTTTCGCATTACAAATATTGTTTTTTTTTAAGCATGTATGTAAATTGAACAACTATAATTACTACTTATTTCGCGCACGTAGTGACTTGCAGCGGTTATAAAACTTAGTTTTTCTAAGATTTACGACTAGCCTTTTCTATTTTATTTGTCGTTTTAGACTAAGGATTTTTTTTGCGCAGAGTCAGTGTTTGTCTTCAGTTGTTGTTTTTAGCGCTTATTACAAGTGCGCCGCCTGTTGCAGCTAAAACCTATATTGTTGCTTCGCAGAATTTCGATTATTTCCCTCATTACAATTTTCCTTCAACCACCGATAAGGGATATGCGTGGGCATTGCTTGAAACCTTCGCGGCAAGCTCAGGCGTAACCTTTGAATATGTCGATATGCCTGTTCTTCGCCTCCAGATTGAGCTCGAGAAAGGCAATATTGATTTGGTATACCCTGACCACCGAACCTGGACAAACCCCGTTAATGATAACTCGGAGAAAATTTATAGCGCACCGCTTACCGAGAGCCTGGTGGGTACTTTCGTGAAATCGCAACACTACGGCAGAGACATAAGTAACGTTCGAAAAGTTGCCATTGTACTGGGCTTCTCACCACTATACTGGCAAGACCGAATCAGTCAGGGCAAGGTAGAATTATTGGCTGTAACCGACACCAAAGCCGCTATTTATATGGCTGAGTTAAACCGGGCTGATGCATTTGATATGGATTACTATGTGGCTCAGCATATGTTATCGGGTCTAAATGATATCGATAATTATGTTCTCGACCCGTCATTACCAGTGACCGTGGTAGAGTTCTGTTTATCAACGCTCAACAACCCTGAATTAATTGCCCAGATTAACCAATTTATAGTAGATAACCCGCTGGTAATCGAATCGCTCAAGGCGAAGTATGGTATCGACGATCCAAATGAAAGATTAAGAAGGCTTAAGTCAGGAATACATTAATACTGACCACTGACGTGCCCGTTACTATGTTAATCGCGCCGTAGACGTTTCTCTGAGCCTGTGAATCCTTCACTGGCAACCATATTATGAAGCACTGCTCCATTAAACGATTACTACAACTTTGATCACAGCGTTTACTCAGCCTCCATATGTACTTATAACTATTAGCTGAGTCTTTATCTGACTCACCTAAATCTGTTAGCTTAAGCGCCACAACAGCCTGATAGATACAGAGCTTAGCTGCTATCACACAGTTCAGCGCTTGGTACGGAGTATTGGATTAACTAAAACAGCAAGGGTAATAACAAAGAAAAACGCGCGAGGTGATGAACGCAGCCTGATATTCACTTAAAAACTATAGAGCTGTACTGGTTTAAATTTTCGACCAGACACAAAAAAGGCCCACTCATTTGAGTGGGCCTTCTTCTTAATGGGAGCCTGGCGGTGTGCTACTCTCACATGGGGAGACCCCACACTACCATCGCCGCTAATACGTTTCACTACTGAGTTCGGAATGGGATCAGGTGGTGCCGT